>NZ_JBWKEC010000033.1:0-97283 GCF_056435645.1 Amycolatopsis sp. NPDC043889
GTGGGGGGGGGTACGTGGGGGGGGGGTTTGGGGGGGGGGTGGGGGGGGGTTTTTGGGTCCCCACCCAAACCCCCCCCCCACGACCCCCTCGCCGAACAGCGCAAATCACCAAGTCGGACACTGTCACCGCGGAAAAGTCCGTTATGAACAGTTGGAAGGTGCCTGGTCGGCGAGTCCCGCTCCTGCCGCCAACTCCGAATCGCCACTCACGACGCCGGTCAGTGGTCGATGGCGACCATCATCCGTGAATGCTTCGGCCGCTCGATCTCGTCGACCAGCGCGACCGCGAGGTCCGCGTAGGAGAACGGTCCCGCGTCCGCCGCGCGCGGCAGCACCCGGTGGTCCCCGCTGCGGTACGAGCCCGTGCGCTCGGCGTGTTCGTCGATCATCGCCGGCGGCGGCGCGATGACCACCCAGTCGAGCCCGCCGCCGGACGCACGGAAGACCTCCAGTTCCGCCGTGTGCCCGAGCGAGAACTCGCGGTGCTCGGGCGGCCGGCCCGGCTGGTCGTGGAAGGCGACGCCCGGAGCGATCTCCAGCGCCGACCCGACGCCGACGACGACCAGCCTCGCGACACCGGCCCGGCCGAGGCCGTCGATCAGCGCGTGCGCGGCGGCCGGGTAGTACTCGCGTGACGGAAGGTCCGCGCGGTAGATGGAACTGATCGCGGCGTCGTGCCCGGCGGCGGCCTTCGCGACGTCGTCCGCGACGGTGACGTCGGCGGCGATCAGGGTGACGTTGTCCCCGGCGAGATCCGGGTGGCGGCCGGGATCCCGCACGGCGGCGGTGACCTGGTGCCCGCGGCTCACGGCTTCGGCGACGGCGCGGCGCCCGCCGCGTCCACCCGCCCCGAAGATGACGATCCTGCTCATCGCGCTCCCTTTTCCGGTGCCGGCACCCGAGTACCGGCGGCGATCGCGATGCTAGGAGCGGCCCCCTCGGTTACCGCAACGAAACCGGCCCCGCGCGTTCTGGAGCCGTTCACCCGGATGGTGCTGGTGTATCGTCCCGGGATGCGTCACCTGGTACCCCATTCAGCCCTGAAAACCCTGAGCCGGTCGGCTCGCGGCACGCTCGGCCGGGGCCTGCACCGGCTCGCCCGCCGATTCCATGATCCTTATACCGAGGAACTGGAACGGGTCGCCGCGGAACTGCGGGAGGAGATCGTCCGCCAAGGGGATCGCTGTTTCGATCGGATCGTCGAGTTCGAAATCCGGAGCCGTCGCGACATCATCTACGCCGGTGACCAGGACGCGGCCAGGGACAGCAATCGTTTCGCCCGTGAGCATCTGACCGGGACCAAGCATTTCGCGCGTCCACAAGAGACTCTCGCGTACGCGCTTTCCCTTGCCCCGTCCGGGGGAATGGCCCTCGAATTCGGTGTCGCGAGCGGGAACACGCTGCGCGCGATCGCCAAGGCCCGCGGTGGTGTCGAGACCTACGGATTCGACTGGTTCCAGGGACTCCCGGAGAACTGGCTCAACGGGATGCCCGCCGGTTCGTTCGCGCGCGACGACCTGCCGGACGTCCCCGGAGCCGAACTCGTCGTCGGACTTTTCGCCGACACGCTTCCGGGTTTTCTCGAGCGGCACGAAGGCGTCGTCGATTTCCTTCACGTGGACGGCGATCTGTACAGCTCCGCGAAAACCGTACTCGATCTGGTGGGCCCGCGTCTGCGGTCCGGCAGCATCGTGCACTTCGACGAATTCTTCAACTACCCCGGCTGGCAGCGGCACGAGCACAAGGCGTGGCTGGAGTACGTCGAACGCACCGGCGTCGAATTCGAATACGTGGCCTACACCTACGCCGACAACCAGGTCACCGTCCGGATCGCCTAAAGCAGTTCGCGGACCTCGATCGTGCCGATCGCGGCCCACGGGTGGGTCTTCGCCGCCTCGACGGCTTGTTCGCGGCTGTCGCATTCGAGGATGTTGATTCCGCCGATCTGTTCCTTCGTCTCGGCGAACGGACCGTCCGTGAGCAGTGCCTCGCCGCCGCGGACACGGACGGTCGTCGCCGACTCGGGCGGGTGCAGTCCCATTCCGTTCACGCGCAGGCCGCGTCGCGTCATCTCTTCGCCCCAGGCGCGGCAGGGTTCGGTGATGTCGGTGGTGACCGCCGGATCGCCGGCGGTCCCGCAGAGCATGAGCAGGTAGCGCACCGCTCTTCCTAGTCGGTCAGTCCGTCTTCGTAGGCGCGCAGGGTATCGATGAACACGCGCCGTTCGGCCGGGGTCAACGGCGTGAGCGCCTTCTGCCAGGCGCGGGCGCCCTGCGCGAGCCAGCCGTCGATCGCGGGCCGCATCGGCTCGGCGATGGCGACGATCCGCCGCCGCCGGTCCGTCTCGTCCTCGCGCCGGTCGAGCACGTCCTTTTTGGTCAGTTCGCCGACCATCAGGCTCACCGTGGTCGGGGCGACCTCCAGGCGCTCGGCCAGCTCGTTCACCGTCATGGGCCCGTCGAAGAGCAGGTACGACAACAGTGACAGATGACGCGGAGCCAGCGACAGTGACTGGAGTTCTTCGGGGATCTTGATCCGCTTCGCGCGTCCGACCATCCGCGGCATGAGCAGCAGCAAAGCCCGCACGGCGTCGTCGACTTCCATGTCCTCGGTTGACACAGGGCACCCTCCTGGATACCTTTGCAGACAAAGAGACTTTGCTTGCAAAGCAAAATAGCTTTCACGATGATGCTACCTGGGGAGTACCGGTGCTGATGACCACCGCGGACGCCGAAACGGGGCGTCCCCGCACCACTCGTGTCGACTGCCGCCCGTCCGGGAGCCGGTACCTGGCGTTCGCGCCCGACGGCGATTCGCCTTGGTATCGCGACCTTCTGGTCAGTCCACAAGCGACACTCGAGATCGACGGCGTGCCGCATGCCGCGCGTGCCGTGCCGCTCGAAGGCGGGCAGCGGGGTTTCACGCTGCATCTCTTGGAAGTCGATGCCGCCCGCGGCCGGGCGATCGCCGACCAGCTGCTCGTCCATCACGGGGAGCTCCGCAAGACGCTGGCGGCCGCGCGGGCCGAACTCGACGGTGCGCCGGTCGCGGACCGGCGGAATCCGCGGCGCGAGCTGCTCGGCCATTGCGTGACCTTCTGCAACGACCTGCGCATGCATCATCTCCGCGAGGACGGCGCGTTCACCGCGATCGAGAAGGCCCATCCCGGGCTCGCGCCGGCGCTGAAGCGGTTGCGTCAGGAGCACGAAACCGTGTCCCGCGCACTGCGCGATCTCGATCAACTGCTGCTGCAGGGTAAGGGGAAGATCGAACGCGCCGTGCTGCGAGAGGAGTTCGAGCGCGTCGTGAAGGGACTCGAAGAGCACTTCGCCTACGAGGAGGCGAATCTGCTTCCCGCGCTCCGCGGTGACGGCGCGAGCTAGCCGCCGTTTTGTCACAGCTTGGGAACGAGCGTGGTGATCGAACTGCTGACCGAAGGCGCGTGTTGTGCACCTGGAACACGCGAGCGGGTTGCTCCGAGCGGGTGAGAGCCTTGGGACGGCCGGTGGGAAACACCGGTAACGAAGGTCCGTTCCTGGGCGACTGATCGTTGTCCGCACCGATCGGCGCGACGCCCCCGACCGGAATAGTGAGAACCGAATGAAGCTTCGAAGAGCCTCGATTCTGTCTCTGGTGGCCGCGGTGGCCACGATCATGCTCGTGACGCCCACCTCTGCTCTCGCCGCCCCGCCGACCAGCGCGGTGGAGGTCTCGCCGACAACAGTCCAACGTGGACAGACATTCACCGTGACGCAGACCGTCTACAACGCCGACGCGACGTCGACGATCGAGGGCGGCAAGGCGACGCTTTACGGAAAGGAATCCCCGCTCCCTGGGATCGTCGACCTGGTGTCCTGTCCCGGCGCGTTCGCCTGCGACATGCTCGGCGGCAGCATCCGCGGCGGCGTCGGCACCGTGACCCCCGGACAGAGCAAGACCGTGGTGTTCACCTTCCGGGTCAAGGACGACGCCCCGCTGGGCGATGTCACGCTGCAGCACCAGTTCGTCGGTGACAACTACAGCTTCGAGATCCTCGACGGCCCTGTGCTGACCATCACCGACACGCCGAGCACGGCCGACCTCGGGGTCACGCTGACCGCGTCCCCGCGCGGGCTCCTGACGTCGTCGATCGACTTCACGGTCAAGGTCACGAACGCGGGCCCGGCCGCGGCGTCCGGGATCCGGGTGGCGTCGACCCTCGGCGACGGGCTGCGCTTCACCGGCTCCCCGGCCTGCTCGAACCCGAGCGGCACGAAGGTCGTCAACTGTGACTTCTCGTCCCTCGCGTCCGGTGCCAGTGCCACGGCCAAGTTCTCGGTGGCGACCGGGCTGCTGACCGTCGGACCGGTCAAGACGACCGCGAAGATCACGCAGAGTTCCGTCGCCGACCCCAACGCGGCCAATGACACCGCGTCGGCGACCTGCACGGCGGTCACCGGGCTCCTCGTCAGCTGCTAGCACCCGGTGTCACATGGGCTGGGCGGGTCGTGAGTGGTAAGGACGGTTAGAACCGTCTTTACCACTCACGACCCCCAAGCCCGGCTCGCCACTCATGATCAGCGCAGGCGTTCGGCGCGGGTGTGGAGATAGCGCTGGTGCGGCAGGCTCGTGGCGCGCCGCGCGGCCTCCACATAGGACTCGACGGCTTCGGCGGTGTCTCCGGCCATCTCCAGCAGATGCGCGCGAGCGGCGTGGAACCGGTGGTCGCCGGAGATCCGGTCACCGAGCTCTTCCAACGCCGCCAAGCCTTCTCGCGGCCCTCGGGCCATTCCGACGGCGACGGCGTGGTTCAGCGCCACCACCGGATTGTCGGAGAGCCGCAGCAGAAGCCGGTACAGCGCCTCGATCTGCGGCCAGTCCGTCTCCTCGGCGTTCGGCGCCTCGTCGTGCAGCGCGGCGATGGCCGCCTGGATCTGGTACTGCCCGGTCGGCCCGTGCGGCAGCGCTTCGGACAGCAGCGCGACGCCCTCGGCGACGTACTCGGTGTTCCACCGGCCCCGGTCCTGTTCGGACATCGGGATCGGCGCGCCGTCCGGCCCCGTCCTCGCCGGACGGCGCGCGTCGGTCAGCAGCATCAGCGCGAGCAGCCCGGCGACCTCGCTGTCGTCCGGCAGCAGCCGATGGACGATCCTGGTCAGCCGGATGGCTTCGGCGGACAGGTCGTTCCGCACCAGATCGGGACCGGACGTGCTGGCGTATCCCTCGGTGAAGATCAGGTACAGCACGTGGAGCACCGCGTCGAGCCGTCCCGCTTCCGGCGGCATGCCGAACGGGACACCGCCGGCCTTGATGCCGGCCTTCGCGCGGCTGATCCGCCGGGTCATCGTCGCTTCGGGGACCAGGAACGCGCGGGCGATCTCCGCGGTGGTGAGGCCACCGACCGCGCGCAGGGTCAGCGCGATCTGCGACGCGGGCGACAGGGACGGGTGGCAGCACAGGAAGAGCAGGACGAGCGTGTCGTCCGAGTCGGCGGCACGCCGGTCCGCGGCGGGGGCGAGGTGCTCCTCCGGCAAGGTGCGCTGGACGACGGTGTCCTCGCGACGGCGCCGCGCCTGCTCGGCACGCAGGAGGTCGGTCAGCCTCCGTGAGGCGACCGTGATGAGCCACGCGCGCGGATTCTCGGGCAGCCCTTCGGTAGGCCATTGCGTCGCGGCCGCGAGCAGCGCCTCCTGCGTCGCGTCCTCCGCCAGGTCGAAGTGACCGTAGCGGCGGACGACGGCTCCGAGGACCTGCGGCGACAGCTCGCGCAGCAGATCCTCGACGCCGCTGTCCGGCACCTAGAGCTCCAGTTCTTCGAAGCTGTCGGCGCACGGCCGGATGTCGACGTACCAGTCGCGGCCGAGGTCGCTGCCTTCCGGATGCGGGGTGGCCGCCAGCCGGGCCGCGATCTCGGTCGCGCGGTCGTAGCTCACGCAGTCGACGGTCGTGTACCCGACCAGGACCTCCTGCGTCTCGGCGTACGGCCCGTCCGTCACCACGAGCGCGCCGTCCCGCAGGGAGACGCGGCGCGCGTGCGTCGGCTGGGAGAGGCCCTGAGCGTCGACGAACTCGCCGGACTCGACCAGGTCGTTGTTCCACTTGCTCATGAACTCGTGCAGGGCCTTGACTTCGTCGGCACTCCAGGCGCCGGCGATGTCGACGAGGTCCTTCTGCGACCCGAACATCATGATCATGTACTTCATGGTTCTCTCCTCTCGGCGGGCACCGCTCCGGTGCCTTCTGCCGGGGACGTCGGAGCCGCCGGACAGGACCGGACATGGTCCGCCGAGGATTCTTCCTCAGCCGCGGTCGGCCGCGGTGTTCATCGCGTCGGCGGGTTCCAGGGTCCGCCCACCGGTGATCTTGGCGTAGAGGTGCTCGCCGCCCAGGACCGGCGGATACTTCGGCGGGTTTTCGGCGGACTGGCAGGTCGGAAGGCATTCGAACCGGGCGTCGTGGTCGCCGTCGAAGAAGAACGCCACGCTTCGCCGCCGTGACGGCCCCGGCCCGGACGGCGGCACGACCCGGTGCAGGGTGGAGCGCCAGCGGTCGTTGGTCCATTGCGCGGTGAGGTCGCCCAGGTTCACCACCAGCGCGTCCTCGGCGGGGACGACGTCGTGCCAGGCGCCGTCGGGACCGTGGATCTGCAGCCCGGGGACGGGGTCGGCGTAGAGGACGGTGACGATGCCGTAATCGGTGTGCGCGCCGAGCCGCATCTGGCCCGGCAGGGGCTCGGGCGCTCCGGCGCGGCGCTCGAAGTGATTCACCCGCAAGGTGCGTGTCGGGTGCCGGGTGTACGCGCCGAGGTAGCCGTCGGGAGCCCGAGTGCCTTCTCGAAGATCTCCAGCAGCACTCGCGCGACCCGGTGCGCTTCGTCGGCGTACGCGGTGAGCGCGGGACGCAGGTTCTCCGGCAGCTCGGGCCAGATGTTGGGGGCGAAGAAGCCATAGGGGTCCTCGCCGTCGATGTGCTCCGCGCCGATGACGAACGATTCCGACAGGTCGGGTGGCGTCGTCTCACCGAGGCTGTACGCCAGCCCTTCGGTGCCTTCGGCCGCGTACCCGCGATCCGAGGCGCGGTCGGCCGGCGCGGATCGGAGCTTCTCCTCGACAGGGAGCGCGAAGAAGGCTGCGGTCGCTTTCCGCATGTCGTCGATCGTCGTCCGCGGGATGCCGTGCCCGACGACCTGCAGGAACCCGACGCGGCTCAAGGCCTCGTCGACGGCGTGCGCGAGCCGAGTGCGGTCGCCGTCGTGCCAGGTGCTCAGGTCGACCGTCGGTACGAGAGTCATGGAGCGACGGTAACCAGGTCCGCGCCGGTGATCACCGGGTCGCGGTCATCCGATCGGGCGATCTGCGCTGCCCGATCGGCCCGCGCAGGTTCACCGAGCACAACAGTCCGAGGATCAGCGCGCCGACGGGAAGGAGGAAAGCGGCCTTGACCCCGTCCGTGAGCGCGGCGCCGGTGACCTGCGCGGCGAGTTCCCGTGCCTGGGCCGCGATCTCGGACGGCAGATCCAGGGGGACCTCGGGAGTGCCGCCGAACTCGCCGGCGGCGACCTCCGCCCCGGCCTCCCCGGTGAAACCGTCGACGAAACGCTGCCGGAACTCGGCGGGCAACGCCGCCGCCGCTTCGTTCGCCCGCGCCGTCATCGAGGCGCCCGCCCGCGCCTGCACCAGGACTCCGACGGCCGCGCCGCCGAGCACCCCGCCGACCTGGCGCGCGGTGTTGAAGATGCCCGACGCGCTGCCGACCAGCGAACGCTCGACGGAGTTGAGGGTCACGTTGTTCATCGGCGAGAAGGTGAACCCGACCCCGAGACCGCAGAGCAGCAGTCCGGGGAGCAGGGCCTGCGGCGAACTCGCCGGGATGATCACCAGCGAGACGAGGCACAGGCCGCCGCTCAACGAGAGCAGCCCGAACGCCAGCAGGTACTTGGGATTCACCCGGTCCGAGAGCCTGCCCGCGAACGGCGCGACGCCGCCGGACACCACGGCGAGCGGCGCGATGAGCAGCCCGGCGTCGGCCGGGGACAGGCCGAGCACCGACTGGACGTAGATGACGAACAGCAGAAGCATGCCGGTCATCGTGAAACCGACCGTCACCGCGGCCGCGGCACCCAGCGAGAAGTCGCGGTGGCGGAAGATCCGCAACGGCAGTAGCGGTTCGCGGCGGTTGGCCCGTTGCCACAGGACGAAACCGCCCAGCAGCAGCACCCCTGCCCCGATGACCTCGAAGGCCGTTCCCCAGCCGTAGGTCTGTCCATTTTGGATACCGAAGACGACGCAAACGAGACCCGCGCCGAAGAGCAGGATTCCGGGAACGTCGAAGCGGTGCGAATTCCCCGGCCGCCAGTCGGGGACGAGGACGACGGTGAGCGCCAGCGCGATCAGCCCGACCGGGACGTTCGCGAAGAAGATCCATTCCCAGCCGAGATGGTCGACGAGCACACCGCCCAGTACCGGGCCGGCGATCATGGCGAGCCCCGCCACACTGCCCCAGGCGCCCATCGCCGGGCCGCGTTCGTCCGGCGGGAACAGATGCGTGATGAAGGCCGTGGTCTGCGGGGTCATCAACGCGGCACCGAGGCCCTGCACCGCGCGGGCGGCGATCAGCGTCTCGACGTCACCGGAAAGCCCGCACCAGAGCGACGCCGCGGTGAACACCAGCAGCCCGGCGACGAAGACGCGCTTCGGCCCGAAACGGTCGCCCAGCCTGCCGGCGGGCAGGATCGGGACGGCGTAGGCGAGCAGGTACACGCTGGTCACCCAGATCACCGCGGTCAGCTCGGTGCCGAGTTCGCGCACCATCGACGGCACCGCGATGTTCACGATGCTGATGTCGAGCATGACCATGAAGAAACCCAGGCACAGTGCGAAAAGCGCCGGCCAGGGCCGGGTCCGCTTCGCCATCCGTCCTCCTGTTCCGGCGCTGGAAGGGGCGGACGACGAGCAGGGCCGCTCGCCGTCCGCCCGGGGTCATCCTGCTTGCGTGACCATTTCGACGACGTTCGCCACGGGGGCCCAGACGCTGTCCGGACGACCGATTCCCTGATACGAAAGCCCGGTCCGCGCCACGGTGTTCGGGTCGAGCAGGTTCCGGGTGTCGATGACGGACCGGCCGTGGAGCCGGTCGGCGATCCGCCCCCAGTCGAGGGCACGGAACTCCGGCCACTCGGTCAGCAGCACGACCGCCGCCGCCCCGTTCGCCGCGTGATAGGCGGTCCCGGCGATCCGCACGTCGTCCGTCACGCCCGCCACCGGCGCGTGGACGCTGGGGTCGTAGCCGGTCAGTACAGCGCCTTCGGCGGCCAGCAGTGCCGCGATCGCCAGCGACGGGGAATCCCGCAGATCGTCCGTCCCGGCCTTGAACGTCAAGCCGAGCAGGCCGATCCGGACGCCGGCGAGGTCGCCGCCAACGGCCTTGCGCACCTTGTCGACCACGAGTTCCTGCTGCTTCACGTTGGTTTCGATCGCCGCTCGCAGCAGGGCGAAATCGCTGCCCGCCGATTCCGCGGTGCGCAGCAGCGCGAAAGTGTCCTTCGGCAGGCAAGAGCCGCCCCAGCCCGGGCCCGGTCGCAGGAACGACTTGCCGATCCGCTCGTCGTAACCCATCCCGGTCGTCACGTCGTCGATACTCGCGTCGAGGTACTCGCACAGTTCGGCGACGGTGTTCACAAAGGACAGACGCGTCGCGAGGTAGCAGTTGGACGCGTACTTGATCATCTCCGCGCTCGCGGAATCGGTCACCAGCACGGAGGTGTCGAGCTGCTCGTACAACTCGGCGACCCGGCGGGCGGGGACCGGGTCACGGTCGGCCGAACCGACCACGATCCGGTCGGGGTTCAGGAAGTCGTAGACCGCGAACCCTTCGCGCAGGAACTCGGGATTGGACACGACCGCCACGTCCGGGCGATCGATCAGGTCCGCGACGCGGGCCGCCGTGCCGACGGGGACCGTCGACTTGTTCACCACGACGCAGCCGGGCGGCAGCAGATCCCGCACCTCGGCCACAACGGATTCCAAAGTGGACAGATCCGCCGCGCCGCTCGCGCCCATCGGGGTCGGCACGCAGAGGATCACGATATCCGCCGCGGCCGCCGCCGCGCTCGCGCCGAGGACGAACCGCAGCCGCCCGGACGCCAGCCCGTCCACCACGAGTTCGCAGATCCCCGGTTCCCTGATGGTCGCCTCACCGCGCCGCAGCGCGTCGACCTTCTCCTGGTCGACGTCCGCGCAGACGACGCGGTGTCCCAAGGACGAGAGGCACGCGGCCGTGGTCAGTCCGACGTAGCCCGCGCCGATGACGGCGACCTCTGCCCCCATAGTTGCACCCATTCCCTTACCCTCCAGTTATCGAGGTCATCGGGCAGCACGGAGCCGCGCTGCCCGATGACCTCGCGAGATACGGATTTTCAGCAGGACGAACCGTGAGTCACTTGGCGTGCGGGATGGCCCTGATGCCCTCGTACGGGGTCTCCCTGCCGAGGTAGTCCACCGTTTCGAACAGGCCGATGGCGTCCATCGGGTAGCGGGCGCCCGCCTCCGCCGCGAAGACGCACGGAAGGATCTGCTTCCGCTCCGAGGCGGCGGCCTGGCCACCCTTGCGGATGTGCTTGTGGGTGTGGATCAGGATCGGCATGTAGCCGCCGCCGAGGAACGAACCCGCCTGCAGCACCGCCCCGCCGACGCAGTCGATCACGCAGCCCTTGCCGAGGATCGCGTCGCGGCCCTGGTAGTAGTACGAAGGCGTGGCGAGCGTGCCGTGCTCCACATGGAACACGCCCGCCGACAGACCGATGATCGAGCGGCCGCAGGTGCGCAGCACCGAGCGGTAGAAGTCGACCAGGATCGGCCGCACGGTGGTGTCCGGAAGCGAGAATTCCCCGCACATCAGAGTGATGCGCACCAGTTCCGCGAGGGTGAGGCCGGAACCGTGCTCCCCGGGGAATTCCTGGTCCCACGGCACGAGGTAGTCCGACGCCGCCACCATGCTCGTCCCGACGTCTTCGAGGATGAGCCGCTCCGCCTCGCCGACCGGTTCCGACGGCAGGACACCGTTCGCGAGGATCCGCACGGCGAGCATATGCCTGCTCTCCAGCGTTTTCGCGCGGCTGGCCGCGATCAGGAGGTTGAGCCTGCCGGTCACCGTTTCGGGGATGTCGAAGAGGTGGTCGATGCCGTCGGTGGGGACGGCGATCTTCGCCTGCAATTCCCGGGCGGGCAGCGGTTCGTAGGAGTCGACGACCTCTTGGAGGGCGCCGGCGTACTCGCCCGTGCCGATCCGTACGAGCTTTTCCGCGGCCAAAGCCCGGTAGTCGTAAGGGATCGAGGTCGACGTCGACAGCACGACGTCGGCGAGCAGGGCGCGATACCGGTCGTCGTCCAGCGACGACGCGGCCAGCTCCAAGGACAGGTAAGGGGATTCGTCGCCGGGGCCGTGGATCCAGCTCGCGGTGAAGGGTGCCTCGAACCGGCACGCCTTCGCGAACAGCGCGCGGGCGGCGTCGTCGTTCTTGATCTGGCCGGTGACCTCGGCCAGTGCCACTTCACGTTCCGAGACTTCGGGCAACATGTCCTTGGCCGGCCGCAACAGTGTCGAAAGATCCTCGATGCTTCGCGTCATGCTTCGCTCCCAATTCGTGCGAACTTCTCGTTTTCCGTTGTCTGCGGGAAGGTTCCGGTGAACATCGCCGAACCCAGCGCGGCGAGGAACCGGTGCTCGGCGGGGCGGACCACCGTGGTGCCCTCGTCGAGGTGCCGCAAAAGGTCCAGCTGGGTCAGAAGCGCCTCCTTGAAATGGTTGACGGCGATCAGGAAATGGCGCGCCGGAGCGGCGGTGTTCCGGATGTGGACGGCGTGGATGTTCTTGTGGTCGGGATCCGCGCCGAAGAACGGTTCGAAGACCAGGGTGACGTGCTTCCCGGAGAAGAGTTCGACGTCCGCGAACCGATACCGGAACTCGGACCCGTACGGGATCGCCGATGGGGCGATGAATTCCCTCGAAACCCGTTCCGGGAAAGCGAATCCGGCCAGTTCGGGGAAGGCGATGGCGCCGGTCGACGACGTGTAGAGCTCGATCTCCGGGATGCCGGGCGCCGTGGTCCGCACCCGCATCTCCGGTGTCACCGAAGACGGCACCGTGCGCAGATACGTCCGGTATTCCGAGGCGGGAAGGATCGCTCGCAGGATGCTCAACATGTGGAAGCCCTCATAGCCGGCTTCGCCGTATCGGGTGTCGACGAACCTGCCGTTCGCGACGTCGAATTCCCGGTTCTTGGTGAATTCGACGGTGATCTTCCTGAGCGGATCGGAGCCGGCGAGGTCCCGCGCCGACGCCGCGAAGCGCTGTACGGCTTCGCTGTGCGAATACACGTCGTTGACGATGATCCGGGCACGGGGGTGGCGCCGGACCGTGCGACCGAGACCGGCGAGGTCGTCCGGGTAGCAGGCCGGTTTCTCCAGCAGGACACGGGCATCGGGTTGCCGCCGCAGGATCTCGTCGACGACCTCGAGATGGGTCGCCGTCGGGGTGGCGACCACCCAGGCGTCGACCGACGAGGGATCGGGAACCTGCTCCACCCGCTCCCAGTCCGCGCCGTCGCCGAGGTCCACGGTGCCGATCCGGTGCCCCGCCTGTCCGTAACACGCGGCGTACAGCGAGCCGATCTTGCCGAGCCCGACGATCACGATCTTCTTCTCAGCCAGCGGCGGTGCCGACACGGGCTTCCCCTCCTCGCGACCGGATGGCGTGACGGGCGGCGGACGTGCCCGCCGCCCGGCCCAGCACGGCGCCGGCCATCAGGCCGGTGCCGCCCGGATAGCCCTGGTCGTAAAGGCCGCCGACGATCACGCCCGCCGCGTAGAGACCGCTGATCGGTTCGCCGCCGCCGCGCACCTCGGCGTCCGGGGTCACGGACAACCCGCCGTAGGTGAACGTCAGCCCGCAGACCACCGGGACGAACAGGAACGGAGGCGTGTCGAGACGTTTCTCCGCCTGGCCGTCGTGCAGCCGCTGGACTTCGGCGGTCAGGTTCGCCGCGTCGATGCCGAGCCGCCGGGCGCCTTCTTCGAGCGAGGAGACGGACACCGACGCCGGGTCGCCGACGTAGCCCTTCGGGAGCGCGCCCGCCGAGACGACCTTGTCGTCGAAGATCTGAAAGGCGATCTTTCCGGGCTGTTCCTGGATCTTCTGGCCCAGCGTGACGTAGGTGAGGTTGCTGTAGCCGCCGGATTCGTCGAAGAACCGGCGCCCGTCCCGGTTGACCACGACGCCCAGCGGGTAGGCGTAGCGGGCGAGGCCGTGGGATTTGTGCATCTGCCCCGGCAGCATGTGGTCGGGCAGGTTGATGCCCTGCGGTGTGGTGTGGCACTTTTCCCAGTTGCCCGCGGTGTCGGCGCCGAGGTCGACGGCCGCCGCCAGCGGGGCGCCTTCGTTGAACGGAACACCGCGCAGCTTCACTTCCCGCCACTCCACGCCGAGGTGGCGTTCACGCAGCCGGGTGTTCGCCTCGAAACCGGCCGATGCCAGCACCAGCGCGTCGGCGAGCATCGGGAACGCGGGACCGGAACCGTGGAGCAGATACCGGTCGCCGGCGGTCTTCTCGAAACCGGTGACCGCGCTGTCGTAGAAGACCGTTCCACCGAGCTGTTCGAACCGCGCGAAGTTCCGGTCCTGGAGGCTCTGGCCGCCGCCGTCGAGGACGATCGGCACGTCACCGGGCAGCGGCGTCGGTCTCGGGGCCCAGCGCTGCCCGAAGTCGCGCATCCAAGTGATCGTGTCCGTCGAACGGCGGACGATCGATTCGATGAGGGCGACGTCCACCTGGTCGCCGGACACCGCCAGCCAATCGGCTAGGTACTGCTCGTCGGCGTACCCGGTCCGGCCCGCCAAGATCTCGTCGACCCGGCCCTTGTCCGCCTCCCGTAACAGGGAGGCGATGAAAGGGCTTCCCGGCCACGAGAAACGCATGGTCCTGGTCAGGGAACTGTTCCCGCCGCGTAATTGTTCCGGCGCGGCTTCGAGGACGCTGACCGCCGTCGCGCCCGCCTGTAGTGCGGCTATTCCCGCGCAGAGGCCCGCATTACCGGCGCCGACGACGACTACCTGCCTTTCGGCGACGGTATTTCGACCGTTATCCATCAACAACGCTCCACAAATCCGATGTTCGCCAATTCAGGGACGACCGAGTTCGAACGAGACCGCGACGTACCGCCGGAGGGCATTTCGAAGGGTTATGCCCTCGAACGGGCGCCGAACAGTCGGTTCACTGCGGGAATCGCAGCTTTCACTCCTCGCGTGTGCTCAGATGTGCGGCGCACGAGGGTCTTTCTTCGGAATCAGCGCATCGCCCGCCCCATACGGGCGATGTCGGCGTCATCCGGTCTTCAGTGCGGAGATTTCAGTGGACGCCTTCCGAGATGAACCAGGAGTTTCCGCCGGGTTCACCGTCGCCCTTGACGATGATCATGCGGATGCCTCTGGTTTGCTCATTTTCTTCGGCCCGGCTTTCCCGGGCCTCCCCAGTTTCGATCGGCGGTGAGGCCGACTGGGGCCAGCCTGACTTCCTGACCAGCGCAGGGGCAACCTTCGGCCAGTTCGGCCTTGTTCGAAATCGTTCGAGTGGTCCGAACAGCTGTTTCCGGCGCCGCTGAATGGCGGTATCGCGGCTGAGATCGGCTCAGACAATCTAGAGCGATGATCGTTGATGAGGGGGGCGACGACGGGAAGTCGCCGGCGACGGTTCACCCGCCGGACTCGACGGCTTCACCGGCTGAGTTCACAGCAGCACTGCGTGTATTGAGAACATGGTCCGGATTGACCTATCGACAGTTGGCCGGTCGGGCGAAAGAACTCGGGGGAACACTTCCGGCGAGTACGGTCGCGACCACTCTCGGCCGCACCACACTCCCTCGCGAATCGTTCGTCGAGACGTTCACGCGCGCGTGCGGGCTGAACGACGAAGAGGTACGGCGGTGGCTCGACGCCCGGACCCGGATCGCGATGGGGACTCCGCCGCGGCCCGCCGACGAGACGAAGGTGGAAGCCGTCCCCCCGCCGCCGGAGCCCGAGCCGGAGCCGGAACCTCGACCCCGACGGCGCTGGCGCGCGCCGATGATCGTGGCCGCGATCGTGACCATCGTCATCGTAGGGACCTTGGGATATCTGACGCGGTCCTTCGGCGCGTCCTCGAAGGCCAAGGAAACCGCGGCCGTGGTGCCGGGGCTGGACGTCCGGGAAGTGGGCAGCTGGGCGCAGATCCGCCCCGCCCGGTCTCCCGAGTTCTGTCTCGCCGAAGGGCAGGATCGGACCGGGCTCTATTCCGGTGCCATCGTCGCCCAGCAGATCTGCGGTGGTGACGCGGCACCACGCCTGTTCATCGATCCTGTCGGGGAAGAGAACGCCGTGCAGTTCCAGTGGCACCATCCGGAGACCGGGGTCGGCTGCCTCACGGTCGTGAACGAAGGGCTCGGGCACGACCTGATCGAGTCCCGCGACGACTGCGACGACGATGGTATGGACCAGTTGTTCACCATCGCCCCCTTGGATCCGGCGGAGCCGGGACGGTTCGTCATCCGGCCCGTCGGCACCAGCCAGTGTCTGGGCCTGCGCGACCTGGACACCGTCGCGGGTACGGAGGTGGTCCGGGAGCGTTGTTCCGGCGCGCCCGACCAGACGTTCCTCATCGATCTGATCCCGCCGCCGTGATCGGCGTGCCGGGGTGGTGTTTCGGGTCAGGTCGTGAAGGCCTCCTTGCCTACCCTGACGGTAGTGAAGGAGGCCTTCACTACCGTCAGAGTCGCCGCTCTCGTCCCAGGTGCACCAGCGGCCACAGCGGGCACGGCGGCCGCGCGTGAAGGCCCCCTTCCCGCGGCTCAGCCGAGGAAACTCGACCTTCACACCTTGCCGAGTACATGAAGGCCCCCTTTCCTTGCGCCAGGCGCAAGGAAAGGGGGCCTTCATGTACTTCAGGCGGGCGGGCGCCGGTGACTCGTTCGGTGCCCACTGTGACGAACCCCTATGTCTTGAAGGCTTCTTTGAAGACATCCAGCGTCTCAAAGGGGGCCTTCAGGACATGCCCACGTCCGTGAAGGCCTCCTTGCCTACCTTGAGGGTAGGGAAGGAGGCCTTCACGGAGCGGCCCCGAACGCGCCTCCCGTGATCACTCCACGAGAAAGGTGGCGGAGCCGGGAACCGAAGACGACCTTTCGACGACTTGTGGGGCTGAATCGTGCGGCCCGGCGAGCGGAGAGAGATGCACTGGTACGAGGACGACGACCTGTGGGTCGGCTTCGCGGACGTGATGTTCCCGCCCAGCCGGGCTGAGGAGGCCGAACGCCTGACGGCCACGTCACCGCTGCTCGAAGTCGCCGACGGCACGAAGGTGCTCGATCTGGCGTGCGGCCCGGCGATCCACGTCGTGCCGCTGGCGAAGAAGGGCGCCGACGTGACGGGCGTCGACCTCAACCCGGCGATGCTCGAACGCGCTCGCGAAGCCTGCGAAAACGCGGGAGTCGCCGCGAAGCTGATCCAGGCCGACATGCTCGAATACACCGAGCCCGCCGCGTACGACCTGATCATCAACATGTACACGTCGTTCGGCTACTTCACCGAGCCCGGCGACAACCTCACGGTGCTGCGAAACGCCTACGCCAGTCTCGCGCCCGGCGGCAGGCTGCTGGTCGACGTACTCGGCAAGGAGGTGCTGGCCGGCTGGGTAGGTCGCCCCAAGGCGGTCGACGTCGACGGCGGGACGGTGTTCATGCGCGACACCATTCTCGACGACTGGACCCGGCTCAGGACCGAGTGGACCCTGGTCCGCGACGGCGAGGCGAAGCAGGCGTCGATCCTTTCCTTCTTGTACAGCGCCGCGGAACTGAAGGCGCTGTTCGAGACGGCGGGCTTCACCGGCGTCGAGTGCTTCGGGGACTTCGACGGCTCGCCGTACGACAACCACGCGCGCCGCCTGATCGTGCGTGGTGGACGTGACGGCTGAACCTCTCCGCCTCTTCGCGGAACCGGACGACGACACCACACGCCCGCTCCGGCTCACCGGCCCGGTGATCCTGCTGTCGGTCGCGCTCCTGATCTCGCTGATCGCGGGCATCGCGCTCGGCCCGTCGAACGTCGCGCTCACGGATGTCCTGCGCTACTTGGGAAAGGCGATCACCGGCGGAACCATCACCGGCGATGAGGTCACCGGGTACTCGATCGTCTGGCAGGTCCGCACCCCGCGGGTGCTGCTGGCGGCCGTGGTCGGCGCGGGGCTCGCGGTGGTCGGCGTCGCGGTACAGGCGCTGGTCCGCAACGCCCTCGCCGATCCGTTCGTGCTCGGGATCTCGTCGGGCGCCTCCGTCGGTGCCGCCGCCGTCGTGGTGTTCGGCCTGTTCGCCGGGCTCGGCGTGCTGGCGCTGTCGACGGCCGCCTTCCTCGGCGCGCTGGGCGCGACGGCGATCGTCTATCTCGCCGCCCGCGGCAAATTCGGCCTGACGCCGTTGCGTCTCGTGCTCACCGGGGTCGCGCTCACGTATGCCTTCCAGGCCGTGATGAGCGTGCTCGTCTACCTGTCGCCGAACGGCCAGGCCGCGCAGACCGTGCTGTTCTGGTTGCTCGGCAGCCTCGGCGCGGCGACGTGGGCCTCCCTTCCGCTGGCCGCGCTCGGGGTGGCCGTCGCCGTCGTGGTCCTGCTGCGCTACGGCACCGCGCTCGACGTCCTGTCCATGGGCGACGAGACCGCGATGAGCCTCGGTACCGACGCGGCCGCGCTGCGCCGCTGGCTCTTCCTGCTCACCGCGGTCGTCACCGGCTTGCTGGTGGCGGTCAGCGGCTCGATCGGGTTCGTCGGGCTGGTCCTGCCGCATGTGGTGCGGATGATCGCCGGTTCGGGGCACCGCCGGGTGCTGGCGCTCGCGCCGTTGGTGGGCGCGGTCTTCCTCGTGTGGGTCGACCTGCTCGCCCGCACGCTCGTCGCCCCCGAGGAACTTCCGCTCGGCGTGATCACCGCGCTCATCGGCGTTCCGGTGTTCCTCGTCGTCATGCGGCGCCGCGGCTACGCGTTCGGAGGTCGCTGATGCTGTCGTTGCGCGAACTTTCCGTCGAGGTGGCCGGGTCGGCGCTGATCCGCGAGCTGTGCCTGGACGTCGGCGCGGGCGAGGTCGTCGGCCTTCTCGGCCCCAACGGCAGCGGCAAGTCGACGGCGTTGCGCTGCGTCTACCGGGCGTTGTCGCCGTCCGGCGGCGCGGTCCTGCTCGACGGGACCGACCTCGCCGAACAGGGTCTGCGCGACACCGCCCGCCGGATCGCCGTGCTCACCCAGGACAGCCGGGCCGATCTGGACTTCACCGTCGAGGAGGTCGTCGCGCTCGGGCGGTCGCCGCATCAGCGCGGCAATCTCCGGCTGTCGGCCCGCGAACGCACGCTGTGCCGGGAAGCGTTGCGGCGGATGGACATCACCCATCTCGCCCAGCGCAGTGTGCTGACGCTGTCGGGTGGCGAACGGCAGCGGGTCCTGGTGGCGAGGGCGCTCGTGCAGGAACCGGAGGTGCTGGTCCTCGACGAGCCGACCAACCATCTCGACGTCCGCCACCAGGTGGAACTGCTGAAGTTCCTGCGCGACTGCGGGCTCACCGTGCTCGTCGCGCTGCACGACCTCAATCTCGCCGCCGCCGTCTGTCACCGGATCGCGTTGCTGCGCGGCGGATCGCTCGCCGCCTGCGGGACCCCGGCCGAAGTGCTCACCCCCGGAACGGTCCGCGCCGTGTTCGGCGTCGAGGTCACCCAGGTGACCCACCCCGTGACCGGGGCGCTCCAACTGCTGTACGACCTTCCCGCCGATGAAACCGAGGGGATCACACGATGAAGCCGTCCAGGGTGACCGCGCTCTTCGCCGCGGCGCTGCTCCTGAGCGCCTGCGGTGCCCAGGTCGAGGCCGGACCGACCGCGCCGGCACAGGCCACGGTGACCAATTGCGGTGCGCAGGTCGCCTTCCCGGCGCCGCAACGTCCCGTCGCCTACGACGTTTCGGGTGCCGAGAAGATGTTCGCGCTCGGGCTCGCCGGCCGCATGCGCGGCTACGTGATGAATTCGCTGGGCGACCCGTCGATCGCCGGTTCGCCGTGGAAGGACGACTACGCCAAGGTCGAACGCCTCGGCACCTCGCGGGTCACCCGAGAGATCCTGGTCGACGCCAAGGCGGACTGGGTGATCGCGGGCTGGAACTCCGGGTTCAGCGAGGAACGCGGGATCACCCCGAAACTGCTGGAGCAGGTCGGTATCCGGAGTTACCTGCACACCGAGACCTGCTGGGAATATCCGACGGCGAAGCAGGAGGTGGCGCCGCTCGAAGCGCTCTACACCGACCTGCGCAATCTCGGCGACATCTTCGGTGTCCGCCAGCGGGCCGACGAGCTGGTCACGGAACTCAAGGGGCGCTTCGACAAGGTCCGCGCCGGAGCACCGAAGACACCGCCGGCCAAGGTGTTCGTCTACGACTCCGGCACCGACCAGCCGTTCACGTCCGGAAAACACGCCGCTCCCGACGACATCATCGACGCCGCCGGCGGGACGAACGTCTTCCGCGATCTGCCGGACGGCTGGGGGAGTGTCGGCTGGGAAGCCGTGGTCAAGACCGAACCCGAGGTGATCGTCGTGGTGGACTACGCCGACCAGCCCGCGCAGGACAAGATCGCGTTCATCAAATCCGCGCCGCAGCTGAAGAACACGCCCGCCGTGCGCGACAACCGGTTCCACGTCATCTCGTACGGGGACCTCGTGAGCGGCCCGCGTAACGCGGCGGGCGCCGAGTCGCTGGCCGCTTATCTGCGCTCGATCGGCCGGTGACCGCGATGTCCGCGCTGGTCCACGAACACGTCACCGACGCGATCAAGACGCCCGCGTTGATCCGGCTCGAACCGAACATCGTGCTGATCCGCTTCGAGACCCTGAAGGTCTACGCGGCGCTCGGCGCGGTCCGGTCGCTGCTCGCCGATGGCACTGTCCGAAAAGGACAGACGCTGATCGACAGCTCCAGTGGGATCTACGCGCTCGCGCTGGCGATGGCCTGTCATCGTTACGGCCTGCGCTGCCATATCGTCGCGTCGACCACCGTCGACCTCACCATGCGGTCGCAGCTGGAGATCCTGGGTGCGACAGTGGACCAGATGCCGCCATCGGACGACCTCCGCCTCGACCAGCGGCGCCGCGTCGCGCGCGTGCATGAACTGCTGGAACGGCATCCGGGCATGCACTGGATGCGCCAGTACCACGATCCCGTGCATTACCTGGGCTACGCCGAGGTCGCCGATCTCGTCGCCCGCGCGCTGCCGTCCGGGCCGCTCACCGTCGTCGGCAGTGTGGGCACCGGCGCGTCGACCGGCGGGATCGCGCGCTCGCTGCGCGAACGCGATCCGGACGTCCGCCTGACCGGCGTCCAGCCGTTCGGCAGTGTCACCTTCGGCAGCGAACGGTTCAGCGATCCGGACGCGATCATCGCGGGTATCGGCTCCGCCATCCCGTTCGGCAACGTGGACCACGAACTGTACGACCGGATCCACTGGCTGGACTTCGCGCACGCCATGGCCGCGACCATCGGCCTCATGCGTGAGCACGCCGTATTCGCCGGGCTTTCCACCGGTGCGGCGTATCTCGTCGCGGGCTGGGAGGCGGCGCGGAATCCGGAGCGGACCCATGTCGTGATCGGCGCGGACACCGGGCACCGTTACACCGCAAGGGTTTTCGCCCGGCATCGGGAAGCCGTCGACCCGGCGGGCCTCGCGCCGCGCGAGATCGCCTCCCTGGACGAGCTCGCCCTGCCGTGGGCGGCGATGGACTGGAGACGCCGCCGATTCGGGTTACCCGCACAGCCGCTGTACCGGAAGGAGCGGGTTTCGTGACCGTCGTCCTGTTGGAAGCACTCACCTTCGGCCTGGGCAGGCTCGCCGACGCGGCGGCGGAGGCCGGGCGGAAACTGGTGCTGTTCACCGGAAATCGCGACATCTACCGCTACGAACTCGGCACGCTCGGGCCGGACCGGGTCGAGGTCGTCGACATCGACACCACCGACATCGCGGCCTGTGAGACCGCGTCGCGCGCCATCCCGGACCTCGCCGGGATCATCAACTCGACCGACACGTGGGCACTGCCCGGCGCGGAACTCACCGCCCGGCTCGGCCTGCCCGGCCCGGACGCGGCCGCCGTGCGGGTGCTACGGGACAAGGGCGCGGTGCGCGACCGGCTGTACGAACACGGGCTCACCCGCGGCAGGCCGGTGCCGGTCATGGTCGCCGAAGAGCTCGGGTTTCCTTTGGTGGTCAAGGATTCTTCGGGAACGTCGTCGCGGGGCGTCTGGCTCGTCCGCGATCAGGCCGAACTCGAACGAGCCAGACTCGAGGCGAAGACCACGCCGCTCAAGGGGCATCTGATCGCCGAGCCGTATTTCGCCGGCCCGCTCTACAGCGCGGAAACCGTGACCTGGCAGGGAAGGACCCGGCTGCTCGGGATCCTCTCCCGTCAGCTGTCGCCCGAGCCGGTGCGGCGTGAGGAAGCCGCCGCGTTCCCGGTGGCCTTCCCCGCGGCCGAGTACGCGGGCTTGGCGGACTGGATCGGCAGGGTGCTCAAGGCCGCCGGACACGAGCAGGGCTTCGCGCACACCGAATTCGTGCTCACCGCCGACGGCCCGGAGGTCGTCGAGATCAACATCCGGATCGGCGGGGCGATGCTCGGCGAGGCCTTGTGCCGGTCGCTGGGCACCAACGTCTATTCCGCGATGATCGCCATGGCGCTGGGCGAGGAACCCGCCTTGCTCACCCAGGAAGTCGGTGGGGGACCCGGGATCGGGTTCGTCTTGGCATACCCGGCCGCGGAAGGCGTGCTGAAGGGATGGTCGGGGCTCGACAAGCTGCCCGGCCTGCCCGGTTCGCCGGAGTGGTATCCGACGGCGAGCCCCGGCGACGAGATCCGGCACCTCGCGGATCAGCGGTCGTGCACCGGGATCGTCCTTGCCGAAGGGCCGACGGCGGAGCTGGCGTTGCATCGCGCGCTGGCCGCGGCGGGCGGGATCACGCCGGAGATCGATTCTTGAGAGTTCTCTCAGATGGATAGCTTTACTTTCTGTTATGGGAAGTGGGGCTATCCATCTGGAGGGAATCGTGGACGGAACAGTGGGCAGGCGCGCCTTGCTCGGGGGCGCGATGGCAGCCGGTGTCACGATGCTGGCGGCGAACACGGCCACGGCGGGGGAAGACCGGCGGCGGTTCGCGGGCAAGGTCGTGCTTGTCACGGGGGCGACGTCGGGGATCGGCCGTGCGGCGGCCATCGCCTTCGCCGCGGCCGGTGCGAAGGTCGGTTTCTGTGGCAGGCGGGAAGAGCTCGGGCGTGAGGTCGAGCGGGAGATCCGCCGTGCGGGCGGGGAGGCGACCTATCTCCGGGCGGACGTCCGGGTTCCCGAACAGGTTCAGTCCTTTGTGGACGTCGTCGTCCGGCGGTACGGCAAGCTCGACATCGCGTTCAACAACGCCGGGATCCACCTCGGCAAGCCGCTGCACGAGATCTCCCTCGACGAGTGGGAGGACGTGCAGCGCACCAACGCGCGCGGCGTGTTCCTCTCGATCAAGTACGAGGTGCCGCATCTGCTGAAGGCCGGCGGCGGGGTGATCGTCTGCACCGCGTCGGCGCAGGCCGACCAGACCAGGCCGGGGCACGCCGCCTACACCTCGAGCAAACGCGCCGTGCAAGGCCTGGTGCGCGCGGCCGCGCTGGACTACGGCGCGAGGGGGATCCGGGTGTTCTCGATCGATCCGGGGACGATCGACACCAGGCTGGTGCGCCCGCCGGGTATCCCGGACGACCTGTGGGCGCGGTTCAAGGAGGCTTGGGCGCCGCTGAACGTCCACGGTCTGCGGAGGATGGGGGAAGCCGCGGAGATCGCTTCGGCCGTCCTCGCCCTGGCGTCACCGGATTTCGCCTATCTGACCGGGACTTCCGTTCTCGTCGACGGCGGCCTGAACACCGGGAGGCCGATGGTGATGCCGCCCGGGTTCACCCCGCCCGCCTGAGCGGCCGTCGGGTTCGCTTGAAGCAAAGGCGGTAGTGAAGGCCTCCTTCCCTACTCTGAAGGTAGGGAAGGAGGCCTTCACTACGCCGCCGACGGTGCTTGGCGAGACCCATGGTCTGGAGATGTTCCGCGAAAGCCACAGTGAGGTGTGATGTCCCGAAAGTGGCTTTCGCGACACGATCGCAGACTGCCCTGAGCAGACCGCCCACCGCACGCGAAACCTTTACCCACCCCTCGATAACCGTCCTTGAGCGGGCGCGCACTTCTTGGCCTCCGCGGCGGCCGGCGCGGCAGGAGACCGGGGGTGTCCGTGACCGGTTCCTGCGTGGCGTCCATCGCCTTGACGGCCGCGTCCATGGCGGCTTCGTTCCCGGACTTCTCCAACCGCTGCTTGCCCGCGGTCGCCGCGTCCCTCGCGGCGGCGTACTGGTCCACAAGGGACTTCTTCACCGCATCGGAGGGGTGGAGGGTTGCCCTCAGCCGCAGCCGCCCATGATCCGGGTCAGTTCCCCGGGCAGCAGCGGGGGCTCCGGCAACGGATTCGCGGCGGGCGCCCGCATCCCGTCGAACAGCAGTGCGAGATGGCGGCGCCAGACCTCCGGCCGGACGGCCGCGGTCGCCTCCACGGTGCGCGCGATCCCCCAGGTCACAAAGGCCATGTCCTCGAGGGTGAAGTCCGCGCGCAGGGCGCCGCTCTCCTTCGCGCGTTCGACGATCCGGGTCATGAGTTCGTAGCCGCGTTCGAGGTCTTCGGTCTGCGGCGGACGCGTCGAGGCGAGTTCGTTGTAGCCGCGATCGGTGGCCTGCAATTCGCAGACCCGTTCGACGAAGGAGGTCAATCCGATCCAGGCGTCGTCGAGGGAAAGTGCGTGCTCGGCCAGCTTCGCGACGGTCTCGGTCCGGTCGGCGAACACGGCGTTCACCAGATCCGCGCGCTGGGGGAAGTGGTTGTACAGCGTGCCGATGCTGACGCCCGCGGTCTTGGCGATCTCTTCGAGCGCGACGTCGAGGCCGCGCTCCGCGTAGAGCCCCCTGGCGGCCTCGACCAGCAGGTCGCGGTTGCGCTGTGCGTCCTTCCGCAGGGGTTTGGTCATGACGGCATCATAGCCAAGTTGAAGGTGGCCTCAAGTTACGGGTATAAGTTGAGGAGACCCTCAACTTAAGTCTCCGGGAGGACATATGACCAAGACGCTCGCGATCTTCGGCGCCGGACCGGTGCTGGGACTTTCGCTCGCGCGTCGCTTCGGCCGCGAGGGCTTCCGTATCGCCCTCGTCGCGCGCACCACCGAGAACCTCGACGCGCTCGTCGCCGAACTCGACGGCGACGGCATCGAAGCGAGCGGGTTCGTCGCCGACGTCTACGAGCCGGCGCGGATCGCGGCCGCCGTCACCGCCATCGGCCGGATCGACGCGGTGGCGTTCAACCCCGGCGGCGGGACCATGGGCGAGGGCATCGTGCCGGTGCTCGACGTGGACCCGGAGAACCTCCGGCTCATCCTGGACCGTTTCCTGGTGTCCGCGGTGGCGCTGGTGCGGGCCGTGCTGCCGGACATGACCGAGCGCGGCGACGGCGCGATCCTGTTCACCGCCGGGCAATCCGGCCTGCACCCGGCGCCCTTCCTCGGCAACGTCGGCATGGCGCAGGCCGCGCTGCGGAACTATTTCCACAATCTGAACGCCGTGCTCGCGGAGAAGGGCGTCTACGCCGGGGCCGTCAACGTAGGCGCGCTGATCGAGGGCAGCGTGCCGCATCGGGCGCTCACCGCGAGCCCCATGGACTTCGAGCCCGAGGTGATCCATCCGGACGTGTTCGCCGACGCCTTCTGGAAGCTCTACGCGACTCGCGAAGCGCCGGAAGCGCTGGTCGGATCCTTCGGGAGGTGACCTACTTCTCGATGGCGTAGGCCTCGATCTCGACCTTCATCTTCGGGTCGAGCAACGCCGACACCTCGACCATGGTGGCCGCGGGCAGCACGTCGGCGAAGGCTTCGCGGTGCGCCCGCGCCACCAGATCGGCGTCCTTGATGTCGGTCACGTAGGTGACCGTGCGCACCACGGCGGACAGGCTGGAGCCGGCCTCGCGCAGCGCGGTCTCGATGAGCGACAGCACGGCCGAGGCCTGCTCGTAGGCGTCGCCCGAGCGGGCGGGTTCACGCGCCGTGGTCCCGGAAACGTGGATGTGCTCGCCGACGCGCACCGCCCGGCTGTAGCCGAAGACCGGCTCGTAGTCGCCGCCGGAGGAGATGTTCACCCGTTCAGTCATGACCCGAACGAAAGCACAAGGGGTCCTGTACCGGAACACCGGTACAGGACCCCTGGCCTTTACTGCTCTTCCTTGTCCTCCGGCGGTTTCTCGTTCGCGGCCGGCGGGATGGCCTTCGTCAGCTCGACGATGGTCTTCCCGGCCATGCCCGAAGCGCCGTAGGTCGGGTCGCTGAGGATCTTGGTCGTCTTCTCGATCGCGTCCGCCACCTTGGGGAACCGCTTGTGCAGATCGCCGATCGGGAAGCTGTTCCAGTAGTCGAACCGCTTCAGGATGTCCGCCGCCCCGTCCACCCCTTCCAGTTCCTTCGCCAGCTTCTCGCGCACGACCCGGAGGGGCATGTCGCTGAGCTTTTCCCGAGGGGGCTTGGGTGTGGCCTCCGGAGTGGTGTCACCCGGCTTGGGCGGTGGGCCTTCGATCGGCTTCTTGCCGCCGGGCATCGGCGTGCCACCGCCGGGTTTCGGCTTGGGCAGCGTGACCTTGCCACCGGCGAGCGTCAGCTTGACGACCTCGTCGGCCGCGCCGCGCGTCTTGGCCAGGATCTTGATCATCTCGGCGAGCTTCTTGGCCGTGTCGGCGATCTGCTTGGCGATCTTGGCGATCGCCACGGCGACCGTGGTCATGATGGAGGCGATCGCCGCGATGATCGAACCGCCGAAGGTGACAGGCGCCAGCGCCACCGCCACGATCGCGGCCTTGAGGATGCCCGCCAGCGTCATGGCGATGATGTCGCGGACGATGCCGCGGACCGCGCCGATCACGGCACCGGCGATCCCCATCTGCTTGCCCGCGAAGTTGATGTACTCGGCGAGCGCGTCGATCTGGGCGGCGACGCCTTCCATGTCGGCACGGAACTTGTCGGCGGCCTCGCCGTCCCACTTCTCCATGAACTTCTTGGTGGCGGCCGCGTGATCCTCAGACCACTCCTTGACGGCCTTGCCCTCGTTGTAGATCGCCGTCTTGGCCGCCTCGATGCCCTTCGGATCACCCAGCAGGAAGTCCAGCGGCCAGCGGAAGATGACGATGTGCTCGATCAGCCAGCCGATCCCGGCGGTGAGCAGCGACCCGATCGGGTCGACGACCATGCCGAGGACCTCGATCGCCATTCCCGCCGAGGCCAGCCCGATGCTGAGGCTGTCGCCGTCGTCGACGGCCTTCTTCAGTGAGAACGCGGAATCGAAGAAGCCCGCGCCCGCGGTGTCCCCGCTGCCCGCGAGGAAGCTGCGGTTCTCGTCCTTGAAGTCGTCGGCCTTGGTGCCGGTCGCGTTCCCGAAGTCGTTGCGGCTGTACTCGTCGCTCACTTGACCTTCACCTCGTCGATGCCCTTGCCGGCGTCGGTGATCAGCTTCTCGGCCTCTTGCTCGTTGGCGTCGTACTTCTTCGCTGCCTCGCGCACCCTGTCCGAGAACTCCTGCACGTTCTCGGAGTACTTGTTCAGGTGGTCCCGCGCCTTCGCGCAGTGCATGCTCGCGCCGGCGCCGTAGATCTGGCCGCCGAAAATGCCGAAGATGCCGGGGTCGGCCACGCAGCTGCCCACCATGCCGGCGCTCTTCCGCAGCGCGTCTTCGAGTTTGTCGAGGTGACCGGCGAACTCGTTCAGGGCTTCCGTCTTGACACCGAATCCGCTCACCACGGGCTCATTTCATCGTCGTCGGGGGAGGCCGGTCGCCGGGGTCGCGGCGCCGGGGGGTTCGGCGGCCGCACGGGACGGCCGGGCTGCGGGGGCATCGGGGGGCCCGCCTGCGGTGGTGGCGGCGGCCGGTACCCCGCCTGAGGAGGCGGCGGCTCGTTGTGCGCCTCGGGAGCCCACTTGTCCTGTTCCGGGTCGTCCGGCGCCTCGTCCTCCACCTTCGGCAGGAACGTGCGGACCAACCGCGCGGCCTCGTCTTCGCCGTTGATCTCGGTGTAGGACTCGGTGACCTTCTCGACGGTCTTGCGCTGGGCCTCGCGCACGGTCTGCATGACCAGTGAGGAGAGCCGGGCAGGCCCCAGCGAGGTGGCCCGGTTGCCGAACTCGATGGCGCTCAGCGAGCCGTTGGCTTCGACCGTCACCGTCACCGAGCCGTCGGGAGACCGCACCGTGGACGCGGACGCGGTGAACGCTGCCGTCAGGGCATGGGCTTTTTCCTCGAGTTTCTTGGCCTCTCGCTCCAAAAGGAGTGCGAAGTCCTCACCTGCGTCGAAATTGGGTTGCATGCGTCGCCTTGGCCTGGTTGGGATGGGATCACTATCGGGAGGTCGACGAGGCGGAACACCCCCGGCTTCCCCGCACGGAGGGTAGACCGGCCGTACTGGTTCCGCAGCGGACCGGTAGGTCACAAGCTGATTCGCCCGTATCGTTACCACCGGGCGCGCATCCGGGACAACCCCGGTGATCGAGAACTGCCCGAAAGGTCCTCGGGACTGGCGGATCGGGGCAGGACGATGATCGTGCGGAACGCCGACAGAGACGACGTCATGGCCATCTGCCGCTTCGCCGAGGAGTATGTCCGAGCCCACTACGCGCCGTTGATCGGCGAAGAATCCGCTGCCAGACAAGTGCGGATGTGCTGGAACGAGACGGACATCGCCGGCGCCGTGGCCCGCGGTTCGGTCGTGGTCGCCGAAGAAGACGGATACCTCGCCGGCGTCGGGCAGCGCGGTCGCGACGGTGACGAGTACGTGATCGGCAAGCTGTACGTGCATCCCCGGCATCGCGGTGGCGGGTTGGGCCGGTGGCTGCTCGATGTCCTCATCGGACAGTTTCCCGCGGACGCCGAGCGGGTGTACGCCGAGCACTTCGTGGCGAACGAACGCGCGGCAGCCTTCTGCGAGCGCGAGGGTTTCACGGCGGAGCGGAGCGAACTCGGCGTCGTGCGGCGCGTGCGGGATCTCCGCTAGCGGAGGTTCCGGGCGAGGGGCCCGTCGAGCCAGCGATCGACCTGGCGCTGACCACGCAGACGGACGACGACGAGGTCCGGATACCGGTTCTCGGCGATGACCTTGTGCACGCGGGCCCGGATGATCGGGTGATAGCGCCAGGCGAGTTTGACGATGTGGTCGCGATCGGTGAAGAACGTGCGCAGCGGGCCCTCGACGTTGCCGCCGGCGATCTTCGAACCGCGCCCCACACGGCGTTTCAGCGTCCGGACGACCGTGCGTGCCACGGTCATCGCACGCGGATGATCGAGCCAGACCAGGACGTCCAGCCGCTCGGTCAGCCGCTCCCGGACCTCCTCGCCCTGCCATTCGATGGCCCACTCGTCGCCGCTGATGAAGTCCAGGACGTCGGCCTGCCAGGTCTCCCGCACCGTCCAGCCGGGCGCGTGGAAGAAGGACTCGAACTCGACGAACGGAAACCCCATGCGCTCGCACAGGGTTCGCGCCAGCGTCGACTTGCCGGATCCCGCGGGGCCCGCCACCGCGGCCCGCCGGATCCGGCGCGCGGGAAGAGCGTCGTCCGGCCCGATGATCTCCATGCGGGGAGCATAAGGAGAATCGGGTGGGCGACGCGCCTCGGGTGCGATCGGCCTTCCCTCTTCACTACCGGTTTTCGGCGGCCTTCTTCAGATCCTTCAGCCAGATTTCGAGGCCCTGCCCGAGCATCGCGGTGGAGCCGGGCACGTCCTTGTCGACCTGCGGGCCGGTGTGGCTCTCCTCGGTGCGGACGATGACGCCGCCGGGGACCTTGACGAAATTCCAGACGTGGACACCGTCGATGTGCACGCCGCCGGGGCCGTCGAGGGGGCCGGTCCAGCGGATGCACTTGCCGGGCTGGAGTTGCCGGACGGTGGAAACGATGGTCACGTCACCGGGCGGGTAGGGCATGCCGGGCGGGACGGGAATGGTCCACTGGAAGCGGGAATGCTTGCGCAGCGGGCCGTGGTCCAGACGTTTCATGGTGACGGGGATGGCGGGGTTCTGCCAGGACGACCAGGCCTCCACGTCGGTCTGCAGGTTCCAGATGGTGCGCAGCGGCGCCTTGACGAAGGTCTCGGTCCGGTAGTGCACCTTGGCGGACCGGTCGATGCCTTTGCCTTGGCACGTAAGCGAAGCCGGCTTGGTGTGGTGGGCGGGCGCCGCCTGGGCGGGCGCCGTGGCGCCGAGGACGCCGGCGAGGGCCAGCGGGACCGTGAGCAGGGCGGCGCGTGTGCTGATCCGGCGGCGTGCGATGCGGGACATGTCTCTTTCTCCTCCGCTTGTTAGCGCTTGTCGCGTTAGTTAGAACCTATAGCGATCACCCCCTGAGCGTCAAGAGAAACCGTGAGAGGTTCTAACTGGCGAAGCGCGTGAAGGCCCCCTTCCCCTTGGGTTCAGCCGAGGGAAGGGGGCCTTCACGCGCGAAACCGCGGGGCTCAGACCGTCCGGCCGAGGAACGCCAGGAACCGCGCCTGCGGGTCGGCGTCCGCCGGCGGTTTCACCCGCGGCCCGAAAGTGCCCGGAGTACGGCTGATGATCAGCCGGGCGAGCGAGAACGACGGTGCGACGATGTCGGGATCCATGCGCACGTCCACGCCGAGCGCGGAGCCGATGTCCCAGGTGTGCACCAGGGTGTCGAACGTCAGCAGCGCCAGGTAGTCCGTGACCGTCGCATCAGGACGGTTGGCCACGTACCACGCGGGAGCGGGCCGATCGAGCAGTTCGCCGGTGACGACGGCACTTGTCGCCGCCCGGGTCGCGCGCCAGCGGGCCAGCGGGTCTTCACCCGCCAGTTCCCCTGGCTTATCGGAGCCCGCGGGCCCGTTCTCCACCGTGAATTCCCGGCCCGACGCGTGGTGGTGCAGCACCTCCAGGCCCCAGATGACGTGACCCGTCACGTCGCGCACAGTCCAGTGTTCGCACGCCGACGCGGCGTCCCACTGGTCCGGCCGCACGGTGGCGAGCACGGCGTCGAAGGCGTCTTGTGTCCGCCGGTGGCGATCCAAGGTTTCCATGGGGTTCCCCTACTTCAACGTCGCGTCGATGGCGGCCGTCAGTTCTCCGGCTCCGGGCACCAGGGCCTTGTCGAGCGCGAGGGCGTACGGGATGACGGTGCCGTCCGGACGGCAGACCCGCCTCGGCGGCGCCACCAGATCGAATTCCTCGGCCGCCGTCGCGACGATCTCCGCGCCCAGCCCGCACATGCGGTTCGAGTCGTCGATCACGACCAGCCGCCCGGTCTTGTCGACCGATTTGCGCAGGCATTCCCAATCGAAGGGATAGACCGTGCGCGGGTCGACGATCTCGATGTCGACCCGGTCGGCGAGGCGCTCGGCGACCTCGATCGCCGTGCCGACGTGCTGGCCCACCGCCACGACCGTCAGGTCGCCGCCCTCCCGGACGACGTTCGCCTGCCCGAGCGGCACGATGTCCTCTTCGCCCGCGTAGGACACATCGGTCGCGCCCAGCAACGACGAGGGAGCGAACACGGCCACCGGATCCGGATCCTGGATCGCCGCCCGCAGCAGCCCGTAGGCGTCGGCGGCCAGCCCCGGGACGACGGTCTTGACCCCCGCGTGCGCGAGCAGGCTGTACGGGTTGTCCGAATGCTGCCCCGCCCAGCCGAACCGCGAGCCGGATCCGGCCACGAGATACGTGACCGGGATCCGGACCTGCCCGCCGGTCATCAGGGAGAACTTGTGCGCCTGGTTCACGATCTGCTCGAAGACCAGGTAGATCAGCGAGGAGATCTGGAATTCGATCACCGGTTTCTTGCCCGCCATCGCCGCGCCGGTCCCGAAACTGGTGAAGGCCTGTTCGGACAGCGGAGTGTCCAGCACCCGCTCCGGGCCGAACCGGGGCAGGAGCCCCGAAGTGACGCCGCTCGCCCCGACACCGACGTCTTCGCCGAGCAGGAAGACGTCTTCGTCGGCCGCCATCTCGGCGTGCAGTGCGCGGTTCATCGCGTGCATGTAGCCGAAGTTCTCCGGCGAAGGAAGCCCGCTCACAAGATCACCCCTGGCCGGACGGCGGCCGTTCCCGCGTACAGGTACATCAGTGCGTCCTTCGGATCGGGCGACGGGGCGTTCTTCGCGAACGCGACCGCCTCGTCGATGGATTCCTTGACAGCCGCGTCGATCCCGGCGACGACGTCGGCACCCAGCCGATCGCCCAGCAGGGGGATCGGATCCCGCTGGCGCCAAAGGGCCACTTCGTCGGGATCGCGGAACTCGACACCCAGGAGTTCGAGCACGGAATGGTGCCCGAAGAACCGGTACGTCTCGCATTCCAGGAACGCCGGGCCACGCCCCGCGCGAACCCCTTCGAGCAGTTCGGCGGCGGCGCTCTCCACCGCCTCGACGTCCATGCCGTCGACACCGCGCGAGACCAGCCCGAAGCCTTCGGCGCGCCGGGCGGCGCCGCCCGCGAGCCCCGATTCGAGTTTGAGGCTTGTCGCGTACCGGTTGTTCTCGCAGACGAACAGCACCGGCAGGGACCAGATCGCGGCCAGGTTGAAGGCTTCCAACAGGACACCCTGGCTCATCGCCCCGTCACCGAAGAAGCTGACGACGACCTCGGAATCGCCGCGGGCCTTGGCCGCCCACGCGGCGCCGGAGGCGATCGCGCCACCCGCGCCGACGATTCCGTTGGCGCCCAGGATGCCCAGCTTCATGTCCGCGGCGTGCATCGATCCGCCGCGGCCCTTGTTGAACCCTTCGAGGGTGCCGAGCAGTTCGGCGAGCAGGCGGCGCGGGTCCGCGCCCTTCGCCAGTACGTGGCCGTGTCCCCGGTGGGTGCTGGTGATGAAGTCCCGTTCGGTCAGGTTCGCGCAGATGCCCACGGCGACGGCTTCCTGCCCGATGTACGGGTGGATACCGCCGTCGATCTCCCCGGCGATGGCCATCGCGAGGCAGCGTTCCTCGAACTCGCGGATCAGTTTCATGGACCGGTACAGGGCCGGCCGGTTCTCGCTGGTCATTTTCGCGACAGCCCTTCTGCGGAGGTCCGGACGAGCATTCGGTCGACGTAACGGAGCAGCGCGCCGTCGTCGGGGCTCGGCACGACGACGGGCTCGAATTCGCTGCTCGGCAGGCCGCTCGACGAAGGGGATCCGAAGAGCAGCTTCAAGATGGCGTGTTCCTCGGGGGAACGCGCTTCGAGCGCCGAGAGCCAGTCCGCCACCGGCAGGGTGCCGATCTCGGTACCGGCGCTCCGCAGGAGCCCCACCAGGTACGTGAGGCGCATCGGGCGTTCGCCGGCCAGCACGAACCGGCTGCCGTCCGGCCGCCGGTCCAGGCCGAGCCGGGCGAGCGCGCCCGCCGTCTCGTCCACCGCGATCCATGGTTCCTCGATCTCGGTGTCGGGCGCGGCGCCGAGTTCGAGGATGGCCCGCAGCACCCGCAGCATGATGTCCCGCGTGTTCCCTTGCCCGGTCCGCGAATCCCCGACGATCCGGGGCAGGCGGCAGATCGCCGCCGGCATCCCGCGTTCGTACGCGGTGGTGACCAGCTGCTCCGCGTGCGCTTTGGTCTCCGCGTATCCGCTGCGGGAGCCGTTCTCCTCACCGGCGGAAATGGTCGACACGAACTGCAGCCGCTTGAGCCGGGTGGTGGCCGCCAGCCGGATCAGCTCGCGGGTGCCGCCCACGTTGGCGCCTTCGAGTTGTTCGTAACTGGAGAGCGCGTCGACCCAGGCGCCGTTGTGGCAGATCAGGTCGATTTCGCCCGCGAGCCGTGCGAACACCGCGTCGGTGAGGCCGAGCCCAGGCGCCGCGAGATCGCCGGGAACGACGCTGATCCGCTTCTCGTCGACGTCGTCCCACAGGCCGTAGCGGTCGAGGTTTTCGCGCAGCCGTCGCCATCCCGATCCTTCGTCCGCCGCACGGACGAGACAGTGCACCCGCACGTTCTCGCGGGTCAGCAGCTCGCGGACCAGGTACGCCCCGACGAATCCGGTGGCGCCGGTGAGCAGGATCTCCGCGACGCCGCCGGTTCCGCGCGACGGCAACGGCTCAGGGAGGACGTCGCGAAGCCTGGCCCGCGGATCGAATGAGCGCACGGCGGCCTGCCGCTCGCCGTTGATCTCTTCGGCCAGCTTCGCGATGGTGGGCCGCTCGAACAGCGTCCGCAGCGGCAGGTCGATCCGCAGGGTCTCCCCGATCCGGACGGCGAGCTGCGCGGCCTTGAGCGAGTGCCCGCCGACGTCGAAGAAACTTTCGTCCCTGCCGACGGTTTCGCGGCCGAGGACCTGCGCCCAGATCGCCGCCAGCTTCTCTTCGGTCGGGTTGCGCGGCGGGGCGGCCTCGTCCCGCCGGAGGTCGTCCTCGGGTTCCGGCAGCGCCCGGACGTCCAGTTTCCCGTTGATGGTCAACGGGAGTTCGGGAAGCGACACGAACGCCGACGGCACCATGTACTCCGGCAGTTCACGGCGTAGTCCGGCACGCAGGGTGGTGTCGTCGAAAGTGCCCTTGAGATAGGCGACGAGCCGCTTCTGGCCCGAACCGTCTTCACGGGCGATGACGGCGGCCTGCGTGATCTCCGGCCGGGCCAGCAGCGCGGTTTCGATCTCACGGGGTTCGATGCGGAAACCGCGGATCTTGACCTGGTCGTCGACGCGGCCGAGGTACTCGAGATCGCCGTCGGCGTTGTGTCGCACGATGTCCCCGGTCCGGTAGAGCCGGCCGCCGGTGGTGTCGTGGTGGTCGGCGACGAACTGTTCTTCGGTGAGCTCCGGTTGTCCCCGATAGCCCCGGGCGACACCGGGACCTGCCACGTGGAGTTCTCCCGGCACCCCGGTCGGTGTGGGCCTGCCGAGTTCGTCGAGGACGTACACGCGCGTGTTGCCGAGCGGGCGGCCGATGGGGATTCCCTTGGCGTTCCCGGGAACAGGGGCGGGGATCGGGTGACAGGTGGCGAACGTGGTGCATTCGGTGGGGCCGTACCCGTTGAAGAACTTCGTACCGGGCAGCGCGGCGACGGCGCGGCGCACATGGGTGACGGACAGCGCCTCGCCGCCGACGAGCAGCTGCCGGAGCCCGGCGAGCGCCGAGGTGTCCTCGTCGACGACGTGGTTGAACAACGACGAGGTCAGCCACGCCGTGCTGATCCGGTGCCGGGTGATCGCGTTCGCGAGCGGCCGGGCGGTGAGCACCCGCTCGGTCGAGATGACGCAGGTCGCGCCGGTGAGCAGGGCACCCCAGATCTCGAAGGTGGCCGCGTCGAAGGAGATCGCCGACGCGTGCAGGACCACATCGTCCGGGCCGAGGATGCTTTCCGGCAGGCCGGTGACGAGGCGGATGATCGACCGGTGCTCGATTTCGACACCTTTGGGGCGGCCGGTCGAGCCGGAGGTGTAGATGACGTAGGCCAGGTCTCGCGGCCCCACTCCGGTTTCGAGTGCGGTCGGTGGCTCCTCGTCGAGCGTCGGATCGCCGATAAGGTCGGTCGTGATCACCAGCCGTGCCCCGCCGTCGGTGAGCAGGAGCCGTTGGCGTTCCTCGGGATACTCCGGGTCGATCGGCAGATACGCGGCGCCGGTCTTGAGGATCGCGAGCAACGCGGTGATCAGGCCTGGCGAGCGCGGCAGGCAGACGCCGATGACCGTCCCCGGTCCGGCGCCCAGCGTGCGCAACCGGTGCGCGAGCCGGTTGGATCGGACGTCGAGTTCCTCATATGTCACGGAATCGTCGCCGCAGACCAGCGCTGTCGCTTGTGGACGGTCGCGCACCTGTGCGGCGAACACCGCGGGCACCGTCGCCGGGGAGGGCAGCTCCGTGGTCGTGTCGTTCCAGTCCTCCGTCAGCCGCCGGAGCTCGGCATCGCTCATCATCGACCAAGCGGAAAGCGGCAGCTCCGGCTCGGCGGACGCGAGCAGTTGCCGGAAGTGCCGGACGAAGCGTTCGATCGTGACCTGGTCGAACACTTCGGCGTTGTAGTCGATCCGCGCTTCCAGCACCCCGTCCCGGTCCGACACGAGGCATTCGAGGTCGAACGGTTCCGAGCGGGTGCCGACCGGTGCGACGTCCGGCAACGGTTCGTCCACCACCCGGAGCACGACCTGTGCGAGCGGAGTGCGGCTGAAGTCCCGCCGCGGCGCCAATTCCTCGACGAGACGCTCGAACGGGACGTCCTGGTTCGCGTACGCGCCGAGCGTGGTCTCCCGCACGCGGCCGAGCAGCTCCGCGAAGGTGGGATCGCCGGAAAGATCGGTGCGCAGCACCAGCATCTTCGCCTCGGGCACGGGGACACCGACCGTGACGTCGGTGGTGCGCGCGTAGCGGGACAGCACGACGTCGAAGGCCGCCAGCAGCGTCATGAACAGGGTGGTGTCATGACGGCTGCCCGCTTCACGGATTCCGGGGTCCACGTCGAAGGAGAGCGAGCCGGCGCGATAGGACGCCACCGGCGGCCGGGCGTGATCGGCAGGCAGCTCCAGCGCCGCGGGCAGGTCATCGAACTGCTTGCGCCAGTAGTCGAGCTGTCCGCGCAGGGCCTCGAAAATCGGCTCGTCGGGATGCGCCAGCGTGTGCTCGACCAGCCGGATGAGCCTGCCGACGAGCCGGGTGGCGGTGGAGCGGTCGAAGAGACCGGTCCGGAACACCAGGGAGCCGTGCAGTCTGCCGTCCTGCACATGGGTCACCAGTTCCAGATCGAACCGGGTCGCCACCCCGGCCCAGTGCACGCTGGAGATCTCGCCTTCGCCGTCGGCGGGGATCTCGCCGTTGTGCACGACCACGACGTCGAAGATCGCGTTGCGCCCGGCGTCGCGTTCCGGCCGGACCTCCGCGACCACCTGATCGAACGGTGCCTGCTGATGCGCGTAGGCGTCGACCATCTTGGTGCGCGCCACCTTCAGCAGCTCGCGGAACGACATCGACGGCGTGATCCGGGCGCGCAGCACGACGGTGTTCACGAAGAAGCCGAGGACGTCGGCGAACCGGCGGTCGTCACGACCGGCCAGCACCGTGCCGATCGTGATGTCCTCCTGGCCGGAATGGAGGGCCAGCAGTGCCTGGAACACCGCGGCCACGGCGCTGGACAGCGCGCATCGGTTCCGCAGCGCGAAAGAACTGAAGGCCTTCGTGAGTTCGGCGGGGAGCACGAAATCGACATGGTCGCCCGCGAAGCCGGGATTGCCCGATCGCGGCCGGTCCGTCGGCAGCCGCAGCGGCTCGTAGCCGTCGAGCTCACGCCGCCAGTAGTCGATGTGCTCCGCCACCGAGCCGGCGGCCGCGCGCTGCACCGCGACGTACTCCTCGTAGGTCACTTCGAGTGGCGCGGGGGTCTCCGAGCGGTACAGCTTGACGACGTCCTCGGTCACGATCTGGATGGACCGGCCGTCGGTGATGATGTGGTGGTTCACCACGCACAGCACCGCCGACCCGTCGGCGCATTCGACCACCATCGCGCGGATGGGCGGCGCCGCCGCGAGGTCGAACGGCTCGCTGACCAGATCGGCCGTGTGCTTCTGCCAGTCGTCGTCTTCCGCGACGCGCCGGGCCACCGGGATGCGGAACCCCGGGGTCGGCACGGCGGCCGGTGTCCCGGTCTCGTCCACGACGAACCGCCAGCGCAGCACCGGATGCCGTTCGACGAGCGCGCCGAGCGCCCGGTCGAGCACGTCGAAGTCGACACCGTCGTGGAACCGGAAGACGATCGGGATGTTGTACGCGGCGCTGGTCCGGTCGAGTTGCTGCACCAGCCACAGCCGCTCCTGCCCGAGCGACAACCTCATCGATTTCTCCTTCATCGGGCGTTCGCGATCAGGGCCTGCTCGTCGACTTTCCCGTTGCGGGTCAGCGGGATCTCGTCGACCACCACCCAGCGGGCGGGTAACGCGTAGCTCGGCAGCCGCCGCGACAGGAACGCGCGCAGGGCGCGGGGTTCGGTGTCCTCGCCGGGGTGGACGACGATGGCCGCCACGAGCTGGGGGTTTTGGTCCTCCTGCCGGGAAACGACGATCACGGCGTCGCGGACACCGGGGTGACCGGCGAGGAGGGTGCCGATCTCCTCGGTTTCGATGCGATGCCCGTCGAGTTTGATCTGCTTGTCCACGCGGCCCAGGAAGACCACGTTCCCGCCGGGGTCGAGCCGGACCAGGTCACCCGTGCGATACAGGCGTTCGTCCACGTCGGGGGAGAAGTGGCCGAAGCGCTGCTTCGTTTCGGTCTCGTCGTCCAGGTACCCGTCGGCCAGGCCCGTTCCGGCCGCGTACAGCTCGCCGACGCCGCCGGGCGGGACGAGGCGGGCGTTCCGGTCGAGTACGAAGACCCTCGTGCCGGCGATCGGCCTGCCGATGGGCAGGGGCCCGTCGATCTCCGCGCCGCCGCGCACGGTGTGCGTGGTCGTGAACGTGGTGTTCTCCGTGGGGCCGTAGCCGTTAGTGAGCACCAGCCCGGGGTAGGTGTCGAGTATCCGTGCCGCCGCGTCGTGCGGTACGACTTCGCCGCCGCTCAAGAGCCAGCGCAGCCCGGCGAGCGCCTGCGGCCGTGAGTTGGCGATCAGCCGGAACAGGCTGGCGGTCAGCCAGGCGACGGAGACCTTCCGCTCGGTGAAGAACTTCTCCAGTGCCCGGACCGTCGGAAGCCGTCCGGGAAAGGCCTCCAGGGTCGCGCCGTTGAGCAAGGTCACCCAGATCTCGTACGTCGACGCGTCGAAGGCCAGCGGCGCCATCCGCAGGACCCGGTCGCCCGGGCGCGTCCGGAGTTCCGCCGTCCGCGCGAGCCTTGTGACCGCGCGATGCGGGACGACGACGCCCTTCGGCTCACCGGTGGATCCGGAGGTGAACGCGATGTACGCCGTCCTTTGTGGATCGTCGTGGCCGGGAGCCGGTTCGGGATCCGCGTCGATTTCCCCACCAGGGACCCAGACGTCGACCCGGGCGAGCCCGCGCAGGACGGGATGACCGGCCGTGGCCGCGTCGACCACCGCCGCCGCGGGCGCCAGCTTGCCGATGATCCGCGCCATCCGGGCTTCCGGCGCGTCGTCGTCGAAGCCCGCGTACGCGGCTCCGGCACGGATGATCGCGAGCAGCGCCACGATCTCGCCGACCGACCTCTTGGTGGCGACGAGGACCGTGTCACCGGGCCGCACCCCGGCACGCCGCAGGACTTCGGCGTACCGATCGGCCGCCCGCGCGAGCCGCCCATAGGTCAGCTCGGCGTTCGCGTCACGGACCGCGACCCGTTCCGGGTGAAGCCGCGCCTGTTCCAGGAACAGGGTTTCGATATCGGCCGGAGGCGTGTCGGCGCCGGCCAGCGCGCCGAGGATCCGGCGGCGTTCCGGCGCGATACAGCGCACGTCCTCCAGCGAACCGTCGAGGTGGGCCAATTCGCCCACCGCGGCGGCGACGTCGGCGACGAAACCGTGCTCGGCGTCCGGCACCGCGGTGGCGAACCTGACCTCCCCGGACCGCAGATCCGTGTGCAGGGAAGCGAGTACGAGGTCCACCGGCCCCTCTTCGGCGACGCCGACGGGGTGGACCGAATCCAGGAAGTCCTCGACGCGTGCCTTGTCGTCGACGTGGACCCGGATCACCCTTCCGGCGACCGAGATCGCGGCCTCGGCCGCCGCCGTCCACCGGCACAGGGTCACCGCGAACGCGGCGAGCACCACCTTCGCGCGCCGGTATTCGGACGGCTCGGCCGCGAGCTCGGTCGTCAGATCGTAGGGAGTGGTGAACGCATCAGGCATCGGCCTCGCTGCTTCCCGCGCGCTTGCGCTCCAGCCGGACATGGAGGTGATCGGGCCGCCGGAAGATGTGGCCGCGTTCCCGCAGCCGCCAGAAACCCGGCCGGACGCCGTCGAGCGAACCGCTGAGCCGGACGCCGCCGAACCGGTGCGACAACCGCTCGAACAGCGTGTCGAACTCCGCCAGCGCCAGCTGGATGCCCAGGCAGGTGTGCGGACCGGACGAGAACGCCAGCAGCCGCTGGTCGGTCCGCTCCGGACGCCAGGAATCCGGGTCCTCGAACGCGTTCTCGTCGCGGCTGGCGCTGCCCAGCGACAGCAGGAGCGCGGACCGGCGCGGGACGTCCACCCCGTGCAGGTTCAGGTCTCTGGTCGCGTACCGGAGGATGGTGTGGCTCGGCGGTTCCCACCGCAGCGTTTCGCGCACCACCTGGGTCCGGTATTCGTGGTCCGCCAGCGTCGACAGGTCGACATTGTGCGCGAGTACCGCGTACATGATCTTGCCGATGGTCGCGACGCTCGTCTCGGTGCCGGCGAGCAGGAACAGCGTGGCCGTGCCCAACATGGATTCGTCGAGCGGTTCGCCCGGCGGGAAGACGAGGTCGAGGAACGGCATCCGGCCGCCTTCGCGGCGGTCGGCGAGTTTGTCCTTGAGGTAGCCGATCAGCTCCGCCTTGGCCGCGAGCGCCGAATCCAGCGAGGTCGCCGGGAACTCGATGGCACCCGCCAGCGGGAGCACCCGTGGGCGCAGCCAGGCGGCGTCCTCCGGCGGCAACCCGAACAGCCGGGTGACCATCGCGTAGGGCACTCCGACCGCGACCCGTTCCATGAACTCGACGTCGACCTCGTCCTTGGCGCCCATTTCGGCCTCGATCGAGTCGAGGACCTGGTCCACCGCGGGGATGAGGATCTCGGTGCGCAGCCGTTTCACCGAGGCACCGGCGAACAGCGGCATGAACAGCTTCCGCAGATCGCGATGGCGTGGTCCGTCGGTGTCCAGCAACGTGCGGCCGAACAGGCGGCGGCTGCTGCGCATCGGGAACCCGCTGCCGACCTCGCGGTCGGCCAGCAGGGCCTGGACGTCTTCGAACCTGGTGACCAGGAAGGCGTTGAACGCCGCCGACCAGTGCACCGGATCCGAACGCCGGAGCTCGGAGTAGATGGGCCAAGGGTCGGCGAGGAATTCGTCGGAGCTGAAGTCCAGTTTCACCGGGGCGGTGCTCATTTGTCGCCTCCGTTGCCGACCAGTTCGGTCCGGGACTTCAACTGACGTGCGGCCTCTTCCGACGTGAGCCGGATGGACTCGGCGGTGCCCTCGAATCCGCCTGCCAGGGTGGGCACGACCTCGTGCGCGAGCGCGGTCAGCTGATCGAGGGTCGCGCGGTGCGAAATCCACCTGGGGACGAAGAAGTTCAGCGACACCGGGTCGCCGACGCGGTCGATCAGGTCGCGGATCCGGGCCGCGCAGGTCGCGGCGTCCCCGACGATGAACCCGCCCGTGTCGACGAGGTTCTGCAACGTCTTGCGGTGCGCGACCGGGGAATCCGGGATGGGCATGCCCAAGGTGTTCCGGTAAAGGCCTCGGCGCAGCGCGGAAAAACCTTCCAACAGTTCTTCGACGCCCGCGGCGGGGGAGTCCGCGATGTGGACGAAGACGTTGCAGCGGATCCGTGTCCCGCCGGCGGATTTGTTCCGGTAGGCATCGACGCGCTCGATCAGCGCGCCCACCGGATCCGGGTCCATTCCGGGCCGGATGGCGCCCCAAGGCGGTGCCACGTGGACGGTCGGGGTCGTCGACGTGTCGGTCAGGAGCTCGATACCGGCCGGGCTCAGCGAAGACGCGACGACGGTCTCGATGGTGCCGGGACCCCTCAGCGGCTGGAGCTGGAGGACGGCCTTCTTGACGGTGAACCACGGCGTCGTCGTGTTGACCGTTTCGCCGTTGAGGAGCGCTTGCACCGTCCCCAGCGCCGCACGGAAATGGTCGCGGACCGAAGCCGGATCCACCCCGACCATTTCCATGTCGTGGACGTAGGTTCCGGTGCCGACGCCCAGGATCGCCCGGCCGGCGGTGAGGTGATCGAGCAGCGTGATCCGTTCCGCGACGTGCAAGGGGTGGTGGTACGGCAGCGGGATGACACCCGTGGCGAATCGGATACGGCGCGTCTCACGGGCCAGCGCGGCCATCAGCATTTCCGGGGAACTGAGCGTGCTCCAGCCGCTGGAATGGTGCTCGCCGAGCCAGATCTCGTCGAAACCCAGTTCGTCGACGAGGCCGCACAACTCGATGTCGCGTTTCAGCGACGCGTGCGGGCTGACCGAAGGGTCGTGGAAGGGAGGCAGGAAGCAGCCGAATGCCTTTGCGTTCATCTCAATCCTTTGTCTGGGGGCGGACGATCGTGCTGCCTCAGGCCGATGGCACCTGTTCGAGCAGGTAGTCGCAGAACTTGTCCACAGTGGTCAGATCCTCGTTCTCTTCGAGGTCGATGAACACGTCGAGCTTCGTCTCGATCTTCTCGATGAGCGCCAGGTACTCGATGGAGCTCATACCCGTCTCGGGGAACTCCGTGTCCGCTTCGATGGTCTGGTTTTCCAGAACGCCGCCCGCGACCTCGGTCAGAAGGGAGAAAATCTGCTGACGCAATTCCGCCCGCGCGTCTTCCGCGTTCATGTGTCCCCTTTGCTGAATCCGCGCGTGAAGGCGCGGATGGATGAATGCTGAATGGTGATCACGCCGCATTCGAAACGCGGCGGTTCATTCGATGATCACGACAGCGAAAGTCACCCCAGTGTGCTCGCTGTCGTTTCTCCCAGTACGCCCGGACATCCGTCCATGCGGGCGATTCGAACCATTGTTGCCCGAAGCTTCCGATGTCCGCAACAGTCCGCGAGACCGATCTTCGGTGTTCTTCCGCGGTTACGTGACGAAATGATCAATGCGGAATGACGTGAAGGGGGCTTTCCGTGCGCGCGTGCACGGAAAGCCCCCTTCACGTCTGGTCAGCGCTTGCGCTTCTGCAGCAGTTCCGCGAACTGCCGCCAGTCCTCCGCTCGCGCCCTGGCGAGTTCGGAGATCAATTCCAGCCGGTGTTCGGGGATGTTCCTCGCGACCTGGTCCCATTTGTCGCGGTCGTTCAGATGCCCGTCCAGCAGTCGCACGAGGGTGCGGCCGGACTCGGTGTAGCGGATGGTGGGGTCCGACCGGAGCCGCTCCACCGCCGCCTGGGTGTCCGCTCCCGTGGGATCACCGCCGTCGGCCGGACGGGGGCGTGGCCTGGTCGCGGCGCGTGCCGCCTGCTCTTCGCCAAGGCGATGCCGGTGACGCACGTCGTGCGCGGTCGCCAGGGAAACGCCGGCGCCGCGCGCGATCTCGCGGATCGAGGCGGACGGGTTGCTCGTGATCAGCTCGTGGGCACGGCGACGGCCCTGTGCCGGGTCCAGCGCGCGGACACGGCCGTCGCGGCCGACGTGGGCGTTCGAGTGGGGAACTTCCCCACTCGAACGCCGGCGCAACTTGCCGACCGTCTTGTGGGAAAGGCCCGTGACCGCCGCGATCGCCCGGTCGGACCAGTGAGGGCGGGCGCCGAGGATCCGGCAGGCGGCGGCTTTGCGGTCGGCGAGGGAAAGCGGCAAGCCGTGCGCGATGTTCGCCTTCACGGCGAGGATGAAGGCGGCCTGCTCGTCGCCGTCGAAGAACTGCACGTTGATCGTGGTGGCGTTCTTCAGCTTCGCCGCCTGGAGCCGATGCGTCCCGTCGATCACCCGCATCGTGGGACGGTGGACGAGGATCGGCGGTAGCGGGGCATCCGTCTCGGCGAGCACCCGTGCGTACGCGGGATCCACGCCCGCCGCCCGCGGGGTGTCCCGCACGGACAACTCGTCGAGCGGGACCTCGACGACCTCACCGAGCGGCGGGTCCGAGCCGACCGCGACCCACTCGTCTTCCCTTCTGGCCGCGGGGATCTGCGCGCCCTCCGCAGTTTTCTCCTTATGCCAGTTTAACATCTTCCAGCCCCCAGAACACTTGGTGAATATCAAACCTTTTCAATATTCGAGCTGGTGTGAGTGGATGTCAAGGTCCGTGAGTCGCAATCGGTGGTTCCGGCGTCGCCAGGGTGTTCGACGGTGTCTCGTGTTCTCGGCTACTGTCCGTCGTCATACGGCCGAACGGAAGCAAGTCGCTTGACGGGAGCGCGGAAGCCACGCAACCTGAACTTGACCCGTCGACGGAGGGAAGCCCATAAACCGCTCGGTGAAATACGTCCCCGTGAATTCCGGGGACGGCTCGGCGAATACTCCGCGATTGTTCTTTCCGGTCATCGGATGATTTCCGCCGTCCGCCGTATGCGACGATACTGACCGCTATGGAAGAGGTCCAGGTGGTCGTCGCCCACCATGATTGCGCGACCGTGCGCGCCGGTGACGTGTTCCTGAAGATCGACGCCGATCAAACGCGCACCGACGTGGAAGTGGCGGCGATGACCATGGCGCCGATCCCGACCCCGGAGGTTCTCTGGCGAAAGCCGCCCGTGCTCGCGCTCGCCGCCCTGCCCGGCGAAGCGCTCGGCCGCCTCGGCCGTCCGTCGACCGCGTCACCGGAGGCATGGGCCGCGGCGGGCGCCGCCCTGCGGACGCTGCACGACGCGCCGCTGCCACCGTGGCCGGGCCGAAGCCCCGACGAGGTCGCGGCGCACCTCGACGACGAATGCGAATGGCTCATCACGCAGGATGTCCTGCCCCCGAAGCTGGTCGAGCGCAACCGCCAGATCGCCGAAGCCGCGCTTCGACCGTGGACACCGGTGTTCACGCACGGCGATCTGCAGATCGCCCACGTCTTCGCCGACGGTGACGAGATCACCGGCGTGATCGACTGGTCCGAGGCGGCGCAGGGCGATGCCCTCTTCGACCTCGCCACCTTGACTCTCGGACACGAGGAGCGTCTCGAAGACGTCTTGTCGGGCTACGGCGCCGACGTGGACCTCAACGTGATCCACGCGTGGTGGTCGTTGCGAAGCCTGCGAGCGGTCCGCTGGCTGATCGAGCACGGCTTCGATCCGGCCGCGCCGGGCTGCGAGATCGATGTACTGAAGGCGCGGATGTGAAGGATGGTCATGAACCCGCTCCGTCGTCTGGGTGCCGTCGATCGATCTGCGACGGTGCTTCGGATACGGGGTTTCAGGGGGCGGCCCTGATGAAGGACTTGAGCCCTGCTCATCAGGCAGTCGAGAGGGGTGATCTTCCGCTGCTTCGTGAACTCCTCGATGGCGGCGCTGACATCAACGAAGAGCATGCTGGGCTTACGTTGTTGCACCATGCCATTGACGTCGAGGTTGACAGTCACACGCAGACGGGCGAGCCACTGCACGTGGATGTCACGGCTTACTTGCTTGCGCGAGGAGCGGACCCGAAGCGACTTTCGGATGCTGGTCGCGGCGTTACTGCTGAGCATATGGCGTTCGTAAGCCGTCACTGGTTGGCGTCGGCTCTCTTTGAGAGATGGGGCGCCCATCGCAACGGAGTGGGCACCTAGCGGTTCGCGCTCGCCGACGATGGAACAAACGTGCAACTGAACCGTATGGTCGATCTGTGTGCCCTCGGCAGGATTCGAACCTGCGACACCTGCCTCCGGAGGGCAGTGCTCTATCCCCTGAGCTACGAGGGCGTTGCCGCCTGAGCGACGTTGGAAGCTTAGCGCATGTCCCCGCAGGGGCTCCCGAGTGGTGGTCGTTAACCGGCGTGGTGCTCCACGAGGCGCGCCAGTAGCCCGGTCGACTGCTCCACTTCGGCGCGGTCCAGTGGCGTGAGGAACGTGTCCTGTGTGCCACTGACCAGGTCTTCCGACCGCTCCAGCCGGCCTTGGTGCGGGGCCGGTGGCATCGGAAATGCGTAGCGTTGGTGGTACCAACGAACTGGAGGCCCGATGATCGAGCCGTTCGAAGTCCGGATCCCCGAATCCGCCATCGCCGACCTGTGTGCCCGCCTGCGCGCCACGCGCTGGCCCGAGCCGGCCACCGTGGACAACTGGGAGCAGGGAGTCCCGCTGGAGTTCGCGCGGGAGCTGTGCCGGTACTGGGCGGAGGACTACGACTTCGGGCTGGCCGATCGGGTCAACGCTTTCCCGGGTTTCAGGACCACTGTGGACGGTCTCGGGATCCACTTCCTGCACGTTCGCTCGCCGGAGCCGGACGCGATGCCGCTCGTGCTCACGCACGGCTGGCCGGGATCGGTCGTGGAGTTCCTCGACGTGCTCGGGCCGCTGACCGATCCCGCCGCGCACGGGGGTGATCCGGCGGATGCGTTCCATGTCGTGGTGCCGTCGCTGCCGGGGTTCGGCTGGAGCGACAAGCCGGCGTCGACGGGGTGGAACGTCGAGCGCATCGCGCGGGCCTGGGATGAGCTGATGGGGCGGCTCGGCTACGAGCGTTACGTCGCGCAGGGTGGCGACTGGGGTGCCGGGGTGACGAGCATGCTCGCCAAGGTCGCGCCGGAGCGACTGATCGGCGTCCACGTCAGCATGGCGGGCGTCCCGTATGACGAGGCCGTCCTCGGTGAACCGACGGCCGAGGAGAAGGCGGCGATCAGTGACCTGGCGCGATTCCGCGCGGTCGGGTCGGCGTACGCGCAACAGCAGGCCACGCGTCCGCAGACGCTCGGTTACGGGCTCACCGACTCGCCGGTGGCGCAGGCGGCGTGGATCGCGGAGAAGTTCTGGGAGTGGACCGACAACGACGGCTCACCGCAGACCGCGCTGTCCTGGCGCCAGATGCTCGACGCGATCTCCGTCTACTGGTTCACCGCGACGGCGGCCTCGTCGGCGCGGATCTACTGGGAGAACAAAAAACAGGACGTCTCGGCCGTTGAAGTTCCTTCGGGTATCTCGATCTTCCCCCGCGAGATCATCCGGCCGTCCCGGCGCTGGGCGGAGCTGCGCTACACCGATCTTCGCTGGTACGAGGTGCTGGCCGAGGGCGGTCACTTCGCCGCGTTCGAGCAGCCTGAGGCCTTCGTCGGTCAGCTGCGGGGGTTCTTCCGGTCGCTTCGGTAGCGGTGCGTGGCGAGTCCAGGTTTCGGGAAGGCCCTCCTGGGGGATGGCTTCCGTGTGTGGCTTAAGACATGGTGAATTAGGCTCACCTGTATTGCACATATGCGCATGTGACAATATATTCGGCCTGTCGACTTCACGAGAGGCGGAGCAATGGGTCACGGGCACGGGCATGGAACGGCCTCGCCGTCGAGCGCGTCAGGCCGCTACCTCAAGAGCTTGACGATCGCCCTGGTCATCGGCGCCGGCTTCATGGTCATGGAGTTCATCGTCGGGTTCGCCACGGGCTCGCTCGCGCTGATCTCCGACGCCGCGCACATGTTCACCGACGTCCTCGGTGTCGGCATGGCGCTGGCGGCCATCCTGCTCGCCCGGCGCAGCGGCCCGACGCTGACCCGGACCTTCGGCTTCTACCGCGCCGAAGTGCTCGCGGCCCTGGCCAACGCCATCCTGTTGTTCGGCGTCGCGGGCTACGTCCTGGTCGAGGCCATCGGCCGGATCAGCGACCCGCCTGCCGTGCCCGGCCTGCCCGTCTTGCTGGCGGCGGCCGCGGGCCTCGTCGCGAACATCGCCTCGTTCCTGATCCTGCGCAAGGGCGCGGAGGAGAGCATCAACGTCCGCGGCGCGTACCTCGAAGTCCTCGCCGACCTGATCGGCTCCGTGGGTGTCCTGCTGAGCGGCGCGATCACGCTGCTGACCGGCTGGCGCTACGCCGACCCGATCATCGGTGTCGCGATCGGCCTCTTCGTCCTGCCCCGCACCTACGCCCTCGCCCGCCGCGCGCTGCGGATCCTGTTCCAGCACGCGCCGAAGGGCGTCGACGTCGCCGGGATCCAGGCCGAGCTTGGCGGGCTGAAGGGTGTCGAGGACGTCCACGACCTGCACGTCTGGACGCTGACTTCGGGCATGGAGGTCGCTTCGGCGCACCTCACGATCGCGCCGACCGTGGAGCAGGCCGAGGTGCTGACCGAGGCGCAGAACCTTCTGGCGAACCGCTACTCGATCGAGCACGCGACCCTGCAGATAGAAGTGCCCCAATGCGCTCAACGTTGCCGGGAACTCTCCTGGTGACCCCCTGACGCATTTCGTCCTCTGAATGCGGTAGTTGGTAAAGCGAACTACCGCATTCAGAGGACGAAATGCGTGAGAGGAAAGGCGTCAGGCGGGGAGGGGGGCCGCGCCGCGCTCTTGGAGCATGCCCTTCATCAGGGTGATCTCGGCGCCCTGCGAAACGAGCATGCTTCGCGTCAGCGACTTCACGTCCGCGATCGACGTGTGATCGTGGCCGTACTGCGCCATCTCGGTCCCGCCCTCGTGGTGCCGCAGCATGAGCTGGAGGAAGAAGACGTCCAGCTCCTTGCCGGTCAGCGACCGCAGTTTGGCGAGTTCGGCCGACGTCGCCATGCCCGGCATCGGCGCGCCGTTCGACGGCTTCATGTCGCCGCCACCGTGCCCGCCGTGGCCGGACATCGGCTCGGTCATCCAGGTCATGTAGGCGCCGGTCGTCTGCTCGGGCTGGCCCCACAGGCCCAGCCAGCCCTTCATCCGGCCGACCTGGCCGGTCTGCGTGCGCTCGATGTCGAACGCGAGGGTCTTGATCGCCTGATCGGTCGTGTGATCCCGCGCCCAGCCCGCCATGGTGACGGCTTGGAGGTGGTGCACCGACATGTCCTGCGCGAAGCCGACCTCGACCGAGCCCGCGCCCGGTGTCGTCTGCTCCGGTTCGGAGTCGATCAGCCTGGTCGTCAGCGCGCCGAGGCCGAAGCCGAGGATCAGCATGACGACCAGGGCGGCCCCGATCACCAGCCATCGGCTCTTGGCCGACCGTGAGGCTTCGTCCTGGGGATCGGGGTCCACTTGGCTCACTACTTGCTCGCGGGCGCCGAGGGCTGGGTGGCGGGCACGGAAGGCACGCCGCTCTGGCCGGTGCCGGGCTGGTCCTGCTCCGTGCCCGCGGTGCCCTTGTAGTCCATCGGCTTCGCGTCCGGGCCCGGCGGGGTCGGGTCGAAGTCGCCCGGCTCGATCTGCGCGTCGCAGGTGGCGTCACGCTCGGGGTACGCGCCGAACGGGTTGGTCCGCAGCGCGGCGACGAACTGGTCGATCCGCTCGTCGGAGGCGGAGTCCAGCTTGAGCTGGTGGCCCCAGGACTGCACGGAGATCGGCTTGTCCAGGTTCGGGTACGGCGACATCACCATGTACGGCTTGCCCTCGACGCGCACCTTCAGCAGGTCCAGCGCTTCGCCGGTGACCTGCTGCGGGTTGTAGGCGATCCAGACCGCGCCGTGCTCGAGACCGTGGACCATGTTCTCGTTGCGGACGGCCTTTTCGTAGACGACGCCGTTGCACGCGGCCCAGGCCTGGTCGTGCGGACCGCCGAAGGGCGGGGTCTTGTCGTAGTTGACGCGCTCGGCGGCCGAGACGTGGACGGAGCCCTCGTAGGTGGCCGTGGTCACCCCGGGGATGCGCTTCGAGGGGTCCGGGTCCTGCTGCGAGGGCGCGAAGGCGGCAGCGGCCTCTTCGCGGGTCTTCTGCTCGCGCTTGGGCGCCGAAGCGACCATGTAGTAGGTGACCACCGAGGCCGCCAGGACGACGATCGCGACGACGGCGATGATCGTGCCCCAGGGCGTGCCCTTCTTGGACACGACGGAACTACGGGCGGCCTTCATGGCGTTCTTCGACGACGCGCCCTTTTTTCTGGTTGTCCCGTTAGCCATGGCTCCTGCGTTCTCCGAAAGGGGTGGTCCCTGCGCGGGCCAGTGTAGAGACCGCGCGTCTGATCACCGTGAACAGCCGTAAGATCACCGGCTTGGCTCACACCTTCCGGCGGTCGCTGCGAAGCCCGGACCAGGTCACACCTAGAATTCCGCGAGTGACTCCCGCAGCTCTCGCCGACCTGGTCCGTAACTCCGCCGTGCAGGTTCTCGCCGCGCGCGGCCTCGACGATTCCGTGCTGCCGGAGAAGGTGACGATCGAGCGTCCCCGCAACCCCGAGCACGGCGATTACGCGACCAACCTGGCGCTGCAGGTGGCCAAGAAGGCGGGCATGAAGCCCCGCGACTTCGCCGACGCGCTGGCCGAGGCGCTTTCGGCCACCGACGGCATCGAATCGGCCGAGGTCGCCGGGCCGGGCTTCCTCAACCTGCGGCTCGCGGCCGACGCGCAGGGCCAGATCGTCCAGCAGGTGCTCGACGCCGGGGAGAAGTACGGCCTCGGCGACGCGCTGGCGGGCGTCAAGATCAACCTCGAGTTCGTCTCGGCGAACCCGACCGGCCCGATCCACCTCGGCGGCACCCGCTGGGCCGCGGTCGGCGACGCGCTGGGCCGCGTGCTGTCCGCGCAGGGCGGCCAGGTCACCCGCGAGTACTACTTCAACGACCACGGCGCGCAGATCGACCGCTTCGTCCGGTCCCTGATCGCCGCCGCCAAGGGCGAGCCCGCCCCCGAGGACGGCTACGCGGGCGGCTACATCAACGACATCGCCGCCGAGGTCATCCGCCAGGAGCCGAGCGCGCTCTCGCTGCCCGACGACGAGCGGGCCGAGACCTTCCGCCGGGTCGGCATCGAGCTGATGTTCACCGAGATCAAGCAGAGCCTGCACGATTTCGGCACCGATTTCGACGTCTACTTCCACGAGAACTCGCTGCACGAGTCCGGCGCCGTGGCGTCCTCGGTCCAGCAGCTGAAGGACTCCGGGAACCTGTACTTCGAAGACGGTGCCTGGTGGCTCAAGTCCAAGGAGCACGGTGACGACAAGGACCGCGTCGTCATCAAGAAGGACGGCAACCCGGCCTACATCGCCGGTGACCTCGCCTACTTCCAGGACAAGCGCAAGCGCGGCTTCGATCTCTGCATCTACATGCTCGGCGCGGACCACCACGGCTACATCGCCCGCCTGAAGGCCGCCGCGGCCGCGTTCGGCGACGACCCGGCCGTCGTCGAGGTGCTGATCGGCCAGATGGTCAACCTGGTCTCCGAGGGCAAACCCGTCCGGATGAGCAAGCGCGCCGGCACCGTGATCACCATGGAGGACCTGGTCGGCACCGTCGGCGTCGACGCGGCCCGCTACGAGCTGATCCGCTACTCGGTCGATTCCACTTTGGACATCGACCTCGACCTGCTGCGCAAGCATTCCAACGACAACCCGGTCTACTACGTCCAGTACGCCCACGCGCGGCTGGCCTCGTTGCAGCGCAACGCTTCCGACCTGGGCCTGAAAACCGATGGCGAAGTCGACTTCGGCCTGCTTACGCTGCCCGCCGAGGGCGATCTGATCCGCACGATCGGCGAATTCCCGACCGTCCTCCGCCGGGCCGCACAGCTGCGTGAACCGCACCGCGTCGCCCGGTACCTCGAAGAACTCGCCGGCGCGTACCACAAGTTCTACACCGTCGGCCGTGTCCTTCCCCAGGGCGACGAGGAGGCCACCCCCCTCACGTTCGCCCGGCTCGCGCTGTGCCAGGCCGCCCGCCAGGTGCTGGCGAACGGCCTCAACGTGCTCGGTGTCTCTGCTCCGGAACGGATGTAACGAAGAATGGCTCACCCCGCGGGCCCCCGCCACGCCGACGTCTACCCCCACGCCGACGCCTCCGGTTTCCCGCCGTCGAGTCCCGAAGAACTCGACAGGCTGTACCCGAAAGTCTGGCCCCGCAACACTTTCCGCGGCGGTGACGGCGTCGTCCGCATCGCCGGTGTCGACGTCCGCGAGCTCGCCGAGAAATACGGCACGCCGCTGTTCGTCGTCGACGAGGCCGACTTCAAGTCCCGATGCGCCGACTACGCCGAGGCGTTCGACGACCCGGCGCTCGTGCACTACGCGTCCAAGGCGTTCCTGTCCATCGAGATCGCCCGCTGGGTGGCCGAACAGGGGCTGAGCCTGGACGTCTGCAGCGGCGGCGAGCTCGCCGTCGCGCAGCGCGCGAACTTCCCGGCGGAGCGGATCACCTTCCACGGCAACAACAAGTCGTTGCCCGAGCTGGAAGCCGCCGTCGAAGCCGGCGTCGGCACGGTCGTGGTCGACTCCTATCACGAGATCGCGCGGCTGGCCGACGTCGCCGCCCGGCACGACGTCGTGCAGAACGTCCTCATCCGGGTGACCGTCGGCGTCGAGGCGCATACCCACGAATTCATCGCGACCGCGCACGAGGACCAGAAGTTCGGTTTCTCGCTGGCGTCCGGTGACGCGGCCGAGGCCGTGCGCCGCGTGCTCAACGCGCCGTCGCTCAAGCTGATCGGCCTGCACAGCCACATCGGTTCGCAGATCTTCGACGCCGACGGTTTCGAGGTCGCCGCCCGCCGCGTGGTCGGCCTGCTGGCCGAACTCGCCAAGGAGCACGGCACCGATCTGCTCGACCAGTTGTCGATCGTCGACCTCGGCGGTGGCTTCGGTATCGCCTACACCGACAAGGACAACCCGCCCCCGCCCGCGCAGATGATCACGCAGATCCGCGAGATCGTCCGCAAGGAATGCGAGTACGCGGGCCTTCCGGTGCCGAAGATCGCCGGCGAGCCGGGCCGCGCCATCGCTGGCCCCGGCACGATCACGCTGTACGAGGTCGGCACCATCAAGGACGTCTCGCTCGGCGACAAGGCCGCCCGCCGCTACGTCAGCGTCGACGGCGGCATGAGCGACAACATCCGCACCGCGCTCTACGACGCCGTGTACGACTGCCGTCTCGTATCCCGGTCCGCGGACGACGACGGGGACGGCCAGGTTGCCGCCGCGCTGTCCCGGGTCGTGGGAAAACACTGTGAGTCCGGCGACATCGTCGTCCGTGACTGCTGGCTCCCGGACACCCTTGCTCCCGGCGACCTGCTCGCCGTGGCGGCCACCGGGGCGTACTGCTACTCGATGGCCAGCGGGTACAACCGGCAGCCGCGGCCCGCGGTGGTGGCCGTGCGCAACGGCAGCGCCCGCGTGCTGCTGCGGCGGGAGACGACGGACGACATGCTGCGCCTGGAGGTCTAGCAAGTGTCTACTGTGGACGAACGCGTGATCAGGGTCGCCCTGCTGGGCTGCGGGACGGTCGGCGGCGAGGTGGTCCGGCTGCTCACCGAGCAGGCAGGGGAGCTCGCCGCGAGGGCGGGCGCCAGGGTGGAGCTGGCCGGTATCGCGGTGCGGCGCCCCGACAAGCACCCCGAGCTCCCACCGGAACTGGTGACCTCCGACGTGACGAAGCTCGTCACCTCCCCGGACGTCGACGTCGTCGTCGAGCTGGTCGGCGGCATCGAGCCGGTGCGGCAGTGGCTGCTCGACGCGCTCAAGGCCGGGAAATCCGTTGTCACGGCGAACAAAGCGCTGCTCGCCGAGCATTCCGCGGAGCTGTTCGAGGCCGCCGACGCGGCGGGCGTGGACCTGTATTTCGAGGCGGCCGTGGCCGGGGCGATCCCGTTGCTGCGCCCGCTGCGCGAATCGCTGGCCGGCGACCGCATCACCCGCGTGATGGGCATCGTCAACGGCACCACCAACTACATCCTGTCCGCGATGGACTCCACCGGCGCCGGTTACGCGGAAACGCTGGAAGAGGCGAGCAGGCTCGGCTACGCGGAGGCGGACCCGACCGCCGACGTCGACGGTTACGACGCGGCGTCCAAGGCCGCGATCCTCGCCTCTCTCGCGTTCCACACCCGGGTGACCGCGTCCGACGTGCACCGCGAAGGCATCGCCGATGTCACCGCGTCGGACCTCACCGCGGCGAATGTCTTGGGCCGCACGGTGAAACTGCTCGCCATCTGCGAGCGTGTGACCGCCGACGACGGCACCGAGTCCGTTTCGGCGCGCGTGCATCCGGTGATGATCCCGCGCAACCACCAGCTCGCCGGGGTCGGCGGCGCGTACAACGCCGTCTACGTCGAGGCCGACGCCGCTGGTGAGCTCATGTTCTACGGTCAGGGCGCCGGTGGCGCGCCGACCGCGAGTGCCGTGCTCGGCGACCTCGTCGCGGTGGCTCGAAACCGGGTCGTCGGCGGACGTGGCCCGCGCGAATCCGCGCATGCCGCGCTCCCGGTCAGGCCGATGGGCCAGACGCCGACGCGGTACCACGTCAGTCTCGACGTGGCCGATCGAGCGGGCGTCCTCGCCCAGGTGGCCCAGGCGTTCGCCGGGCACGGTGTCAGCATCGCCGCGGTGCGGCAGCGCGACGCGAACGACACGGCCAGCCTGGTCGTGGTCACCCACCTGGCGCCGGACGCGGCATTGCGGTCCACTGTGGACGACATTGCCGAACTCGATGTGGTGAACCAGGTCGTCAGTGTGATGCGCGTGGAAGGCGAAGACCAGTGATTCCCCAACCGTGGCCCGGGATCATCCAGGCTTATCCCGACCGGATCCCGGTGCCGTCCGGCGCGAAGGTGATCACCCTCGGCGAAGGCAACACCCCGCTGCTGCCCGCCCCGCACCTCTCGGAACTGACCGGCTGCGAGGTCCACCTCAAGGTCGAAGGCGTGAACCCGACCGGGTCGTTCAAGGACCGCGGGATGACCGTCGCCATCACGCACGCGCTCGCCAGCGGGCTCAAGGCCGTCATCTGCGCCTCCACCGGCAACACGTCGGCGTCGGCCGCCGCCTACGCGGCCCGTGCCGGGCTCACCTGCGCGGTGCTGGTGCCTCAGGGCAAGATCACGATGGGCAAACTCGCCCAGGCGGTGCAGCACGGCGCGCGGATCCTCCAGGTGGACGGAAACTTCGACGACTGCCTCGAACTCGCGCAGAAGACCGCGATCGACTACCCGGTGACCCTGGTCAACTCGGTCAACCCGGTGCGCATCGCCGGCCAGAAGTCGGCCGCGTTCGAGATCTGCGACGTCCTCGGCCGGGCGCCGGACATCCACTGCCTGCCGGTCGGCAACGCGGGCAACATCACCGCCTACTGGGCCGGGTATTCCGAGTACGCGGGCGACGGTGTGGTGAAGAACACCCCGCGGATGTTCGGGTTCCAGGCGGCCGGTGCCGCGCCTCTCGTGCACGGCGAGCCGGTGGCCGATCCCGACACCATCGCGACCGCGATCCGCATCGGCAGCCCCGCGTCCTGGGACGGCGCGATGAAGGCGAAGAACGCGTCCGCGGGCCTGTTCGAAGCGATCACCGACGAGAAGATCCTCGAGGCGTACCGGCTGCTCGCCCGCAAGGAAGGCGTGTTCGTCGAGCCCGCTTCGGCGACCAGCGTCGCGGGTCTGCTCGCCACGGCCGCCGACGGGCGCCTGCCGAAGGGCTCGACGGTCGTGTGCACCGTCACCGGACACGGCCTGAAGGACCCGGCCACGGCGCTGGAGGGCAACGTCGAGGTCGAGCCGCTCGCCGTCGACCCGACCGCCGTCGCCGCCGCGCTGGACCTGCGATGACGCTGATCGAGGTCAAGGTCCCGGCGTCGTCGGCGAACCTCGGCCCCGGCTTCGACACACTCGGCCTCGCGCTGGCGTTGTACGACCGGGTCGAACTCCGGATCACCGACGCCGGGCTCAAGATCGAGGTGATCGACGTCGGCGCGGGCGGGGTGGAGGACGTCCCGACCGACGAGTCGCACCTGGTCGTCCGCGCTTTCCGGCGCGGTTGCGAGCACCTCGGCCTCCGCCCGCCGGGCCTGCACCTGCGCTGCTTCAACGCCATCCCGCACGCCCGCGGCCTCGGGTCGTCCGCGTCCGCCGTCGTGACCGGTGTCGCGGCGGCGTACGCGCTGGCTGAGAAGGCCCTGGACGACGACGCGCTGCAGCTGGCCGCCGGGTTCGAGGGACACGCCGACAACGCCGCGGCGAGCCTGCTGGGCGGCTTCGTGGTGGCCTGGACCGAGGGCGAGCGGTTCCGCGCCGAACGGCTCCAGCCGCACCACGACATCCGGCCCGTGGTCGCCGTCCCGGCGCTGCGGTCCTCGACCGACGCCACGCGCGGGCTCCTCCCCGCCCAGGTCCCGCACGCCGACGCGGCCTTCACAGCAGGCCGCGCGGCGCTCGCGGTCCACGCGCTCACCTCGCGCCCGGACCTGTTGCTCTCCGCGACCGAAGATCGGCTCCATCAGCACTATCGGGCGCCCGCGTACCCGGCGAGCAGTGAACTGGTGCGCGCGCTGAGGGCCGAAGGGGTGGCCGCGGCCATCTCCGGAGCCGGTCCGACCGTGCTCGCGCTGACCACCGGGGGAATACTCCCGGCAGGCGTCGACGTTACGTCTTTCGACGTCACCGAGCTGCCGATCGATCCGGGCGGCGTTCAGGTTGCGGCTCAGTAAAGCCTCGGTCACAGGCCGGAGCCCCATCCCGCCACGCGGGGGGTGGTTGTTGCACCGGACCGTGGCGCGGTCTACCCTCGGGGGCGTTCGATCACCGTGCGTTTCCGCACCCGGTGCCGGTCCAGGTGACCAGTGTCATCCTTGGCCCGCATCCTTCGTTGATCCGCCAGTTCCGTACACCGCCTGGCAAGCGGGGAGTAGCGGATGGACGCAGGCGGGTTCCCGGTTCCGGCGGTGCCGAATTCCGCTTCCTCCGTTTGGAGGACGCAAATCCCTGTGCTGGAGGCCTTCTAGCTGTGTTCAACACGGCCGAGGAGCTGATCGCCCGTATCGGGGGCCAATTACGCCGTTTCGCAATCGGACGCGAGCGGCGGTCCGCTGATCCACCTGGAGGCGTGGATCGGTCAGGAAGGACATTTGTGAGCAACACCGATCTTTTGAGCGACGTCGAAGGTGGCGCCGCCGAGTCGAACGGCGCCGTCGCTCCCAAGCGCACGGTCGGCGGATTGACCGGCAAGACCGTCGCCGAACTGCGCTCGATCGCTGGGGACCTTGGCATCGGCGAGACCACGGGTATGCGCAAGGGCGATCTGATCGCGGCCATCCGCGAGCGCCAGGGCAAGACCAAGCGCAAGACCCCCGCCGCGGCGAGCGAAACGCTTCCGCTCGAGGGGATCGATGCACCGCGCAAGGCCCCCAAGGCCGAAGCGCCCAAGACGGAGGCCCCGAAGCAGGAAGCCCCGAAGGCCGAAGCAGCTCCGGCCGAGGCTCCTCGCGCCGAGAAGACCGAGAAGGTCTCGGAGAACGGCTCCGCGCCCGCCGCCGAGCGGCCCGCGCAGCAGGAGAACTCCCAGCAGGACGGCCAGCCGCAGCAGGAAGAGGGCGGCCGCAACCGTCGTCGCCGCGGCTCCAACCGTGCCGCGGGTTCGCCCGAGCAGGGCGGTCAGCAGCGTGAGCGCGGTGAACAGCGTGACCGTGGCGAGCGCGGTGACCAGCGCGAACGCGGTGACCGTGGTGACCGTGGTGACCGGAACGAGCGCGGTGACCGTGGTGAGCAGGGCGGCAACCGCCAGGGCAACCGCGACGGCCGTGGCCAGGACAACCGCCAGCGCAACCAGCAGGGCGGCGGCCAGGACAACAGCCAGCGCCAGGGCCAGCAGGGCCCGCAGGGCGACGACGACGAGGAAGGCGGCCGTCGCGGCCGTCGCTTCCGCGACCGTCGCCGCCGTGGTTCCGGCGGTGGCCGGGAACAGGGCGGTTCGCCCGACACCGAGATCCGCGAGGACGACGTCCTGTTGCCCGTCGCGGGCATCCTGGACGTGCTCGACAACTACGCGTTCGTGCGCACCTCGGGCTACCTCGCCGGGCCGAACGACGTGTACGTCTCGCTTTCGCTGGTCCGCAAGTACGGCCTGCGCCGCGGTGACGCCATCACCGGTGTCGTGCGCCAGCCGCGTGACGGCGAGCAGCAGCGGCAGAAGTTCAACCCGCTGGTGCGTGTCGACTCAATCAACGGCCTGGAGCCGGACGAGTCCAAGCGTCGTCCCGAGTTCACCAAGCTGACGCCGCTGTACCCGAACGAGCGGCTGCGTCTCGAAACCGAGCCGCACAAGCTCACCACCCGCGTCATCGACCTGGTGATGCCGGTCGGCAAGGGGCAGCGTGCCCTGATCGTGTCGCCGCCGAAGGCGGGCAAGACGACGATCATGCAGGACATCGCGAACGCGATCTCGACGAACAACCCCGAGTGCCACCTGATGGTCGTGCTCGTGGACGAGCGTCCGGAAGAGGTCACCGACATGCAGCGGTCGGTGAAGGGTGAGGTCATCGCCTCGACCTTCGACCGCCCGCCGTCCGACCACACCTCGGTCGCGGAGCTGGCCATCGAGCGGGCGAAGCGCCTGGTCGAGATGGGCCACGACGTCGTCGTGCTGCTCGACTCGATCACCCGTCTGGGCCGTGCGTACAACCTGGCGGCCCCGGCGTCCGGCCGGATCCTCTCCGGTGGTGTCGACTCGACGGCGCTGTTCCCGCCGAAGCGGTTCCTCGGCGCGGCGCGCAACATCGAGAACGGCGGTTCGCTGACGATCTTCGCCACGACGATGGTCGAAACCGGGTCCACCGGTGACACGGTCATCTTCGAAGAGTTCAAGGGCACCGCGAACGCGGACCTCAAGCTCGACCGGAAGATCGCCGAGCGGCGCGTGTTCCCCGCGGTGGACATCAACCCGTCCGGTACCCGCAAGGAAGACCTGCTGCTTTCGCCGGACGAGCTCGCGGTCACCCACAAGCTGCACCGGGTGCTGCACGCGCTGGACTCGCAGCAGGCCATCGACCTGCTGATCTCGCGACTGCGCAAGACGAAGACCAACATCGAGTTCCTCATGCAGGTCTCGAAGACGGCCCTCGGCTCGAACGACGACGACTGATCTTTTCGGTCGGTAAGTACATGAAGGCCCCCTTCCCTGCGCCAGGCGCAGGGAAGGGGGCCTTCATGTACTCGGGGCGTATGTCAGCGAGGTGAGGTCGTGAAGGCCTCCTTCCCTACTCTCAGGGTAGGGAAGGAGGCCTTCACGGACGGCGGTCCATGCAGGGAGGAAGCCGTGGGTTCGGTGCCGGGGCGCATCGTCGTGTACGGGGTCACCGGCTCGGGTAAGTCGACGCTGGCGCGAAAGCTGGCCGAGCGGACCGGGCTGCCGTGCCATTCGGTCGACGACGAACTCGCCTGGCAGCCAGGCTGGGTGCCCGTCCCCGACGACGAGCAGCGACGCCGGATCGGCGCGCTGGTCGCGGGGGAGCGCTGGGTCATCGACGGGATGTTCGCCAAATGGCGCGACATCGCGTTGCCCCGCGCCGAACTGGTCGTCGCACTGGACTATCCGCGCTGGGTTTCGCTGAGCCGTCTGGTGCGCCGGACCGTGGTGCGGTGTGTCACCCGTCGGCGGATCTGCAACGGCAACGTCGAGACGCTGCGGGGCATGCTCTCCGGCGACTCGATCATCGTGTGGCACTTCCGCTCGTTCGCGCGCAAACGGCGCACGATCCGCGGCTGGGTCGCGGATCCGGCGGTGCCGGTGGTGCGGCTGACCTCGCCGCGCACGACGAAGCGCTGGTTTGCGTCGATCGAAGGTCCGTGAAGGCCTCCTTCCCTACTCTCAGGGTAGGGAAGGAGGCCTTCACGGACGGCGGTCCAAGCGATGGCTCAGCGGTGCGGAACCGCAGCGGGAGTCCAGCCGCGGTAGTTGTTGAAGTAGTGCACGCTCGACGCGTGGCCGATCTTGCCGCCGATGCTGGAGGCGTAGATCCCACCGGAGCCGTCGGCGATGCCGACGTGGCCCCACTGGCTGATGTTCCAGTACACGAAGGAGCCCTTCGGCGGCGTCCCGGTCGTGTGCTTCGGGCTCGCGCCGTTCCAGTGCGCGTTGGCCGAGGCCCAGACGCCGGTGGTCCCGTACGCGTTCTCGACGGCCTTCTCGCAGAGGCCCTGGTACGCGGTGGAGCCCATGCGGTTCTTGAACCACTGGACGGCGCCGGCAGGCGTGCCGTCGCCGGCGCCCTGGATGGCCAGGTCGCCGTCGGACAGAGTGGTGAACGTCCCGGCGGCCGGGTTGATGTCGGCGGCGGTGATGGTGGCGGCCGTTTCGGGGGTGGCCGGAGCGGCTCCTGCGACCGGAGCCACTGCGAGGGCCGCGATGGCCAGCGCGGCGACGGAGGCCGGCTTCGCCACCTTGGCGAGGATGGTGCGCATGATCAGTACCTCCTGTTGAGGAATCACCAACAGGCGGAGCATCGCGTGATCAAGTACAAATTTCGTACAACTGGATGTCGATAGTTGATAACTCAACGTAGTGGAATATGCCGGGGGTGGGGTGCGTTGACGCCACTGCCAGCACATCTGGCAAAATCATCCGCTGAAGTCCGGCACCGGTTCACCCCGCACGGGGACCCGGGGCCAACGAGAGAGGACACCATGAAAAGCGGTATTCACCCCGAGTACGTGGTCACGCACGTGAACTGTGACTGTGGCAACGAATTCACCACGCGCAGCACCAAGACCTCCGGCAACCTCCACGTCGAGATCTGCTCGAACTGCCACCCGTTCTACACCGGCAAGCAGAAGCTCATGGACACCGGCGGCCGCGTCGCGCGCTTCGAGGCTCGCTACGGCAAGCGCAAGAAGGCCGAAGACGCCAAGTAGCTTGAACGACGGCGCCTACCCGCATGTCCGGGTAGGCGCCGTTTTTCATGGTTCTATCAGGGTCCGTTGAGAGGTGGAGTGGTGGATTCGAGTTCGCTGAAGGGTCTGCTCGAAGAGCACGCCCAGCTGGAAGAGCAGCTGGCCGACCCGTCCGTGCACGCCGACCAGGCGCGCGCCCGCAAGCTCGGCCGCCGGTATGCGGAGCTGAGCCCCGTCGTCAAGACGGTCCGCGAGCTCGACACCGCCCGTGAAGACCTCGAGACGGCGAAGGAACTGGTGGCTGAAGACTCGGCCTTCGCGGCCGAGGCCGAGGAGATCTCCGCCAAGATCCCCGTGCTCGAAGCCAAGCTCACTGAACTGCTCCTGCCGCGCGACCCGTACGACGGCTCCGACGTGGTCATGGAGATCAAGTCGGGTGAAGGCGGCGAGGAATCGGCGCTGTTCGCCGGCGACCTGCTGCGTATGTACCTGCGCTACGCCGAGCGTCACGGCTGGAAGGCCGAGGTGCTCGACTCGGTCGACTCGGACCTCGGTGGTTTCAAGGACGTCACCGTGTCCATCAAGAGCCGTTCCGCCGAGGCCGACGGCGTCTGGGCGCGCCTGAAGTTCGAGGGCGGGGTGCACCGCGTGCAGCGCGTGCCCGCCACCGAATCGCAGGGCCGCATCCACACTTCCGCGTCCGGCGTGCTCATCTACCCCGAACCCGAGGACGTCGAGGTCGAGATCGACCCGAACGACCTGCGGATCGACGTCTACCGCTCGTCCGGCCCCGGCGGCCAGAGCGTGAACACGACCGACTCGGCGGTGCGGATCACCCACCTCCCGACCGGCGTGGTCGTCTCGTGCCAGAACGAGAAGTCGCAGATCCAGAACCGCGCCCGCGCCCTGCAGGTGCTGCAGGCCCGCCTCCAGGCGATCGCCGAGGAGGAAGCCGCCGCGAAGGCGTCGGACGCGCGCCGCTCGCAGGTCCGCACCGTCGACCGCTCCGAGCGGGTCCGCACCTACAACTTCGCCGAGAACCGCATCGCCGACCACCGGGTGAACTACAAGGCGTACAACCTGGACCAGGTCCTCGACGGCGATCTCGACGGCGTGCTGGACGCGCTCATCACCGCGGACCGCGAAGAGCGGCTCGCGGCCCACGCGGGCTGATTCCGGTGCCGGGCGGCATCGTCGTGCTCGCCCGTGGATTCTTCCGGTGACGGCTGCGACCGCCACCTAGAGGACTTTCGGTGATCAGCAGCGCACCGATGCGGAAACGCCTGGAGCACTCTCGCTGGGAAGGGAAGGCCCGCTAACCAGGTTCCGTGGAGAACGGATCGTCGTCCAGGCCCGTGTGGATGGCCCGCACGGACATGCCTACCTGTGAAAGACGGCCGTTCACATCGTCCTCGACCCGGCTGAGTGCTTCCGCGCCGGTTTCCCCGGCGGCCGCGGGGAAAGCCGATAACAGCACCGCCTCGCAAGGGCCCGTGTCCGTGCTGATCCTGATCAGGGACGCCGAAAGATCCGTCGCGGTCGCGCCACACAGGCGTATGGCTGCCCGCAGGTCGTCGGTGGGCACGTAGAGGTGTACCCGCAAGATGACGTCGGTGTCCGCTCGCGGGGTGAAATCATGCCGAGGAACATAAGCCGGTTCACGGGGATCGGTGCCACCGAAGGTCGTCATGAGCGAATAGAGTGTGAAACCGTCGAGCTGCGTGTCGCCGGCGTCGTAGCTTCCATAGTGACCGGTATCCGGCGTCCCGTGGATTTCGAAGAACGCCGCATTCAGTCCGAAGTGGAAAAGCGCAGGCATGGCGGCGCGATGCAAGGTTTCGGCAGGCTCCTCGCCGCCCGACGGCAGTGTGCGATAACCGACGGAGACCAAGTAGCCCCTCAGTCGCCCTCCGGGGCTCGCTCGGCAGATCTCCACCTCGGTGGCCTCGAACTCGCCGATCAAGCGCTCACCCAACCCAGCGGCCGCCGCGAAATCGTCGGTCTCGATATTCGCGGACAACCGCGTGACGACTCGCGTCTCTCGGAAATCCATGACTGGTCCGCAGGCTCCTTCGGTGACGACAGCTGCGCCCAGCTTACGGCCAACGTTCGGAACGCGCCCGGTGCCCCAGGTTGTTCCCATGTCCGCGAACGGTCTTCGGGAGTAACGACTGCGGGGTCGGCTTCGACGAATTTCGCGTCGTAATCTTCAGTTGTCCGCAACGCTCGTTCCCGGGCGCGTGGCGATCACCACATGCCCGGGAATGAGCCGGTTGCCGATCTGCCGCCCCGAGTTCAGGCGACAGCGATAGTTTCGCAGGGCTACGTCTCGAGCTGGCTGGACGAAATTTGATCGCGGGCAATCCCAGCCGTATGGATGTCCGTCGAGCTGTCGCCGAGCAGGTGAATCGCCTGTCGGACGCCCTCCTGTCACGGAACGCCAGAGCTCGCGAAATCCAGGCGACGACCCATCATGACTCCAGATACATCCCGGTCAGGTAGAAGCCTTTCTTCTCGATGTGATCGGACTGTTGGTACTCGAAGAAGCTGGCCACCACTTTGGTGTCCTGAACCTGAAATGCGGATTGTTTTTCAAAAGTTAGGTCGGCGTATTCCTGGTAGAGGTAGCCCCTTTCTTTGAGGGCTGCCAGGAAAACCTCTTTCGAAATGTTCGAATCCGGAGAGCTCCCGTTCAGTGGTGCTGGAATTGTAAAAGAGTCTCCGGGTTCCAGCCTGAGCCGGATCGCCGTGACGAGCCCGCGCGCAACGTCGAGCGACAGATTTGCCCACGAATACGGATAGGGATACTCGTCTGCTTTCGAGCCGAGCATGCGGATCGCCGGATGAGGCGAACCGGGACCCAGGAGTCTGGTGGCTTCCTGAAGTTTCATGCCGGTATGAATCGGCCCTAACCTGCCTTTGCCTGCGAAGTCGAGTAGCACGTCCATCATCGCTCCAGGGTATCCTACTTGAACAAGACTTCCACGTCCGTGTAGTTGCCGTACTCGCCAACGCGCTTTACGAATTCAACTTCCGTGAACCCGTATTTTCCCGCCTGCTTGCCGGTAAACGTGGCGCGCGCCGCATTTTCTGGAGTGTAGTTCTCGCGAAGAAGTCGATTAAATGTATCCAAGTTGTCGCGCAAGCCTGTATTCCATTTGCCGCCGACTCGTTTGACCTTTGCTCCGAAGTGATCAAATGCGGACTGGACGAGGGTTCCGCCTATGCCTTGGTGCTTTGTTCCGACTTCGACAACTATTTCGAGAGTTCCGGTTTCGCTCAGAGTTGTCATGAAGATGGTGCCGTCGGACAAGGAAACATCAAACGCTTTGCTTGTCGCGGCGAATTTGGTGGGAGTGATCGCCATTACCTTGCCGAGCCGGGCTATCCGCACCGGGATGAACATCGACGCGGCAATCCAAGCGCAGCCTTCTGCCTGCGCCCATCCTTTGTCGTTCGCGCACTTGACGAAGTCGTCGATCAGCGCCCTGCCGATCGCCACGAGCGCGTCGCCGACGACTTCCCAGGACTTGAGCTTTGTGTGCTCGGTGTACACGAAATCGATGGGGCTCGTGCCGATCTCGACGCGTGTGCATTGTTCACGCTGGGTGGCGCCAGGCGGGCATTGGAAGGTGAAGTAGCGCATGGTGCCCGTGATGTGGTGCTCGATGGTGATATCACAGATGTAGATCGGCGGACCACCGCCGATGTCCAGGCCGTTCGGCTTGCAATTTTCGAGGCCGTGCGTCTTGGGATTGTCGCGAAGATTCTCAGGCTGCCTGTCGACGCCGAACTGACTGATTGCGTTTTCGTCGGGCACGTCGCCGATGTTTTCGCGTTGCTCCCCGACCTGCGTAAACCTCGCAGCCGCCGTACGGGCTTCCTCGGCGGCCCGTGCCGCGGCTTCCGCGTCCTTGCCGGCTTCGGTCGCGTCGGTGCGTGCGTCGTCCGCGGACCGCTTTGCTTCCGCTGCCTTCGTGCGAGCGAAGGTCGCCTGAGACGACGCATAGGCAGCAGACGCGCTCGCACGCTGAGCGCTCTTGCCCGCGGCCGCCGCCGCGTCACGAGCCCGCTTCGCAGAGGCGGCTGCCTCGTCGGCGGATCGCTGCGCCGCATCGGCCGATTCCTTCGCCCGCTTCGCCGCTGCGGCGGCCGTGGTAGCGGAGGCTTGTGCCTTCTCGTTCCATTGATGTGCCTCGTCCGCCGCGCTCCGGGCGATCGCGGCTTGCTCGGCGGCCAGGTGGGCACTCTGGCGTGCGGCGGCGGCTGACTGGTCGGCGCTGGCGAGATAGCTGGCTATCTGTGAGACATGGGTCGCGGTGTCGGAGTCTCGGAGCTGTGCCTTCGGTAGTCCTGTTTGCAGGAACGACGTCACATAGGAGTCGGGCCCGGACAGGGCCGCTTGTGCGGCTGCTCGAACCTCCGGGCCGCCAGCCGCCAAGGCGCGGTTGACAGCCTTGCGATCCTCCTGCTTCGCCGCGACGTACCGCCCGTGTTCCAGGAACCGTTGCAGAGCGTCGGCGTCCCCGTTCAGTTCGGCTGTCAGCGCTTCGCTACCCGCTTGGTGAACCACAGTGCCTTCGCCCGCGGCCGCCATGATGCGATTGATCTCTTGGCGGTCGTCATTGGGCTTGCCGGGGTAGAACTTCGTGCGCAGGAATTCCTTGACCGCATCATGGCTACCGGCGGCAGCGGCGATCGCAGCGGCGCGCTGCGGTGGTTTGGTGGTGGAGCGGATGATGACGCCGATGCTCGCCCGGTCGTCTTGTTCTACGGCCAGGGCCAACCCCGCGGTGAGAAACTCCTTGACCCCCGCGGCGGTCCCGCTCAGGGCGTCTTCGGCCGCTACCTGCACCCATGGGCCACCTCGAGTGAGCAACCGAAGTGCGGCTTGACGTGTCTTGAAGAGCAAGGTCTCCGGGGGAGTGCTGCTTTGGCTAGCTGCTGTCAGCAGAGCTTGAGTGTCGGGATCGATGATTTCTCGCTCGCCGGGTTTCCACGTCGGCTCGGCCTTTTCCGCGGCTTCTGCCAGCACTGCGTCTTGCGCATCGCGAATCCCTTGAGATTCCTGCTGAGCCAATCGCTCGACATCGGCTTGTCGCGCCGTGTCGGCCACGGTGTGCGCCTTGACCGCGGCGGCACTCGCCGCGTTCGCGGCTTTGTCGGCCTCCGCAGCCGCTGCCGCCGACCGCTCGGCGGCCTTCTCGGCTTCACCGGCCTGTTCCGCTGCGAGCAGGGCGGCTTCGGCTGCCTTGACGGCATGTCCTGCGGCTGAGTTGGCGGCGTCACGCGCCTCGAACGCCGCTTGTGCCGCTCGTTGCGCCAGCGACTGAGTGGCTGCAGCCGCCCTTCTTGCCTCCGCTGCCGCTTGGCGTGCGCGCCGCGCGGCGCGTTCCGCTTCGTCGGCGTTCGCGCCGGCCGCTCGTGCCGCTGTCGCGGCCTGTTCGGCGGCTTTCGCCGCCTTGTCGGCAAAGTCACCGGCATTGCCGGCTGCGGTGGAGGCGTTGCCCGCCTCAAGAACGGCCTTGCCGGCCGCGTCCGCCGCCGCGGCCGCAGCCGTAGCGTTCACGGCCACTTCCTTGGCCGCCTCGGCGGCCACGCGGGCATCATGTGCCTTGCCGCGTTCTCTCGCCGCACCGGCTGCGGCGTCGTGTGCTCGTGTCGCCGCCTTCTCGGTCAGAGAAGCGGCGATCGCCGCTTGACCCGCGGCGTTCGCTGCGACCCGTGCGGCATCGTTGGCGCGCCCGGCCGCATTGATCGCGGTCTGGGCGGAAGCGGCCGCGGCGCTGGCGGCTTCGGCCGCCCGTGTCGCCGCCTGACCGGCTCGTGCCGCGTCACCTTGTGCGGCCGTGGCCTCAGTGGCAGCGAGTTCCGCCGCCTCCCGTGACTTCTGTGCCGCACTGACCGCCTGGTCCGCCGCTTCTTTCGCGGCGTCGGTGCTCTCTGCGGCGCGTCGCTGAGCGTCGGCCGCCAACTCGGCCAATCCGGCGACCGAGAGTGTCTCCTGGTCGCGCTGCACGGCAACCTGCCAGCCACTGCGCAGGAATTCGCGGATGTCGTCGGCGTTTCCGCTCAGTACCCGCTGGCAGGCTTGATACACGGCCGAGCCAACAGCCGATGCGTACAAGATCTTGTTGACGCGGATCCGGTCGTCTTTGTCTTGAGCGACGTACTGACCGGTGCGCAGGAAAGCCACGACATCGTCGATAGTCCCCTTGAGGGCGGCGTCGCCCGCCTTGATCACCTGCGCACCGGCCCGCGCCATGATCTGATTGAGGAGCCGGCGCTGGTCGTTTTCCCAAGGGGAGCGCCACCCTGAGTCAAGGAAGGTCCGTACGGCGGCGATCGAGTCGCTCAAGGCCGCGCTACCCGCGGCTCGGACCGCAGGTCCCGACCTTGCCATAAGCTGATTCAGGGCAATTCGGTCATCGTGCTCGGTGGCGACTGGCCGCCGTTCGGCCAAGAAGCGATGAACATCCGCATCTGTACCCAACAGTGCGAATTCTGCTTCCCGCGCGACGACCCGGCCGCCCGACTTGAACAATGCGAGTGTCTGCGCACGTTCACCGTCGTTTGCGGCGATGCTGTCAATCGATTCGGCGGCGGAAGCCGTTACCGGTCCGACGCCCATGATGAGTGTGATGTAGGCCATAAGGATACTGAGACACGCTCTTACGCGCACAGGTGTTCCCCCTGGTGTTAAAGATGGTCCATTTGGTGTAATGGATAGCCCGTTCGGCCTCGGTTGCGTGTTGCCGTGTTGTTTTTCGGCCCATTGAGGAATCTATCAATAGGTCTACACCTGCGCTAGCATCCATCTGGGCGGGAGGCTGTCGGTAGTGGTTTGGGGTGTGATTCAACGGTTTTCGGGAGGTGTTCCCGTGTGACTGCCTGTCCGAGTAGCCTTCCCGTCGAATTCCTTCGGTGTGATGAACAGGGGTGGTAATGCGTTATCTTTCTGCCGCGATACTAGTTTGTTCGGCTGCTGTCTTGGGTCTCCTGGGTGGCGCGGCGGCGGCCGCTGGTGGTGAGGCTTCCGGGTCGGAGGTGCGAGTTCAGAACGATGCCGGATCGCTTGTCGAGGACTTTTCCTATCCGGGTGCGGCCAATATTCTGGCCGACCGCGGAATAACTCTACTCAAGGGCGATGGGCATATTCTCCTCGTCGACTGTTCACCAGGTGGCGCCGGTCAGATCGTTCTGTCCAGTTCGTCCTTTGCTGATCCGATTTGCTTCAAGGTGACCGGAGCCGTCGGCTATCTGAGCATGTCGATTCCCGAGGTCTACTCGATCAAGGGCGACGACCATGCGGCCATCGCAACGGTCAGTGTTGCCGGAGGTGCGCCACGGGACACTGAAATCAAGAAAAATCTCTGGACTCCGATCAATGCCGGAGATGGCGCGACCTTGCTTGAACTCAAGACGTCGGCGTGAGCATTCGAAAATCGTGGTCTTCTGTCGAATTTCGAGGCGGTATCGAATAATGAGGAAGAAATGAAATATCTCAGATGCTCGGCTGTCGCTGTACTTGTGGTGGCCTTCGGCATGTGCGTTCTCGCGCCGGCGAACGCGGTCTCCGGTGGGGCCCCGGCAGTTGACGGGAGCTATACCTTTGCAGCGAAGATCAACATGGAAGGCGCCGCCTGCAGCGGTGCCCTCGTTGCGTCGGAGTGGGTCATCACGGCGGCGACCTGTTTTCCCGGCAACCCGCAGGGCGGGGCGCCCATCAAGGCGACCACGGTGACGGTGGGCCGGACCGATCTCGCCGGTACCGCCGGCAAGGTCGCCAAGGTGACGAATCTCGTGGCGCACCCGAGCCGCGGGGTGATGCTCGCGAGGCTCGACACGGCGATCAACGACATCGCGCCGGTGTCGCTGGGTACCGCCGCCGCGAGTGGCGAGAAGTTGCGGCTGGCGGGTTATGGCCGCACCGCCACCGAATGGGTCCCGGACAAGCTGCATTCGGCGTTGTTCACGGTCGGTACGCCGACGGCGACCGAGGTCCCGCTCACCGGGGACAACGGCGCGGACGCTTGCAAGGGTGACGCGGGTGGTCCGGTTTTCCGTGAGAACGCGGGCAGGTTCGAACTGGCCGGTGTCGTGGGCGCTTCCTGGCAGCACGGATGCCTTGGTGTGACGGAGACGCGGCAGGGCACGACGGCCACCCGCACCGACGACCTCGCCGGGTGGATTCGCCAGCAGACGTTCGTCGCGTCGGCCAAGGCCGTCGACCACGCGATCAAGATCAGCTGGACTCCGGTCGCGGGCCAAGGGCAGTTGACGTACCGGATCTACGCGGGAGAAGAGCCCCAGGTCCCGGTGGCCGAAGCTCGTCGTATCGGTTCGACGACGGGAACCAGCTTCACGCACAAGTCCCTGCCGGCCAAGAAGACCTTGTATTACCGAGTTGTCACGACGCTTGCCGGCGGTACGGATTTGATGACCGACCCGACTTCGGCGACCACGCCGGTTCCCACCGTGAGCGACTTTTCCGGCGACGGCAAGGATGACCTCGCCGTATTCACCCGAGGGGCCACCGCGGATGTCTTCGCGGCCGTCTCCGACGGCACCAAGTTCGTGGGCAATTCGGTCAAATGGCATGAGCGGTTCGCGATGAACAACGAAGTGCCGCTCGCCGGTGACTTCGACGGGGACGGCAAGACCGACATCGTGACCTTCACCAGAGGGGCGCTCGGTGACGTGTATGTGGCGCTGTCCGACGGTGGCAGTTTCGTCGGGAACTCGCAGCAGTGGCACGGGGATTTCGCCTTCGGTGAGGAGATCCCCGCGGTCGGTGACTTCGATGGTGACGGTAAGGACGACATCGCGGTCTTCACGCGTGGGAGCTTGGCCGACGTCTACGTCGCGTTGTCGGACGGCACGAAATTCGTGGGCAACGGCGTGAAGTGGCACGACCGGTTCGCCGGCGGTGGCGAAGTTCCCGTCGTGGGCGATTTCGACGGCGATGGCAAGGACGACATCGCCACGTTCACGCGCGGTACGACGGGCGACGTGTACATCGCGTTGTCGGACGGCGGGAAGTTCGTGGGCAATTCCTTGCAGTGGCACGGGGACTTCGCTTTCGGTGACGAGATCCCGGCCTCGGGCGATTTCGACGGCGACGGTAAGGACGACATCGCGGTCTTCACCCGCGGTACGGCGGCTGACGTCTACGTGGCGATTTCCAATGGGACGACGTTCGTCGGAAGCGGCGTGCGGTGGCACGGTAACTTCGCGTACGGGACGGAGTTGCCCGCGATCGGGGACTTCACCGGCGACGGCAAGGCCGATATCGCGACTTACACGCGCGGTTCGGGGGCGGATGTGTACGTGGCGGCGTCCGATGGTGTGCAGTTCGTCGGCGCCTCGGTCCGCTGGCACGGAGATTTCGCCTTCGGTGAAGAGGTGCCGATACCCAGGGCTTTCGCACTCGGTTTCTGACCGTTTCATCTCTGTCGGGCAGGCGGGTCGCTACTCGCCTGCCCGACATCGTCTTTTGCCGCCCCGCAAGATGGGTCGAGGTCTCCTGCTCGATTACCCGGAGGGGCAAGTTCGGTAATGAATTCGTACCCGCGCCTGGTGTATTCGGCGGAATTCGGATCCCTGGATGAGTTTGCCGGAATGCTGCCGCGGAGGCGTTGGCTGCATCCTTCAGTCCGGTATGGATGGCCCGGGCGGACATGCTCACCTGCTCGGTGTGCTCGTGCGATCGACATCGGTTGCCGCGCGTGAAGGAAATCGTACCTGGGAACGTCCGACAGGTCGATGATTCGTTCACCAAGGGGCCGCGTTCAGCGAAATCTTCGGTTTCGACACTCGCGGATACGGTCGTGACGACTGTTATTCGCATGATCGGCACAGTGGGCATCGAGTACGGTTGTCAGGAACTGAATCGGCTGATTCGCGCCGAACCGCGAACGCACCTTGCCGGGCATTCTTTGGGGGTTTCTTTTGCTGACCGAGGTCATCGAGGGCGGAGCGGCGACGCCTCCTCCTGTCGCCGAGCGAAGACGATGGCCGCGGGCGATCATGATCGTCGGCGGAATCTTCCTGTTGAGCGCCGCCGTCGTCGCCAGGATCGGCCGGTTCGGGTTCAACCCGAGTGACCAGGGCTTCATCCTGGCGCAGAGCCGGCGGGTCCTCCACGGTGAAATTCCCCAGGTGGACGTCCTGGCGCCACGTCCCTTCGGATCGGCGTACCTGCACTTGGTGGACTATCTCGTCCCGGCGCCGCTGATGATCGGGTCGAGCTGGGTGATGATGGTCCAGCTGACCGTCTCCACCTTCGCGCTCGTGGCCTTCCTGACCGGGACATCCCCGCTGACCTGGGGGCCGCTTCGGCTCGGTCTCGTCTTCGCCGCGGCGCTGATCAGCTTGAACACCTATCCGACGATGGCATGGCATACCGTCGACGGTGTCTTCCTGGTCGCTGTCGGGCTGTGGCTCCTCGACGCGGGACTCCGCTCCGGTTCGAGATGGCAACGCTGGCTCGGGCTGTTCTGTCTGGGTTTCGCGGTCATCGTCAAGCAGAGCTTCATGTTCGCCGCGCCGATCGGGCTGCTGATCCTGTTCTTCCACCCCGGGGGCACTCGCCGGTGGCGCCGGATGGTCGTCGACGTCCTCGTGCTCGGGTCGGCGCCCTTGCTGTACTTCGGCATGATCACTCTCGCCGGCGGGCTGCCCTCGGCGATCGCGCAGCTGACCGGGAGCACCGGAGCTTGGGGAGAAGGACTTTTCCGGTTCTGGACGGCGGACCTCGGCGGACTACGTGCCGACCCGCGAACGTACGTGGTGCCGGTCCTGCTGGGCATGGTTGTGCTCGCGGTCGCCTGGACGTCGAGGGCCCGGTGGGGCATCACGGGACTGGCGCTGCGCGTCGTGACAGCGGCCTGCGTCGTCGCTGTGGTCGTCTTCGTACTGGTCGACGGCGCGTTTGCCCATGCCGGGGCCTGGCAGCTGGAACTGCTCTGGATCTTCGTCACCGCCGCTGTGCTGGATGCGGTGATCCGCAGACGGCTGCCGTGGCAGTACCTGCTCGTCGCACTACTGGGGTGGATGGCCAGCCTGTCCTGGGGCTATCCGCTGCCGGGATTGATCACCGGCGTTCTCGTGCTCGGCACGCTGGAGGTGGTGGCACTGGCGGTACGCGACGATCTGCCGGAGATCCGCGGGGTCGCCGCCGGCGCGATCGGCGCGATCGTGGTGCTCCTCGTCGCTGTGCAGGTCGTCGCTGCTCACGACAAGGCGCCGTACGCGGACCGGCCGCAGGGCGAGCTGACCCGCGCTCTCGGCGATGTCGTGCCGACGATGCGCGGGGTCCGGACGAACCCCAGTGTCCACACCTACGTCACGCAGATCCGTGACTGCATCGACCGCTATCCGGCCACACGGGTGGCCGTCCTGCCCGACAACGCGTTCGTCGCGCCCGTGTTCGGAGTGCGGAATCCCTTGCCGATGGACTGGCCCGTCCCGATGGAGATGACCGGAGACGCTCCACAAAGGATGGTCGAGGCGGCGGAACGCCTGAACGGGGAAGGCGACTACCTCATTCTCTTCCAAACCGTCCTGACGGCCTCGCTGATCGATGCCCGTCCGGTTCCCGCCGCCGTGGCCCCCGATGCGCACACCTTCGACTACACCCCCGTGGTGGAGCGAGTGCGTCAGACGCTGAACGGGGCCAGGGTCGGCTGCGGAAGTTTCGTCGGTTTCTGGGCGCCTCGCCGCTGAACCCCGCGGTGGTTCAGCCCGGCGAACCGGGCTGAACCACCGCGGGTTCGACTGCCTGCCGGAAGACGATCTTCTTGTACAGGACGTAGTTCCACACCATGCCGACCGCGATGGCGCCCAGTTTCGGGATGAGCACGTTGATCCCGGGGAAGAGCTTGGTGACCCCGAAGATCACCGCGGCGTGCACGACCCACAGGCCGAAGGCCGTCACGGCGAAGAAGAGAACGGCCTGACGGCGGATGTCGCCGTCCTTCGCGCGGAAAGTGAAGTTCCGGTTGAGCGTGAAACTCAGGAGCATGCCCGCCGTGGTCGAGATGAAGTTCGCGACGAACATCGGGACCCCGAGCGTCGCCAGCAGGGCGTAGCCGAGCGCGTCGACGGCGGTGTTGAGCACCCCGACGACACCGAAGCGCACTTGGGTGCCGCTGATCGGCTTCACCGGGCGACTTGCCCGGCGTCGACGGGTGAACCGGAGCGGACCGACGCGACGCCGTAGAGCGGGCGGTTCTGCACCTGCGAGTAGGTCCGGCCGATGTAGCTGCCGAGTACCCCGAGCATGATGATCTGGATACCGCCGAGGAAGAACATCGCGGCGGTGATGAAGGCCCAGCCCGGGACGGCGGTCGTCGGCGCGAAAAGCTTGACTCCGAGCACGTACAGGATGCCGAGGAAGCTGAGCAGCGAGATCAGGTAGCCGAGCCGGGTGATCATCCGCAGCGGCGCGACGGAGAAGCCGAGGATGCCGTCCGCGGCGAAGCGGAGCATCTTGCGCAGGGGATAGCCGGTCACCCCGGCGTGCCGCTTGTCGCGGTCGAACAGGACGGCTGTCTGCTTGAAGCCGATGTAGCTGATCAGCCCGCGCAGGAACCGGTCCTGTTCGCGGTATTTGCGCAGTTCGTCGACGACCTTGCGGTCGATCAGCCGGAAGTCGCCGGTGTTACGGGGGATCTCGACGGACGCCATCTTCCGGAGGAACCAGTAGAAGGCGCCGGCGGTGAGCTTCTTGAACGCCGAGTCCTGGCGCGAACGACGCTGCGCATAGACGACGTCGAAGCCTTCTTCCCATTTGGCGATCAATTCCAGCGCAACCCTCGGCGGGTCCTGCATGTCGCTGTCCATGATGATCGCGGCGTCCGCGTCCACCAGGTCGAGCCCGGCGGTGACCGCCATCTGGTGGCCGAAGTTGCGGGAAAGTTCGATCACGGTGACGCGGGCGTCGCGCCTGCTCAGCGCGGTGAGCAGGTCCATCGACCGATCGCGGCTGCCGTCGTCGACGTAGACGAAGCTGAAATCGTACTTGTCGACGAGCGGCGCGATCGTCTCGTCCACCGTGCGGTGGAGGAGTTCGATGTTCTCTTCCTCGTTGTAGATGGGAAAGATGAACGCGATCCGGCGTCTGTCGTGGTCCGCGGGCACTGGATACCCCCTGTGCGGTTTTCAAGAGAAGGCGGTGAGTGACTCTCACGGCCTGAGCGGAGTGATTCTAGAAGATCGCTGAAAGGCTTTTCCGGGACCCTGCCGGTTTCTCAGCCTGCCCAGTGACCTGTCGCGAACCGGATGAAGATCGCGGTACAGATCAGCGAATTCAGGTACAGCGTCGCGTAAATCACACCGCGCAGTTTCGGTCGCCATTCGGCCAAATGGACCAACGCCAAGTACATGACCAGACACGGAAGGAGATAACGGTGTACAGAGACGACGTTGCTGTTCAGCGTCAGCATCACGAAGGAGGCGATCCCGAACAGCGCGAGCGGCAGGCCTTTCGACCGCAGCGCGACGAAGAAGTAGATCGACGAGGCCACGAGCAGGACCAGGCCGATCGTCGGCAGTACGTGGCTCATCAGCGTCCACCCGGTCATCGGGCTGCCGCCGGTGAGCGCGCTCGCGGTGATCTTCAGTTCCGTCAACGTCGTGCTGAGGATGTTCGGGTTGAACTTGTGGTACGACCAGGTGCTGGCGCTTTCGAGCGCGGTGAAACTGGCGGTCGCGCTGCCGGTCTCGAGCTTCATGTACAGCATGTGCGCGCCGAGGCCGACATACGCGACCGGGAACCAGAGGATCGGCCAGGACAGCAGGCCGCGCGGCTTCCAGCCGGCGGAACGCCAGAACTCGAGGAAGCACAGCCCGATGAACACCACGGCCGTGATCCGCGACGCGGTGAGCGGGATCAGGCACAGTCCCATCCACAGCCATTGGCGCCGTAACGCGAACAGATACGCCCAGAAGCCGAGTGCGCAGAACACCGCCTCGCTGTAGAACGAGTGCAGGAAGAAGGCGGCGGGCGCGGTCAGGAACGCGCCGACGACCAGCCAGTGCGAGCGAGTCGCGGTGAGGAAGAACCGGGCGATCTTGAGCAGGGCGACGCCTGCCAGCCAGGTCGCGATCAGGTTGACGATGAACCCGGCCGTGAGCAGGCCGAGAGTGCCGAAACTGAGGGTCTTGACCAGCCACACGCAGATCGGGAACACCGGGTAGAAGGCCCGCACCGGGATGAAGTCGCCGGTGTACGCGTGTTCGGCGATCTCGCCGTAGTTTCCCGCGTCCCAGCGGTAGGTGTGGGACAGCAGGCTCAGCGTCGAGCCGATACCGGTCTTGGGAATACCCTCGCTCGACGGAGTGGAGGGGCCGAACAGCCACGCCACCGCGGTCAGTGCGACGTTCCAGGCGAGGACGACCAAGAGGACCTTGCCGTAGTCCCCGGCCAGCCAGCCGAGCACTCGCTCGCGGCCGGATCTTCGCTCGCTCGCGTCCGCGGGAACCTTGGTGGGGCCCGCCGTGATCATGTCGGTCATGACTGAATTCCTACAGGGGCGGCACGGCATGGCCTGAGCGGGGTGCCGATGCCCCGGTGACCGGAACTGAATCGGCCCACCGGACTTGTCCGAATACCGCGGATTCAGGAGAGCGCGGTCGCTGTTTCCCTGGTCTCGGACGGTTTTTCGAGGTCCGATTCGTTGTTTCGCCGCGGAAGGAACGAAAGCGCGGCGAAGGCGGCGGCGAGCAAGGTCGGGAAGATCGTCAGCTGCTGGTGCTTGATGTTCTCGATGCCTTCCGCGAGGCCGGAGAGCAGGAACTGTCCCATCGCGAACAGCAGGAACATGAGCACCACGATGCCCACGTCGCGGCGCCCGGTGCGGTTCCGGAACGCGCGGAGCCCCGCCCAGCCGATGAGCAGCCAGATCGGCAGGAGGGCGAACAACCCCAGCGGCGCGATCCAGCCGGTGATCCCGGACAGGACGGGGATCCGGTACTCCTTGGCCATCGGCGGCTGCCCGGCGTGCTCGCCGAAGCTCCCGAGGTTCGGCACGCGGGCCGTCAGCGTCTCCTGCGCGGAGCGGTGCAGCATCTGGACCACGCGGCCCGGGTGTTCGAGGTAGTACTGGGCGACGTTGCGGCGGCTGATCTTGTCGCGGTACTTCGGATACTCAGGGGAGTGCCACGCCGCGTTGTCGCTCCACCAGCCCGTGCCGACGTACTCGGCGAACTCGGGCGGGAGACCCAGCGCGGCGAGATCGCCGGTGGTGTCGTGTTTCCCGTCCACGATCCCGTTGAACACGACGTGATACATGTTGGCCTCGCGGTACTCCGCGTTCGCGGAGTCGCCCGCACCCTGCACCAGTGCGGTGCCCGTGCCGACAACGGCGAGCACGGCCAGCGGCAGGGCCCATCGGGCCAGGCCACGGCTGCCCGCCGGCCGGACGAACAGGAGCGCGAGCGCGAACACCGGGATCAGCAGCAGCGTCTGCGACTTGGCGTTGATCCCGATCATCGCGCCGAGCACGGTGACCGCGGCGCCGGCGTAGCGCCACGGCCCGGTGCGATGCATGAGCAGGAGCCCGCCGGCGAGCAGGAGCATCCCGACGAAGGCGGCACCCTCGCTCAGCACCGAGGCGAAGTAGCCGAAGAAGGCCGAGTCCGCCACGACCAGCAGTAGCGCGACCGTGGCGATGACGCTGTTCCGGGCCGAAAGGCGCAGGCCCGCCACGATCGCGGCGATCCCGCCCGCGACCAGCAGGCAGCCCAGCACGCCCAGCACCAGGAGGTCCAGGATCGCCGACGAGCCGAGCAGCTGTCCGAGTTCGCTGGCGATCTTGTCGATCCAGCTCTGGCTGGAGATGTACTCGCTGTTACAGGCCGGGGCAGGGCCGTAGGAGAAGCGGACGAAGTCTTCCGAAGGCCTGTCGAGCTCGCGGGCGCCGAGCCGGCACAGGATGCGCCAGCCGTCACCGTTGTCCGCCATGCCGATCGGGCGCGGAACAAGGAAACGGACGAGCAGCACGCCTAGCGCGGCGGAAAACACGCCTAAGGGCAGACCGATCTCCCGATACCTCATCCGGGCCACCATAGAATATCCGGCACAGTGATCGACTCGGCACCCTCTGTATACGAGAACTATGCCTGGTCGAGGAACTTCTGGATCACGCCGAGCCATTCGTCGCGGGCCTCGGTGCCGATACCGTGCCCGGCCTCGATCTCGACCAATTCGGCGTCGGGGATCCCGGCCGCGAGTTCGCGGGAGTGGACCGGCGGGACGAGGCCGTCCAGTGTCGTGGCGATGACGAGGGTGGGGACCGAGATCCCGGCCAGTTCGGCGCGGGTGTCGACGTTCGCGACCAGGGCCGCGTGTTCGGGGCTGCCCTCCGGGATGAATCCGGCGAGTCCTTCGATGGTGGCTTCGAGCTCCGAGGGGGTCAGCGCGTTCAGCTGCTTCTCGCCGGTGGCGGCGAAAGTGAGGAACTTCGCGAGCAGCTTCCGGTCGCCGGTCAGCAGCTCGCGCCAGATGTCGACGGCCAGCAGGAGCCGGTTGTCCGGTTTCGTGAACCCGGCGGTCAGGATGAGCCCGGTGACCCGATCGGGGTGCCGGGTCGCGGCGCGGACGGCGACGCCGGTGCCGAGCGAGTAGCCGAGGATCGCGAAGCGTTCGAGGCCGGCCTCGACGGTGATGGAGACCAGCTCGTCCGCGACGGCGTCGAGGTCCAGCGGTTCGGTGCTGCGCGGCGTGGCCCCGGAGCCGGGGTAGTCGGGGCCGACGACGGTGTGCGTGCGGGCGAGGTCGTCGAGGATGCTCCCGAAGTTGCCCTCGACGCTGCCGCCACTGCCGTGGGCGAGCAGCAGGCCGGGACCGGAACCGCGGACGACGCGCGCGAAATGATTCGTCATGCCGGCGACGTTAGGTACTGACATCGATGTGAAGGTCAAACTCGGATGACGGGGGTCACATGCTGATCGGCGAGCTGTCCCGGCGGACCGGCGTGAGCCAGCGGCTGCTGCGCTACTACGAGGAGCAGGGGCTGCTGGTCTCGCGGCGCGACTCCAACTGCTATCGCAGCTTCGACGAAGACGCGGTCACCACCGTGCGGCAGATCCGCGCGCTCCTCGCGGCCGGGCTGAGCACGCAGGTCATCGCGAAGGTGCTGCCGTGCGCGAACGGCGAACTGCCGGAACTCGATCTGTGCCCCACGGTCGTCGGGGAGATCCGGCGCGAACTGGCCGAAATGGACGACCGCATCGACACCCTCCGCCGGCGGCGCGGGACACTGGTCGGATATCTCACTCTCGACGCGTAGGAGAACTGTGGAGGCCCTGGCCAGATTCGGGTTCGAACTGGGTGTGCTCAAGCGGATCCGGCGGGCCGGGTGGTGGCAGGCGGGGGTCCGCGATCCCGAATCGGTCGCCGAGCACACCGCCCGGGTCGCGCAGCTGGCCGGTCTGCTCGCGGCGGAGGGCGGTGCCGACCCGGCGAAGGCGGCGTATCTCGCGCTCTGGCACGACACGCAGGAGACGCGGACCGGCGACCTTCCGCACACGATCAAGGGTTTCGTCGAGAAGCCGGATCCGCGCGCGATCACCGCCGCGCAGACGTCGTCGCTTCCCGGTGCAGCGCGTGACTCGGTGCGCGACGCCGTCGACGAGTACGAGTCCGCTGAGAGTCCGGAAGCACTCTACGCGCGTGACGCGGACAAGCTGGAGATGTTGCTTCAAGCCGTCGAATACCGCGATGTCGGTGTACGGAACGTGGACGAGTGGATCGCTTCGGCGACGAAGAGCCTTCAGACCGACCTGGCGCGGCGTGTGGCCGAAGCGGCACTGACGTTGTCGTCGCTCTCGTGGCGGGTGAGGTGAAAGGAATCGATACCCTGGGCCCGCGTGTATCGACCCCGGCACGCGTGCCTCGTGTGTCAGGCTTGACTCTGTGAAGGAACACCAGTGAACCGGCAGCCGTTGCGCCTCGCCATCATGGAAGCGACCCGCATCCTCACCGAGGCCGGTGTGGCGTCACCGCGTTCGGACGCGGAACTGATCGCCTCCCATGTCCTCGGCGTCGAACGCGGCCGCCTGCCGATGGTGCCGCTGGTGGACCCGCCCGTCATCGACGCGATCGGCCAGCTCGTGAACCAGCGGGCCAAACGGATCCCGCTGCAGTACCTCACCGGCTGGGCCGCGCTCGGCGACATCACGGTCAACGTCGGCGCCGGGGTGTTCGTCCCGCGCCCGGAGACCGAACTGCTCCTGGAATGGGGCCTCAAACTGCTGCACGGGCGCGAGTACCCGGTGGTGGTCGACCTGTGCACGGGGTCGGGCGCGCTGGCGCTGGCCGTGCAGCACGCGCGGCCAGACGCCGTCGTCTACGCGGTCGACATCGACGCGCAGGCGCTCGCGTGGGCCCGGCACAACGCGGACGTCCACGCCGACGCGGGGGACACGCCCATCCGCCTGTACTCCGGCGACGTCGCGGACAGCACGATGTTCGCCGAACTCGACGGGCTCGTCGACCTGGTCCTGTGCAACCCGCCGTACGTCCCCGAAGGCACGCCTGTGCCGACGGAGGTCGCGGAGCACGACCCGCCGCGGGCGGTGTTCGCGGAGGAGAGCGGGCTGGCGGTGATCCGGCACGCGATCGCCGCGGCCGCGCGCCTGCTGCGGCCCACCGGCGGGATGGCGATCGAGCACGACGACACGCACGGCTCCGCCGTCCCGGCGCTCGTGCGGGCACGACGGGTGCTCACCGATGTCCAGGGGCACCTCGATCTCGCCGGACGGCCGCGGTTCGTCACCGCCCTGCGCGTCTCCTGACCCCCTGCATTTAGCCCTCTGAATGCGGTACTTGCACGCGCAAGGACCGCATCCAGAGGACTGACCGCGGGGGATAGTTAGCGAGACTCACGACTTCCGGCGGTGCCCACGGCAAAGGCCACCTCTTAACGTCGAGCACGGCCGCCTCATCGGCGGTCCGACTGGGAGGTGTACCCCGATGCGATCGTCTCTCCGACGAGCCCCACTCAGAACACTCGCCGTCCTCGCCACCGTCGCGCTGCTGCCGGGTCTGGTCGCCCAACCCGCGTCCGCCGCGGTGCCGGTGAAAGGCTGGCCCGCCCCGATCGACGGGTCGACCTGGGAGAACCAGGACCATATGACGTGGGACGACTACCGCAAGCCGCCCGGCACCAACTGGGCCGACCCCGCGCTGAAGCCGACGAAGCGGACGTTCAAGGGCGCCGTGGTGCTCGCGGACTACCCGGACCAGGAGTTCGCCGTCACGCAGCCGACGCATTCGACGGTGTTCGGCAACCCCGGCCCCGCCGCGAGCAACATCCCGCGCGCGGACGTCGCGAAGTTCTACCAGGACTTCCTCAACAAGCCGCAGGCGATCAACCGCGGCCACACCATCAACGAGTACTGGATGGAGGACTCCGGCGGCAGGATGGGGGTCGAACTGACCGCGTTCGGGCCGTACCGCCTGCCCGGCAAGTCCTTCGAATACGGCATGGAGTTCCAGCCCGACGCCTGTCCGTCGGACGCGAACTGCAAGCGTGACCTGCGCGCCGACGCGGGGGCGGCCTGGCGGGCGGACGTGGGTGACGTCGCCAAGCAGTTCGACTTCATCTTCTACCTTTCCGCGGGCCAGGACGAGAGCGCGACCTGGCAGGAATTCGGCGTGATGAAGTTCGGCGAGCCGGGGAACGTGCCCGACGAATTCGGCCCCGGTGTCGCGGGAATGCCGAACGCCGCGTCCACCCGGTACGTTCCGTGGACGTCTTGGAAATCGGCGGCGAGTATCTGGCCGAACGCGGTCACCGGTTCCTCGACCCAGGCCGAAAGCTCGGGTCAGGCGGTCTACGCGCACGAATTGAGCCACATTCTCGGTATCGGCGACAATTACAACAACCCGTTCGGCACCCCGCCGTCCAGGACCTACACCGGTCCGTGGGAGATGATGTCGCGCGGCAGCTTCAACGGCCCGGGCGGACCGCACACGCGCTGGCAGATCCCGGCGACGCAGGGTGGCTCGATGGGCTCGCATCACATGCTGCGCACCAAGATGAAGCTCGACATCATCGACCCCGAGGACGTGCTGAAACTCGACCGGAACCAGCTCGCCGAGACCGGCCCGGTTTCGGCGAGGATCACGGCGCGTTCGGTTCTTCCCGGGCAGGGTGCCTACAGCGGCATCAACATCGCGCTGACCGGCGGGGACCTTTCGCCGAAATGCGACCGGTCCAAGGATCCGTTCTGTGACGGCGGTGGATACAACAATTACACCGTCGAGGTCGTCGACCGGATGGGCAGCGATTCCTTCGCCCCCGATTCCGGGGTCATCATCGCGAAGACCAAGAACCAGGACAACGCGCCGTTCGAATGGATCGTCGACGCGAATCCGGCCGACATCGGCATGACCGACTACAAGAAACCGGACGGCACCGCGGTGCCGATCACGATCGGCGACTACCGCCAGCTCAACGACGCGGCGTTCAAGGCGGGCACCGGTTCCGCGAGCAAGTACGAGTACACCGACGAGGCGAACAGGCTGAAGTTCCTCGTCTCGGACGTCGAGCGCGACCGCAAGGGCGTGCTGTCCTACGTCGTCACGGTGGCTTCGCTCGACGGCGCCGGCTCTCGGGCCAGGGGTGTTTCGCTGTGGCCATCGGCCCCGGCGTTCGCCAAGCAGGGCCTCGCGAGCTGCTCGTTCCCGGTGTTCAACACCGGGGACGCGAAGGGCGCGGCGGCGCCGTTCGACACCGACACCTACCGGCTGAGCGCGTCCACCAACGCGAAGGGCTGGGAGGTACGGCTGCCGAACGAGCTGTCGACCGTCCCGTTCGGCGGGCGGTCTTCGGCGACGGCGCACGCCAAACGGGCCGCGGGCGGTGACCACGTCGCGCATATCAAGCTGACCGCGACGTCGATCGCGGATCCGGCGAAGACGGCGACGTCGTTCTGCACCGCTTTCGCCTTCTGACCCAGCACGGCTCGTGAGCGGTAAGGACGGTTAGAACCGTCCTTACCACTCACGAGGCCGCAGGGCTACGCTCACAGGCCATGAGCGCGGTGTACGACTGCAGCAAGCATGAATCCCGGGCCGACGGGCTCGCCGCGGCGGCGAGCGCCGTGCGGTCCAGCCGTCTCGTCGTCCTCCCGACGGACACGGTCTACGGCATCGGCGCGGACGCCTTCGACAGCGGCGCCGTCCAGTCCCTCCTCCGGGCCAAGAACCGCGGCCCGGACATGCCGGTCGGCGTCCTGGTCGGCTCCTGGTCCACTGTGGACGGGCTCGTGCTCGGCACGCCGCCGCAGGCCCGCGCGCTCATCGAGGCCTTCTGGCCCGGCGACCTCTCCATCGTCCTGCCGCACGCGCCGAGCCTGCAGTGGGATCTCGGCCAGTCACGCGGAACGGTGATGCTGCGGATGCCGCTGCACCCGGTCGCGCTGGAACTGCTGCGTGACGTCGGCCCGATGGCGGTCTCGAGCGCCAACGTCTCCGGACAGCCGCCCGCCTCCACCGCGCAGGAGGCCGTCGATCAGCTCGGCGACAGCGTCGCGGTGTACCTCGACGGCGGCTCCACCGGAGAGCCCGTTCCGTCCACGATGGTCGATCTCACCGGCGACGACCCGGTCATCCTGCGGGAGGGCGCGGTCAGCCGGGCCGCCGTCGCGGAAGTACTGGGAGTGCCCGCGGAGTCACTCGCCTGATTCACCGGGTGTCAGTACCGTGTCCGGGCGTATCCCCCTCACGCGGTAGCGTGTTCGAGTGACTTGGACCTCGGCGGCGTAACGCATCATGCCTCCTACGCAAGGCCTCCCGATCCGGGAGTACATCCTCGTCGCCCTCACCGCGGCGGCCGTGACCTTCCTGCTCACCGGCGTTGTGCGCCGGGTCGCCATCCGGATCGGCGCGATCGCCAACCCGCGGGCCCGCGACGTCCACGTCACCCCGATCCCGCGGATGGGCGGTATCGGGATCTTCCTCGGCGTCGCCGCCGCGATGGGGCTCGCGCACCAGCTGCCCGCGCTGAGCCGCGGTTTCGACTTCTCCTTCGATTCGCTGGGCGTCCTGCTCGCCGCCGGGGTGATCTCCCTGATCGGCGCCCTCGACGACCGGTTCGAGCTGGACGCCTGGACGAAACTGGCCGGCCAGGTCATGTGCGCCGGGATCCTGGTGATCTTCGGTGTGCAGTGGGTGTCGTTCTGGGTGCCGTGGGGCGGCGGTGGCGAGTCCTTCGGCCAGGTGCTGGTGCTGGACAAGAACCAGGGCGCGCTGCTGACCGTCGTGCTGGTGGTCGTCATGGTCAACGCGATGAACTTCGTCGACGGCCTCGACGGGCTCGCCGGCGGCCTCGGCTTCATCGCCGCCGCGGCGACCTGTTCCTTCTCTCTCGGCCTGCTCGACTCCTCGGGTGGCGACGTCGGCGCGTACCCGCCCGCCCTCATCGCCGCCACGCTCGCCGGGGCCTGTCTCGGCTTCCTGCCGTACAACTTCCAGCCCGCGAAGATCTTCATGGGCGACTCGGGTTCGATGATGATCGGCCTCATGCTGGCGGGCGCGACGACGTCCGCGTCGGGCCGCGTGCCGTACCCGCAGTTCAGCGGAAAGGACGCACTCGCGTTGCTTTCGCCGCTTGTCGTGGTCGCCGCGGTGCTGTTCGTGCCGATGCTCGACCTGATCATGGCGGTCATCCGCCGCACCCGTCGCGGCGAGAGCCCGTTCGCCGCGGACAAGATGCACCTGCACCACCGCCTGCTGGAGATCGGCCACTCCCAGCGCCGCGCGGTGCTGCTCATCTACTTGTGGGCGGGCCTGCTCGCGTTCGGCGCGGTTTCGGTCACGCTGTTCGACAGCGCCGCGGTCTTCTGGATCGTCGGCTTCGGCTTCCTGCTGGCGACCCTGGTGTCGATCGTGCCCCGGCTGCGGTCCCGGAACCGGACCGCCTGAACCGCACACACCGGCACGGGCCTACACTGGCGGGCTGAGACGACCAGGGAGTTTTCTGTGAGCGAGACCGAGAAGACCGTCGAGGCGGAGGAGAACCCCCACGCCAAGGTGGTCCTGCAGGCGGCCAACGCGATGACGAAGGCTTCCCTGCGCATCACCCCGCCCGCGGTTCTCGTGTGCGTCGTGGTGTTCACCATCCTCAATGGACTGCCCGGGCTCGTGGGTTCGGTCATCGGTGGCGTGCTCGCCATCGCGTCCGCCCTGGCGACGCTGGGAATGATGCGCTTCTGCGCCGGCTTGGACCCGATGTTCGTGCTGGCGATCACTCTCAGTGGTTACATCGCCAAGGTCCTCCTCCTTTTCGGGGCGCTTTCCCTGCTCCGCGGCGTCTCCGCCGTGCATCCCATGTCGCTGGGAATCACCATGATCGTGGGCATCCTCCTGGCCGCGGGCGTGGAGTTCGCGGCGTTCCGCAAGGTCAAGATCCCGACGATCATCCCTGCTTCCCGCTGAATCCGGGACGAAGGTCCTGACCTGGGACGGGACCTAGGTCCTCGACCGATCAGGGCAAAGTAGTACGCCTGTACGGTGCGTGGGAAGCGGCTGATATGGTCCGCGTGTGGGCGGCGGCCTCGGCTGCCTGCTCCCGATGACGAACCCCGAACAGCAGTGTGGCGACGGAGTTGAATCGTCCCCTCATGCCGCTGTCAGGCGTCTGTCCTCCGGGAGTATTGCAGCGAGAATCCTCGTGCGCGGAACGTGATCCCATGTTCAGCACATCGTGGGGTGGCCGCCTCCGACGGCCCGATACGTGTCGGGTACGTTAAGTCCAGATCGTGACGATTCCCCCGGCGGAGTGAACGCCGGCCGGGAGAACCGGAAGGAGCCCAGTGGGCGCGCTGGTACTAGCCGAGGGTGCGGAGTTCAAGCCGCCAGGCATCGCGGACTTCAACCTGCCGCCGTTGTTCGGCTCCGGCTATTGGCTGAGCTTCACCAAGCCGATGTTGCTGGTGATCATGTCCGTGGTCATCATCGCCACTTTTTTCCTGCTTGCCTCGCGCAAGCTGAAGGTCGTCCCTGGCAAGGGACAGTTCCTGGCCGAGTCGATTTACGGCTTCGGCCGTAACAACATCGCGCGGGACCAGATCGGCTCGAAGGACTTCAAGCCGTTCATTCCGCTGATTCTGGGACTGTTCACCTTCGTACTGGTGAACAACTTCTTCGGGATCATCCCGTTCTTTCAGTTCCCGACCATGTCACGGATCGGCTTCCCGCTCGCACTCGCGTTCCTTGTCGTTTACCCGGTGTACCACTACGTGGGTATCAAGCGCCACGGTCTCGGTGGTTATCTGAAGAAGGAACTCGCGCCGCCGAGCGTGCCGTGGTTCGTCATGCCGCTGTACGCGCTCATCGAGTTCGCGCAGAAGTTCTTCATCGCCCCCGCCACCTTGGCGATCCGGGTCTTCGCGGCGATGTTCGCCGGGCATCTCATCATCATGGTCTTCGCCCTCGGTGGCAGCTTCCTGCTGACCGATGGTGAAGGTTTGGTGAAACTCGCTTCGCCGGTCGGGTTCCTCTTCGCCATCGCGATGACGTTCCTGGAGGCATTCATCCAGATCCTGCAGGCGTACATTTTCGCATTCCTGGCCGCAGGGTACATCGGCGCCGCACTGGCGTCGGAGCACTGAGAGAACACCAAAAGCCCCCGATCCGCGTGAGTCGCGCGGACCGAGTTTGAAGGGAAACGCACGTGAGCAACATCGTTCTTGCGCAGGCTGCCGAGGCCGCCACCAGCATCAACCCGGGCCTCGCCGCCATCGGTTACGGTCTCGGTACCCTCGGGCCCGGCCTCGGCGTCGGTCTGATCTTCGCCGCGGTCATCAACGGCACCGCCCGTCAGCCGGAGGCGCAGGGCAAGCTGCAGAGCATCGCCTTCTCCACCTTCGTGCTGGTCGAGGTGCTCGCGCTGATCGGTATCGTCGTCTACTTCCTCGCCTCCACCAGCTGAGTTGTCGCTAGCTCATCTCGCTTAAGGAGACGTTGTGCTGAAGACCGAATTGGTGTTGGCCGCCACGGCGCCCAACCCGATCCTGCCGCACATTCCCGAGCTGATCCTCGGGTTCGTCGCCTTCCTCCTGCTGCTGTGGGTGCTCAAGAAGTACGTCGTTCCTCGTTTCGAGGCGATGTACGAGGAGCGGAGCAAGCTGATCGAGGGCGGCATCGAAAGGGCTGAGAAGGCGCAGGCCGAAGCCGAGGAAAACCTCGCGCAGTACAAGGCGCAGCTGGCGGAAGCCCGTTCCGAGGCCGCGAAGATCCGCGACGACGCCCGGCTCGAAGCCGAGCAGATCAAGGTGGAGCTGCGGGCCGAGGCCGAGGCCGAGACCCAGCGCATCGTCGCTCAGGGGCAGGCCCAGCTGCAGGCCCAGAAGGCGCAGATCATCGCCGAACTGCGTGCCGAACTCGGCCGTAACTCCGTCGAGCTGGCCAGCCGCATCGTCGGCGAGTCGCTCGCGGACGACGCGCGCCGTCACGGCACCGTGGACCGGTTCCTGGCCGAATTGGAGACCGCGGGCACCAACGGTGCCGGTCTCGGAGCGGGGAAGTAGACCAGAATGACGCTGCATGCTGCGAGCCGTGAAGCGCTCGACCTCGCCGAGAACAGGCTCGGCGAGGTTCTGGCCGCCGCGGGTACGGACCCGGCGACGGTCGGCGACGAGTTGCTTTCGGTCGTCGCCCTGCTGGACCGGGAGATCGGCCTGCGCCGGGCCGTCGCCGACGGTTCGGCCACGCCCGACGCCCGGATCGGCCTCGCTCGCGGGATTCTCGCGGGCAAGGTTTCCGAGCCGGCCCTGCAGGTGCTCGACTCCGTGGCGGGCAGCCGCTGGTCGAGCCCGCGCGAACTGACCGACGGGCTCGAGGCCCTCGGCCGCTCGGCGCTGCTCACCAGTGCGGAGAAGTCCGGGAACCTCGACGCGGTCGAGGACCAGTTGTTCCGGGTCAGCCGTATCGTTGCGGGCGAGCCGGAGCTCGAACGGGCCCTGTCCGACCTGACCGCCCCCGCCGAGGCGAAGCGGACGCTGGTCCGCACCCTGTTCGCCGACAAGGTGGACGTGGTCACCGAGACTCTCGTCGAGCAGGTCGTCCTGCGCGCCAAGGGCCGCGGGGTCGCCAATGCCCTCGAGCGGTTGGTCCGGCTGGCCGCGGAACGCCGTCAACGCTCGGTCGCCCAGGTGACCAGCGCGAGCGCGCTGTCCGACGAGCAGCAGGCTCGGCTGAGCGAGAAGCTCAACGCCCTGTACGGGCGGCAGCTCGCGCTGCACGTCGAGGTCGACCCGTCATTGGGCGGCGGACTCGTCGTCCGCGTCGGCGACGAGGTCATCGACGGCAGCACCGCGGGGCGCATCGACGCCCTGCGTCGCCGGTTGGCCAGCTGAACCCATAACAACGACTTTGCACACTGGCACGAACGAAGCGAGAGCGGGATTGAAATGGCGGAGCTGACGATCTCCTCGGATGAGATCCGTAGCGCGATCGAGAACTACGTCTCGAGTTACGCCCCGGACGTGAGCCGGGAAGAAGTCGGCGTCGTCATCGACGCCGGTGACGGCATCGCCCACGTCGAGGGCCTTCCCTCGGCGATGGCCAACGAACTGCTCGAGTTCCCCGGCGGGGTCCTCGGTGTGGCGCTGAACCTGGACGCGCGCTCCATCGGTGCCGCGATCCTCGGTGACTTCGAGACCGTCGTCGAAGGCCAGGAAGTCAAGCGGACCGGGCAGGTCCTTTCGGTTCCGGTCGGCGAGGGCTACCTCGGCCGCGTCGTGAACCCGCTGGGCGCCCCGATCGACGGCCTCGGCGAGATCGAGACCACCGACCGCCGCCCGCTGGAGGTCAAGGCCGCTTCGGTGGTCGAGCGCCAGCCGGTGTCGGAGCCGCTGCAGACCGGTATCACCGCGATCGACGCGATGACCCCGATCGGCCGTGGCCAGCGCCAGCTGATCATCGGTGACCGAAAAACCGGTAAGACGGCCGTCGCGGTGGACACGATCATCAACCAGAAGGCCAACTGGGAGACCGGCGACCCGAAGAAGCAGGTTCGCTGCATCTACGTCGCGGTCGGCCAGAAGGGCTCCACGATCGCCGCGGTGAAGAAGTCCCTCGAGGACGCCGGCGCGATGGAGTACACCACCATCGTCGCGGCCCCCGCGTCGGACTCCGCCGGCTTCAAGTGGATCGCGCCGTACACCGGTTCGGCCATCGGCCAGCACTGGATGTACGAGGGCAAGCACGTCCTCATCGTGTTCGACGACCTGACCAAGCAGGCCGACGCCTACCGCGCGATCTCGCTGCTGCTGCGTCGCCCGCCGGGCCGCGAAGCCTTCCCCGGCGACGTCTTCTATTTGCACTCCCGCCTCCTCGAGCGTTGCGCGAAGCTCTCGGACGAGCTGGGCGCGGGCTCGCTGACCGGTCTCCCGATCATCGAGACCAAGGCGAACGACGTGTCGGCCTACATCCCGACGAACGTCATTTCGATCACCGACGGTCAGTGCTTCTTCCAGTCGGACCTGTTCAACGCCGGTCAGCGCCCGGCCATCGACGTGGGTATCTCGGTTTCCCGTGTGGGTGGTGCCGCGCAGGTCAAGGCGATGAAGGACGTTTCGGGTTCGCTCCGTATCGACCTGTCGCAGTACCGCGAGCTGGAGGCCTTCGCGGCTTTCGCTTCGGACCTCGACGACGCGTCGAAGGCGCAGCTCGAGCGTGGTGCCCGCCTGTACGAGGTGCTCAAGCAGCCGCAGTACTCGCCGATCCCGGTCGAGGAGCAGGTCGTCACGGTGTACCTCGGCACGAACGGTCACTTCGACTCGGTCCCGACCGAGGACGTGCGCCGCTTCCGCGACGAGTTCATCGATTCCGCGCGTCGCAGGCACGGCGAGCTCCTCAAGGACATCCGCGAATCGGGCAAGTTCTCCGACGAGACCGCCTCCGGGCTGGTCGACGCGGTGAACGAGTTCAAGAAGGAGTTCACCACTTCCGAGGGCAAGAGCCTGGTCGAGGTCTCCGACGCGATGGACGCCGAGAAGGTCGGGCAGGAGACCGTCAAGGTCAACAAGCCCGCACCGAAGAAGTGAGCTGATAGCTCATGGCCGCACAACTCCGAGAACTCCGGTCGCGTATCAAGGCGACCAAGTCCATCGGCAAGATCACCAAGGCGATGGAGCTCATCGCCACCGCGCGCATCACCAAGGCGCGGGCGAAGGTCGCGGCGTCGCGGCCCTACTCGGACGAGATCACGAAGGTGCTCTCCGCGTTGGCCAGCGCCTCGGTGAACCTCGACCACCCGCTCCTGGTCGAGCGCCCCAACCCGAAGCGCGCGGCGGTCCTCGTGATCACCAGCGACAAGGGTCAGTGCGGTGGATACAACTCCAACGTGCTCAAGGCGACCGAGGAACTGCTCACGCTGCTGCGTGAGCAGGGCAAGCAGCCCGAGCTCTACGTCACCGGCAACAAAGGCTTGAGCTACTACCGGTTCCGTGGCCGCGAGGTTTCCGAAAGCTGGACGGGCTTCTCCGACCAGCCCGGTTACGTCAACGCCGCGGAGGTCGGTGAGCTGATCGTCGAGTCCTTCCTCGCCGGGGCGGACGACGAGGAAGGCAACGCCGACGGCATCGACGGTGTCGACGAGATCCACGTCGTCTACACCGAGTTCGTCTCGATGCTCACTCAGCGGCCGGTCGCCAAGCGTGTCGCGCCGCTCGAAGTCGAGTACAGCGACGACGAGGACGAGAACGAGAAGTCCGCCGGTCTGCTGCCGGGCTACGAGTTCGAGCCCAACGCCGAGGAGCTGCTCGCCGCGTTGCTGCCGAAGTACCTCAAGACGCGGATCTTCGCGGCGATGCTCGAGTCGGCGGCGTCCGAACTCGCGGCCCGACGCACCGCGATGAAGGCGGCGTCGGACAACGCGAACGAACTGGTGAACACGCTGACGCGGGAGGCGAACCAGGCCCGCCAGGCGCAGATCACCCAGGAGATCTCCGAAATCGTCGGTGGGGCGAACGCTCTCACCGCAGCAGGAAGTGATGACTGATGACCAGTACTGAAGCCCGTGCCAAGGGGCGCATCGTCTCGGTGACCGGCCCGGTCGTCGACGTCGAATTCCCGCGCGGTTCCGTTCCCGACCAGTTCAACGCGCTCAAGGTCGAAATCGAGTTCGAGCAGCTCCGCAAGACGGTGACGCTCGAGGTCGCCAGCCACCTCGGTGACAACCTCGTCCGCACCATTTCGCTCCAGCCGCAGGACGGCCTCGTCCGTGGCGCCGAGGTCACCGACACCGGCGGCCCCATCACGGTGCCGGTCGGCGACAAGGTCAAGGGCCACGTCTACAACGCGCTCGGCGAGTGCCTCGACGAGCCCGGCTACGGCGAGGACCTCGAGCGCTGGGGCATCCACCGCAACCCGCCCTCCTTCGACCAGCTCGAAGGCAAGACGGAGATGCTGGAGACCGGCCTCAAGGTCGTCGACCTGCTGACCCCGTACGTGCAGGGTGGCAAGATCGGCCTGTTCGGCGGTGCCGGCGTCGGCAAGACGGTGCTCATCAAGGAGATGATCACCCGTGTCGCCCGGAACTTCGGTGGTACCTCGGTGTTCGCCGGTGTCGGCGAGCGCACCCGTGAGGGCAACGACCTCTTCCTGGAGATGTCCGAGGACGGCGTCATCAACGACACCGCCCTCGTCTTCGGTCAGATGGACGAGCCGCCGGGCACTCGCATGCGGGTCGCGCTGTCCGCGCTGACCATGGCGGAGTACTTCCGCGATGTGCAGAACCAGGACGTGCTGCTCTTCATCGACAACATCTTCCGGTTCACCCAGGCCGGTTCCGAGGTGTCGACCCTGCTGGGCCGCATGCCTTCGGCCGTGGGTTACCAGCCGACGCTGGCCGACGAGATGGGTCAGCTCCAGGAGCGGATCACCTCGACCCGTGGTCGTTCGATCACCTCGATGCAGGCGATCTACGTCCCCGCGGACGACTACACCGACCCGGCCCCGGCGACGACGTTCGCCCACCTGGACGCCACCACGGAGCTTTCCCGTGGCGTGTTCCAGAAGGGCATCTTCCCGGCGGTGGACCCGCTGGCGTCGACGTCGACCATTCTCGACCCGGCCATCGTCGGTGAGGACCACTACCGCGTGGCCTCCGAGGTCATCCGGATCCTGCAGAAGTACAAGGAGCTGCAGGACATCATCGCGATCCTCGGTATGGACGAGCTGTCGGAAGAGGACAAGCTGACCGTTCAGCGCGCGCGCCGCATCGAGCGGTTCCTGTCGCAGAACATGCTGGTCGCCGAGGCGTTCACCGGTCAGCCGGGCTCGACCGTGCCGCTGTCGGAGACCATCGAGTCCTTCGACCGCATCACCAAGGGCGACTTCGACCACTACCCGGAGCAGGCGTTCCTGGGTATCGGTGGCCTCGAAGACCTCGAGAAGAAGTACAAGGAAATCACCAAGAAGTGATGTTCCGATGAGCGGCGGGATCAGTGTCTACTGTGGACGCTGGTCCCGTCGTTCGCTTACCGGGATCATTGACTATTACACTCGGTGCCAGCACCTGAGGTGAAGGGAAGCTACGTGGCTGAGATTTCTGTCGAGCTGGTAGCCGTCGAGCGCCGTCTGTGGTCCGGTACCGCCACGTTCGTGGTGGCGCAGACCACCGAGGGCGAGATCGGCATCATGGCCGGTCACGAGCCGGTTCTTGGCCAGCTCGTCGAGGGTGGCGTCGTGAAGGTGACGACCACGGACGGCGAGACCGTGACCGCCGCGGTGCACGGCGGGTTCCTGTCGGTCACCGCGACCGGTGTGAGCATCCTCGCCGAGAGCGCGGAGCTTTCGGACGAGATCGACGTCGACGCGGCCAAGAAGGCGCTGACCGGCGAAGACGAGCAAGAGCGGGCTAGGGCGACCGCCCAGCTCCGCGCGGCCGGTCAGTCAGTCTGACCGGGCGAAGGACAGGGGCCGGGCCGTGGAAATCGCCGTGGGTGTTCTCGGGGCCCTGACCATCCTGGCCGTCGTCGTGGCCTGGTATTCGTTGCGGTGGGTCCGGATGCGCCGCGGTGGTGGCGTGAGTGTCGCCCTGCGGTGGCGTCCGGACGAGGCGCGGTCCAGCTGGCATCTGGGGCTGGGCCGCTACGAGGGCGACGAGTTCGTCTGGTTCCGAGTGTGGAGCCTGCGGACCGGCCCGGACCGGGTCTTCCAGCGGGCGAGTATGGAGATCGCGGACCGGCGCGATCCCTCCGGCACGGAGGCGTACGCCGTCCCCGAAGGTTCGATCGTCCTGCGGTGTGAGTCCGCCACGCAGGAGGCGATCGAGATCGCGATGGGTCCCGGTGCCCTTACCGGCTTCCTCTCCTGGCTGGAGTCGGCCCCGCCGGGCCGCCGCCTCCCACGCGCCTCCTGAGTTACGCCCCCAAGCACGCATGTCCCGTCTCTGAGCACGCGAGTTCGCCGTTCGAGCACGCCGTATGCTCACGCCGTGACCATCGTCGACATCCCCGGTTCGAAGTCGATCACCGCCCGAGGCCTGTTCCTCGCGGCCGCCGCCCACGGGACGACCGTGCTGGGCAGGCCGCTGCGTTCGGATGACTCCGAGGGCTTCGCCGAAGGCCTTCTCAAGCTCGGCTACCAGGTTTCCCGCACTGACGGGGAGTGGACGATCGAAGGCAGGCCCGAGGGGCCCGCCGTCGACAGCGCCGACGTCTTCTGCCGCGATGGTGCCACCACCGCGCGTTTCCTGCCCGCGCTGGCCTCGGCCGGGCACGGCACCTTCCGCTTCGACGCCTCCGAGCAGATGCGCGCCCGGCCGCTGGGGCCGCTGACCGACGCGTTGCAGGAGCTGGGCGTCGACCTGACCTTCGAAGGCTCGCCGGGGCACCATCCGCTGGTCGTGCGGGCCGACGGGATCAAGGGCGGGGAGCTGACGCTGGACGCGGGGCTGTCCTCCCAGTTCCTGACCGCGTTGCTACTGGTCGGGCCGCTGACGTCCGAGGGACTGCGGATCACCGTGACGGACCTCGTTTCGGTGCCCTACGTCGAGATCACCATCGCGATGATGCGGCGCTTCGGCGTCGAGGTCGTCCGGGACGGCGACACGTTCGTCGTGCCGCCCACGCCGTACCGGGCTTGCCACTACGAGATCGAGCCCGACGCTTCGACGTCCAGCTACTTCTTCGCGGCCGCCGCGCTGACCGGCAACTCGGTGACCGTGCCGGGCCTGGGTGACGGTGCCCTGCAAGGAGATCTGGCCTTCGTCGAAGTCCTGCGGCAGATGGGCGCGGACGTCGAGGTGGGCCCGGACGCCGTGACCGTGACCGGGACGGGCGGGCTGCGCGGCGTCACGGTGAACATGCGCGACATCTCCGACACCGTGCCGACGCTCGCGGCCATCGCGCCGTTCGCGGACGGGCCGGTGCGGATCGAGGATGTCTACAACACGCGGATCAAGGAATGCGACCGGCTCGCGGCATGCGAGGAGAACCTGCGCGCGATGGGTGTCTCGGTCGAGACGGGGCGGGACTGGATCGAGATCCAGCCGGGTGTGCCGACGGGGACGCTGGTGAAGTGCCGTCGGGATCACCGGATCGCGATGTCGTTCAGCGTCACGGGGCTGCGGACGCCGGGGATCACGCTGGACGACCCGGGTTGCGTGAAGAAGACGTTCCCGGGTTTCCACGACGCTCTCGCTTCACTGCGGGCTTCCTGGGGCACTTAGTCCTCTGAATGCGCCCGCGGAAACATGGGATCATCACGAAGCGGCATTTCTACCGGCCTTCCGGTATGCCGCGCGGCTATTCTCGGCATATGACTCAGAGCGAGGACACGAACCGCTGGAGCCACCTTCCCGAGGCCGTGTCCCTGGAGGACACGATCACGATGAAGGCGATCGACCCGGGCAAGGACGGCACGCCCGAAGTCGACCTCGAGCGCTATTGGGCAGCACAGGAACAGGGCTGAACTCCTACCCATCACGCGATCCGGCACCTGGTCGCGGTGATCGCTCACGCGACGACCGCGACCAGGTGCCGGATCGCGTCGTCAGGAGGCGCCGCCGGGCCGCCACAGGATGTCGCCGTCCGGATTCGCCAGCCGGGACAGGATGAACAGCAGATCCGAGAGCCGGTTCAGGTACTTGATCGCCAGCTGATTGGTCGTGGCCTGCTCGGCCTCGAAAAGCGCCCAGCCGGAACGCTCCGCCCGCCGCGCGACCGTGCGGGCCTGGTGCAGGAACGCCGCACCCGGGGTGCCACCCGGCAGGATGAACGACGTCAGCTTCGGCACCCGCTCGTTGAACTCGTCGCACCAGCCTTCCAGCCGCTCGATGTACCGCTCGGTGATCCGCAGCGGCTCGTACGGCGGGTTCTCCACGATCGGCGCGCACAGATCCGCGCCGACGTCGAAGAGATCGTTCTGCACCGCACGCAGCACCTGCGTGATCTCCTCGGGGAGACCACCCATCGCGAGCGCGAGCCCGATGACGGAGTTGGCTTCGTCGACGTCGGCGTACGCACCCAGCCGTGGCGAGGTCTTCGGCACGCGGGAGCCGTCGCCGAGCGCCGTGGTGCCGTTGTCGCCGACCTTCGTGTACACGCGGTTGATGCGTACGACCATGAAGCCGACTCTACCGGCCCGGCGTAAGGCAAATCCGGGCGAGAGGGCATGATTGGCGCCCATGAGCGAGCACTTCGACGTGCACGGCGGAGCACGGCTGGTCGGCGAGGTCGACGTGGTCGGGGCCAAGAACAGCGTCCTGAAACTGATGGCCGCGGCCCTGCTGGCCGAGGGTACGACGACCATCACGAACTGCCCCCAGATCCTGGACGTCCCCCTGATGGGCGACGTCCTGCGCAGTGTCGGCTGCGACGTCGTCATCGACGGCGACACCGCCAAGATCACCACTCCGGCCGAGCTGTCGCACCGGGCCGATTCGGCCGCGATGGGCAAGCTGCGCGCGTCGGTGTGCGTGCTGGGTCCGCTGGTCGGACGGCTCAAGCAGGCCGTCGTCGCGCTGCCGGGCGGTGACGCCATCGGTTCCCGTCCGCTGGACATGCACCAGAACGGACTGCGCAAGCTGGGCGCCACCAGCACCATCGAGCACGGCTGTGTCGTGGCGAAGGCCGACGGGCTGCGCGGCGCGCAGATCTGGCTGGACTTCCCGAGTGTCGGCGCCACCGAGAACATCCTGATGGCCGCCGTGCTCGCCGAGGGCACCACGGTCATCGACAACGCCGCGCGTGAGCCCGAGATCGTCGACATCTGCACGATGCTGACCGAGATGGGCGCGAAGGTCGAAGGCGCGGGCACCTCGACCCTCACCGTCGAGGGCGTCGAGAAGCTGCACCCCACCGAGCACCGCGTGATCGGCGACCGGATCGTCGGCGCGACCTGGGCGTTCGCCGCCGCGATGACCAGGGGCGACCTGACCGTCCGCGGCGTCAACCCGCACTACCTCGACCTGGTCCTCGACAAGCTCCGCCTGGCGGGCGCCGAGGTCGAGACGTTCGGCGACAAGGGTTTCCGCATCGTCCAGAACGAGCGCCCGAAGGCGGTCGACTGGGTGACGCTGCCGTACCCCGGTTTCGCGACCGACCTGCAGCCGTTCGCGGTGGCGCTGTCCGCGGTCTCCGAAGGCACGTCGATGATCACGGAGAACATCTACGAGGCCCGGTTCCGGTTCATCGAAGAGATGATGCGGCTTTCCGGCGACGCGCGTACCGATGGCCACCACGCCGTCGTGCGCGGCGTGGAGAAGCTCTCGAGTGCTCCGGTGTGGGCCGCGGACATCCGCGCCGGTGCCGGGCTGGTGCTGGCCGGTCTCTGCGCGGACGGCGTCACCGAGGTCTGGGACGTCTTCCACATCGACCGCGGTTACCCGCACTTCGTGGAGAACCTGAACCGGCTCGGTGCCAGGATCGAGCGCGTGGCCGGGGAGCCTGACCGGGCTTGATCAGGGCAGGGCGACGAACGGCGCGAGGAAGTCACGCGACGTCGGCGAGTCCAGCCGGTAGGTGACGTTGGTGGCGAAGCAGGGTCCGTCGCCGGTGATGGTCGTCGACACCAGGACGCGCTTGCCGCCGATGGTGGCGAAGTTCGGCCCACCGGAGTCGCCGTAGCAGGCGCCGCCGTTGCCCTGAGGCGCTGTCATCGCCAGCCGCACCCACGTGTTGTTCAGCGCGTTGAAGGTGACCGGCGCCTTCATCCGGACTCCGCCGCCCGGATGGGTGTGCCCGCCCGGCGCGTTCACGGCCTCCTGCGTGCCGTAGCCGGCGACCACGAACGGCGTCGAGTTCAGCGCCTGTGGCCCGAGCGCGTCGAGCTGGCCGGCGCTCGGCAGCGTGGCCGGAGTGAAGGTCCAGCGCGCGGAGACCTGCTTCGCGGGCACCTGGACGACGGCGATGTCGTGCGAGTCGGCCGAGTTGCCGGGGTATCCGGGCTCGTTGTGCGCGACCCCTTCCACCGCGACGGCCTTGGCGATCGCCGCCGGGTCGCCGGGGTACTTCTTTGCCGCCGCGTCGAGACCCGCTTGCACGTCCTGGTCGAGCGAGACGAAGAACCGCACGTTGGCCGGCCAATCGGTGGTGCAATGCGCGGCGGTGAGGAAGGTGTCGGCGTCGACCATCGTGCCCGAGCACACCCAGTCGACCCGGTCGGGTGTGGCGGGGTCGCCGTCGTTGTCCCAGGTCGCGACGAGGGCACCGACCTCGGTGCGCTCCGGTGCGGGCGTGGCGTTGTAGGAGTTGATCGCGGGCGCGGCGGTGGCGCCGCCTCGTCTCGTGCTTCTGGAGACGGGATTCAATGTGGTGGGCGCCCGAAAGTCATCCGCCGAAAGTAGTCACGCGTCCCTGCGCCGCCGGGTCCCCGCGTACAGCGCGGCACCCGCGGCCAGCGAACCCAGCCCGGTCAGCAGCACGGGTTCGAGTTCGAAACCGGTCTTAGCCAGCGAAGGCGGGCTCGCGACCGCGCTGACGGGCCGAGGCGTGACGGCCTCGCCCTGGACCGCTACCGGCACGGCCGCGGGACGGACGCCCTCGCTGTGCGGTCCCCCGCGCGGGGGAGTCTCGGCCGGAGGGTTCGAGGCAGGCGGTGTCCGGTCCGGCACGCAGGCGGTGTGCGCGGGATTGCCGCGCCCGACGCCGTGGTTGCGGTCGCATTCGTAACCCGCGTTGGCATCCGAGCCGCCGGGCAGCTGTCCGGGCGGGTTCTTGTTGTCGGCCTTGCCGACGCAGCCCGCGCACGGCTTTCCGGCCGCTTCACCACCGCCGTTGCCGTTGGCCGACGGCGAACCGTCCCGTGTCGAGTCTTAGGGCCCGCGCTTGTTGGCGCCGTGCCCGGAGAAGTCCGCTTTGGACGGAGGCTGCGGTTTGGTGGTGTCCTGGGCGCGTCCCGGCGGGGCGACGCCGTTGCCGCGCTCACCGGCGTCGGCGGGGGCCGCGCCGAGAAGAACGAGGGAGAAGGCGGCTCCGGCGAGAACGCCGTAGGTCTTCTTGTTCATCGAAGCCTCCTAAGGTCGCGCCATTGCGACATCCGGAGTATCGCGTAAACGACCGAAGGGGTTACTCGAGGACGAGAGCGGCGCCGAATCCGACCAGCGCGGTCCCGGTGACGCCGTCGAGCGCGCGCCGGACCTTGCGGCGTTCCAGCCAGGCCCGGACGCGGTGCACGAAGAACAGCAGCAGAAGCTGGGCGATGGTGCCCGCCGCCGCGATCGTGTAGGCCAGCAGCAGGGCGTCCCCGGTGCCGGTGACGCCCGGGGTCAGGAACTGCGGCAGCACCGACAGGTACAGGACGAGGACCTTCGGATTGGTGAAGTTGGAGAGGAAACCCTCCCGCCAGCGGCGGAATCCGCTCCGGGCGGCGGCGGTCTCGGCGAGCAGGCCGTAGTCGCCGCGGAAGGCGCCGATCAGTGCCCGGACGCCGAGGTAGCAGAGGTAGGCCGCGCCCGCCCATTTCACGGCTTCGAACACCGGCCGCGAGTTCATGATGACCGCGCCGAGGCCGAGCGCCGCCGCGGTCGCCTGCGCGAGGTTCGCGACGCCGATGCCGAAACAGGCCCAGCCGCCACCGCGGACACCGCCGGACAGCGCGTTCTTCAGCACCACCATGTTGTCCGGGCCCGGGACGAGCGCCAGCGCCAGCATCATCAGCGCGAAACCGCCGTAGACACCCCAGGTCATGACTCGAGCACCAAAGCGGCGCCGAATCCGACCAGCGCGGTCCCGGTGACGCCGTCGAGCGCGCGCCGGACCTTGCGGCGTTCCAGCCAGGCCCGCACGCGATGCACTAAGAACAACAGCGTCAGCAGCCAGACCGCGCCCAGCACCGCGACGGTGTACGCGAGCAGCAGCGCGTGCCACGCCGAGGTCGTCACGGGGTCGAGGAACTGCGGCAGCACCGAGAGGTACAGCACGAGCACCTTCGGGTTGGTGATGTTGGAAAGGAAGCCCTCACGGACGCGGCGGAATCCGCTCGATCGTTGCTGCTTCACCGCCGTGACACCGGAGTAGTCGCCCCGCCACGCGCCGCGCAACGCCTGGAAACCGAGGAAGACCAGGTATGCGGCGCCGACCCATTTGAGCGTCACGAACACCGGCTGCGACTGCGCGATCACGACGCCGAGGCCGAGCGCGGCGGCGGTGCCCTGGACGGCGTTGGCCACGAAGATCCCGGCCGTGGCGAGGAAGCCGCCGCGGGTGCCGCCGGAGAGCGAGTTCTTGAGCATCACCATCGTGTCCGGCCCCGGCGCGAGGACGATCAGGACGACGATGACCAGATAGCTGCTGTACGCACTCCACGTCACGGTCACCCACGCTAGACGCCGGGCACGGGCGAGTCTCGCGGATTTCGGTCACAGTCACGATTCCGCGGCCGCGGTAGCCGCTGGGCCGGGTGGGTCGTGGGGGGGGGGTTTGGGTGGGAACCCAACCCCCCCCCCCCAACCACCCACACCGACGGAAGCAGGAGAGGCGTTTTTTCCCCAAGTTTCCCCAAGAACA
>NZ_JBWKEC010000034.1:0-96705 GCF_056435645.1 Amycolatopsis sp. NPDC043889
GCGCTGCGGATGACGCGGCTCGTCGGCGGCACCGAGGTCGAGACGATCCGGTCCGATCAGCGCGGCGCCTACTGCGGCGCGACGCAGTTCTTCGTTGCCGTGTAACGAAAACTTGCGCTGGCCCGGAAACTGTCGGTGGTCGGATGTAGCTTCTGTGCGTGGATACCCGCAACGCCACTGTGGCGCTACTCAAGGAAATCACCTCACCTGATGCTTTGCAGGAGGTCACTGCCGCACTGGATTCGTTGGAGGACAAGGATGCTGTCGACGCCGCTGTCGCGGCATCAGAAGGAATCGCACGGCTGGAGGCCGTCCGATTCCGTGCACTCGCGCAGCTGAACCGCCACCGTGACGGTGCGTCGAGTGTGGTGCAGGAGGTCGCGTTCGCGTTGTCTGTTGTGGACGGTCACGCGGCCGGATTGGTGTCGACGGCGGCGGCGTTGACCACGCGGCTGCCGCGCACGCTGGGGCTGCTGGATCGCGGACAGGTGGGCGGTTATGGGGCGATGAAGGTCGCTACCGCGACGGCGTGGCTGTCGGACGAGGATGCCCGTGCGGTGGACGCGGTGCTGGAGGACCGGCTACCGGGCCGGAACTCCGAGCAGATCCGGAAGACGGCGAATCACGCGGCGATGCTGGCCGACCGTGACGGCGCCGCCCGCCGGGCGGAGCGGCACCGCGCCGGGCGTCGGTTGTCGATCCGGCACGGCGAGACCGGGGTAGCCTCGATCGGCGTCGAGGACGGCCCCGTGGAGAAGGTCGCCGCCGCCTACGCCCGGATCGACCGCGAGGCACGCGCGCTCAAGACCTGCGGCGAGAACCGCACCCTGGACCAGCTGCGCGCCGACGTCGCCCTCGACCTCCTCCTCGGTGGCCAAGGCGGCAAAACCGAACGATCCGAAGTGTTCCTCTACATGGACCTCAACGCTTACCTGGGACTGAACGAGGACCCGGCCGAGCTGGCCGGGCACGGGCACATCCCGGCGTCGCTGGCCCGGCACATCGCGTCCGGCCCGGACACGGTGTTGCGGCGGATCATCACCGACCCCTTGTCCGGGCAGGTCTTGGATTTGGGCCGGGACCGGTATCGGCCCAGCGCCGGGTTGGGCGAGTTCGTGCGGGTGCGAGACCGGGAATGCCGAAGACCCGGCTGCCACCGCATCGTCCAAGCCTGCGACCTCGACCACTCGGTGCCCTGGCAATTCGGTGGCCACACCAGTGACACCGAACTGATCGACCTCTGCCGCCGCGACCACCGCCTGAAAGACGAACCCGGCTGGGTCTATCGGCTCGCCGCCGACGGCACCCTCACCATCACCACACCCACCGGACACAGCTACGACAGCACACCACCACCACTACACGAACCCCGCACACCGCTCGACGAGGAACCGCCACCGTTCTGAGGCCGTCGCCGAAAAACGGCCACGGTGCCGGTGCGGTCGCCGAAATTCGGCCACGGCTTGGCGGTGTGTGCAGGACCCGGGATCTCAAAGCGACTGTGGTCGCAGCGCTCGCTAGGTGGCTGTGCGGTCCAGCGGCGTCGCCGAAATTCGGCCACGGCTCGGCCGCGTGTGTGCAGGACCCGGGATCTCAGTGCGACTGCGGCCGCGACACGGCGACGTTCGCAGCGGCGACTGTCGCCGGCAGTACCCCCGAAGCGCCGTCGCCGAAATGTGGCAAAGCCCTTCAGGTACTCACAAACGAGTGCCCAGCACCGACATGCCCAGCACCAGTTCGTTGGCCGGATCGCAGCCGAGAAGATCCTCGACCAGTTCGTCGCGAAGCGCCGCGGTGAACGTGACGCTCAGTCCCAGCGCGGTCGCCATCAGGTACACGGTCTGGCTCAGGTGGCCGACGTCCATCAGCAGCACTCGATAGGTGCGGCTCACCGGGTACTTCCACTGGTTCCGCTCGATGACGCTGGTGTAGATCAGCAGCGCGCCGGCCTTCCGGGTCCACTGCTGGTCGCCGGCGAGCGAGGTGAGTTCGTCGTCGTCGATCTTGGCGTCCAGTGGCGTGAGGCTGTGCCGGAAACCGTCGTAGTGGTAGGCCCCCCGATCCAGGCCCTCGACGTTCCTCGCGTAGACGTACACCTCTGTCGGATGCCGGGCTCCGCCCGACGGGCTCGTCTTGAAGACGTTCCCGGTGGCGGGGATGTCGGAATGCGTTTCCGGCCTCGTCGGCCGGGCCGCGGTGAGGAGTGCGCTCAAATCGCGCAGCCGCAAGGGTTCTTCGCCGAACTCGCGGACACTTCTGCGTTGGTTCAGCGCGTCGCCCAATGCGATCGCGTTCAAGGGTTCCGGTGACGGTTCGGGCAGCGCTATCGCGTCGTGCTCGCCGGAAGGCCTCACCGGAGAGGGCGGAGGACTGGCCTTCGCCTTCTCCAGCAAGGTTTTCGCCGTCATTTCGCTGGTCGTGAACTCGGTCTCCCGCAAGGAGCGGGTACCGAAGTGAAACGCCCGCGCGGACGTTCCCCAAGGCCCCCAATCCCGAAGGATCTCCTCTTCCCGTTGTTGCCGGGAAGAACCTTTGACCACCAGCACGTCGTACCGGATCATCGCTCGCGCGATACGGACGAGCCTTTCCCCGGTCTCGGGATTCTCGTCCGCGGTGCGGATCGATTCCGGTTCTCGCCAAGAACTGAACCAGCGCAGGACGCGTTCGGTTCCTTCGGCGAGTTTCAGCTGGCGATGGCCGAGGTGGTCGTCCCAGACGACGTCACCATCGGACCAATAAAGCGTTCCGCATGAGGAAACCCTGACCAGCATCGAATGTCTTGTGCCCCAGTCCCCAGTAATACTTTCCGAATACGTCTGGTCATTCAGTGTCGCGAGCGGAAAGGAGGCCCGCCGTGCGGCGGCGGCTCGAACCCGCCCCAGGTGCTCTGCGCCTTGTACTCCGCTTCGAGCTCGTACAAGAACTCGTCGTCGTCTTCATCGTGCATGTCGCCGATCCTCTCCGTGAGCGGTTACTCCGGTCAAGCGAATATACCTACGCCAACAGAGTACCGGATCGAAACGGAGAATTACGCCGAGTAATCGCTCAGGCGCTGTTTGAGTTCGCGAACCTCTGGCAACTCCGAAATGCCGAGATCGGTGTAGAGGCGCAATGCGAACCGGCGATGACGGTCCGCATTCAGTCGCTCACCGAGAATGTCGAACGCGAACGCCATCTCCTTGTGGGCGATGGGCAGCATGCTGCGATTCCCGGTCGATTCGAGCACTTCGACCGCGGTCGTCAACTGACTGACCGCGAGCGCGCCGTCACCGAGTCCGCGCGAATTGATACCGAGGGCGAGAAAGCATTCCGCCTCGAGATCAGGTGATTCGTTCTCCTGGGCCAGCCTCAGTGCCTGGTCGAGTTCCTCGGCGGCTTCGGGATAGCGCCTGTTCTCGGTGTGGATCAGCCCGATCCGGTGCCTGGCGCGGGCTTCGATGAGGACACTGCCATGGGCGTGGGCGGTCTCGCGGACCCAGCCGAGGTGTTCGATGGCCTCGTCCGACTCGCCCTTGAGCCAGTGGGTGACCCCCGAGTTGCCCCTGGCCCGGCACTGCATCCGGATGTCGCCGGTGGTCGCGGCCAGTTCGAACACCTCGTTGAACAGCCGGTTCGCTTCGGTGAACTCGTTGAGCCGCCACAGGGTCAGCGCGTACATGTGCAGGGCCTGGTACTCGAGGACCACGTTCCCGGTGACCCGCGCCGCGGACAGGGCGAGGGTCTCCAGCTCCCTGGCCTGCCGGTAGTAGCCGCGGTTGTCGAAGTAGCGCCACACCGCCGAACAGAAGGGCACGAGGTCGGAGTACTGCTGGTGGTTGTTCATCGCGACGGCCACCGGCAGCACGTTCTGCCATTGCGCGTCCATCCAGTGCGCAGCCTGGTCGTAGTCGGCGAAGGACTGTCCGAACTCGCTCTTCGGGACCTCGAGGCCCCCCGGCTCGTCTTCGGAGTCCGGGTCGATGAACTCCATCGCGGCCGCGACGGTGCTGCGGTAGTAGTCGAACAGCCGCCGCATCATCGCCTCGCGCTGGTGCTCGGGCTCTTCGGCGAGCAGGAGTTCGCGACCGTAGCTGCGGAGCAGGTCGTGCATCTCGTACCGGTCCATCGACGGCTGGCGCAGGAGGTTCACGTCGACGAGGCGTTCGGCGAGGCGGCGGGCCTCGCCGAGGCTCACTTCCGCCAAGGCCGCCGTCGAGTGGAGATCGAAAGCGGCGCCGGGGTGATGGCTCAGCCGGCGGAACACCCGGCGCTCGGTCTCGGTCAAGTTCAGATAGGACACCCGGAACGCGCCCGCGACGTCGCGTTCCCCGGCGGTGAGCTCGCCGAACCGGTTCCGTTCGTCGCGCAGCTGCCTGGCGACGAAGTCGAGCGTCCACGATGCCCGCGCGCGCAGTCTGCTCGCCGTGACGGCCAGCGCGAGCGGGAGATCACCGCACAGGCTGGCGACCTGGTCGGCCGCGTCCGGGGATTCCCTTCTCAACCGCGAAGGCCCGACGATCCGGCCGAGCAGTTCCACGGCGTCGGCCCGGCTGAACGGTTCCAGCGAGAGCAGTTCGGCGCCGTCGAGGTCCACGAGCCGGGTGCGGCTGGTGATCAGCACGCAGCAGCTCGCCGAACCGGGCAGCAGCGGGTTCACCTGCGTCGCCCCGATGGCGTTGTCCAGCACCAGAAGCACGCGTTTGCCGGCGAGGCAGCTCCGGAAGAGCGCCGCGCGCTGTTCGGTCCCGGTGGGAATGTCCGAACCCTGGATGCCGAGCGATCGCAGCAGCGCCTCGAGCGCGGCCCCAGGGTCGACCGGGTCGCCCGCGGGCGAGAACCCTTCGAGGTTCACGAAGAGCTGCCCGTCGGGGAACAGCGGCGCGAGCCGGTGTGCGGCGTGGACGGCCAGCGCGGTCTTGCCGACACCGGGCATCCCGTCGATCGCGATCAGCTTCGGCCCCGCCGAGGAGCCTGCCTGGCCGATCTCGAGGACGGTCCGCAGTTCCGCGGCACGGCCACCGAACGCGGGGAGGTCCGCGGGAAGCTGCGCGGGGCGGGGGAACAGCGCCTTCTGCGCGTCCGCGTCCTCGCGACGTCCGCCGGTGTCCATTCCGGCCCGGAGCCCGCCGACGCCATACCGGACGAGGGCGCTGTCGGTCATCAGCTCGGCGTCGGCGCGCAGGATCTGCTGGTGGAGCGCGCTCAGTTCGGCGCTCGGGTCGACGCCGAGCTCCTCGGCGAGCGCGACCCTGGTCCGGTCGAACGTCCGGAGCGCGTCGGCGCCGCGGCCCGCCCGGTAGAGCGCCAGCATGGTGAGGCACTGCAGGGTCTCGCGCGTGGGATGCCAGGCGGCGAGGTCGAAGGCCTCGCGAGCCGCCGCTTCGGTTTCGCCGAGCCGGAGCCTGGCGCCGATCAAGAGCTCACAGGCGGCCAGGCGTTCTTCGTCGAGCCGTCGCGCGGTCTGTTCGATGGCGTCGCCTTCGAGACCGTCGAACGCCGGGCCGCGCCAGAGCGAGAGCGCGTCCGCCAGCTTGGCGGCCGCCTGGGAGATCAGCCCGGCCGAAAGGAGTTCGGCGCCCTGGTTGTAGTCCGCTTCGAAGCGGACCGAGTCGAGCGAGGCGCTGCTGATGACGACGCGGTACGCCGAGCCGGTGGTGACCACGGCGGACCTGGCCACGCCGAGGTCGTGCCGCAGCCGCGCGATCGCGTTGCTGACCTGGCGGACCGCGGTCTTCGGCGGATTCTCCGGCCACATCGTGCCGATCAGGTACGACACCGGGACCAGCCTGCCCGCGTTGATCAGCAAGGCGGCGAGGAGACGCTGTTCGCGGCGTCCGCCCAGCCGGACGGGGACACCGTCGACTTCGGCTTCGAGCGGGCCGAGAACGGAGAAGCTGAGCTGGGAGGGCCGGCCGGTGGGCGATCCCGCCGAATCGGGTAAACGATCAGCGGTCATATGCGACTATGTCGTCCGAGGCCGTGAGCGTGCTCACGCACTACCTCCAGTCCGTTCGCCGGCTGACCGGCACCCTAACCCACCGCTTCGGCCTCCAGCCAGATCAGCGCGGGCGACGCACTACGGCATTCGGCCTAACGGGCGCGCGCGGGCCTGCCCTGAAACCGGTTCGATTCTACGCCCGGCCGCCCCTGAACTGCGCGGATGCCCGGCGGTGGAGTGCCGATGTAATTCCGATGCAGGGCCTTGGAAAGCTGAAGACATCAGCTGGCGGGTCGGCGCGACGGGGCAGCGCGCCGAACCGTGTGTAGGGGCTCCGCGGCGGTTGGCCTTCGAACTGGGGGTGGCCAACCGCCCTGGTAGCCCTTTCTTCCTGTCACAGGTTGCTCCCAGCAAAGCGCGGCACACTGGACCGAAGAGGAGTGTGCCGCCATGAGTGCTCTAGGTGATCTGCTGGGCTTCCTGCTCACCCTGTTCCTGATCGTGCTCATCGTCCGGATGGTGCTCGACTGGGTCGTCAACCTCGCCACCCGTCCGCCCGGCTGGGCCTTCCGGGCTCGCGGGATCGCCCATCGGCTGACCGAGCCCGTGCTGGCGCCGGTCCGCCGCGTGGTGCGCCCGGTGCGGGCGGGCGGGGTCGCGTTCGACCTCGCCTTCACCCTCGTGTTCCTCGGGGTCGTTCTCCTGCAGTCCCTCGCGTTCAGCCTCTGACCAGGTGTGATCCGCCGGGATTCCGGGTACCAGCCCGCTGGAGGAGAGGAGTGTGCCCATGCGTCCGGTCTGGAGCGGTTCGCTTTCGCTCGGTCTGGTGACGGTGCCGGTCCGGCTGTACAGCGCGGTCGAGGACCATACGGTGCACTTCCGCCAGTTCCAGCGCGGAACCGAGGACCGCATCCGGTACCGGCGGGTGAACGAGCGCACCGGCAAGGAAGTCGGCTACGAAGACATCGTCAAGGGTTACGAGCTCGAAAACGGCGAGTACGTGGTCGTCGAACCCGAGGAGCTCGACGAGATCGCCCCCGGCCGGTCGAAGTCGCTCGAAATCGAGAGCTTCGTCGAGCTGGACGCGATCGACCCGATGTTCTTCGACAAGACGTACTGGCTCGCGCCCGCGAAGGACGAGTTCGAGCGCCCGTACGCGTTGCTGCTCGAGGCGATGGACTCGTCGGGCAAGGCCGGGATCGCCAAGTTCGTCATGCGCAACCGCGAGTACCTGGCGCTGGTGCGCTCCGGTGACGGCGTGATGGTGCTCAACACCCTCCATTTCGCGGCCGACCTGCGGGATCCCGCCGAGCAGCTGCCGGACCTGCCGGGCAAGGCGAAGGCGCGCGGCAAGGAACTCGACATGGCCGTCAGCCTGATCGACGCGATGAGCGACGACTGGCGGCCCGAGGACTACCGCGACACCTACACCGACCGCGTGCGGGACCTGATCAAGGCCAAGAAGAAGGGCGACACCATCACGCCCGCGACCGAACCCGGTGAGCCGACGAAGGTCGTCGACCTGTTCGAGGCGCTTTCGAAGAGCGTGGAGAGCGGGAAGGCCAAGAAGAAGTCCGGGGCGAAAAAGCCGACAGCGAAGAAGGACCTCTCTTCGCTGTCGAAAGCCGACCTGGACAAGCTGGCACGGGAGCGGAACATCAAGGGCCGGTCGAAGATGACCCGCGCCGGCCTGGAGAAGGCGCTCAAGGCCTCGTGACGACCCCCGCCGTCGCCAGTTCGCGCGCGATGGCCTCGATCAGCAGCCGGACGTCCTCGCCCGCTGTCGCGTGCAGCCCTTCGGAAACGATCAGCACGTCGGACGTCGTGGCGGAGACCGCGGAGTGCCCGCTCTGCCGGTTCGTCCATCGGCGCGCGTGGGCTTGGCCGTCCTCGTCGGCGAAGATCACCTCGCCGGGGTTCGGCTGCTCGACCGTGCCGGCGAAGGTCACGTACTTCTCGTCGCCCCACGCGTGGCGGACTTCCAGCGAGCCGCTGATCTTCGCGACGTCGAGCACCGCGACCGGGACGGCGTAGGCGACCGAGACCGCGTTGCAGAGATCGATCACCGGGTGGATCCGGGGAAGCGTGCCTTCTTTCCGCAGCCTGCGCAGCAGTGACTCGGACGCACAGCGGTACTGCGTCGGTTTCAGGCCCATCTTGGCGAACGCCCGCCGCCAGGCCTGGATCTCGGGGAATTCCGATTCGGGCCCGTCCGCGAGCCGCCGCGTCGCCCGCGCGAGGAACTTCTCGACGTCGACCGGCATTTCCGGGGTGATGCCGGTGGCCCGCAGTGTGCCGACGGCGAGGGCGGGATGAGCGGCGCGGATTTCCGGGTGGTGCTGGAGTCGCATGCTGAACCTGTCTACTGGGTGGTGAACGCGAGTTTGGCGCCGAGCGCGGCGAAGGAACCGGCGAAGATCCGCCGGAGCCAGGTGAGCACGCGCGGCCGGGAAAGGACGTGGTGCCGCACGCTGGCGGCGAGGACGCCGTACACGCTGAACACCACGAAGGTGGCCAGCATGAACACCCCGCTCAGCAGCAGCATCCGAGGGATCGAACCAGGCTCGCCCGCCGGGACGAACTGGGGCAGGAACGCGAAGAAGAACAAGGTCAGCTTCGGGTTCAGGACGTTGATCAGCACGCCGGAGGTGATCGTCCGCAGGGTCGACGCCGGTTCGGGATCGCCGTCCACGACGATCGCCTCACGGTCCTTCAGGGTCGCCCACGCCATGTAGAGCAGGTAGGCGACGCCGAGGTACTTGATGATCTCGAACGCCACCGCGCTCGCGTGCAGCAGCGCCGCGAGACCGGTGATCGCGGCGACCATGTGCGGGATGATGCCGAGGGTGCACGCCAGCGCGGCGACGACGCTCGCGCGTCTGCCCCGGGCCAGTCCGGCGGAAAGGGTGTAGACCACGCCGGTGCCGGGCGTGGCGACCACGACCAGCGTGGTGACCAGGAAGGCGATGCTCACTGGATCACTGTGCGCGCTTTTTGGTCTGATGGACAGGACCAAAGACGAGTGACTCCACAGGACCAAAGCGTTGCGTGAGGCGGCGTGAGGGTTCACCGGAAGGAGTGGCATGATGCACGCTCGCACGTCGACGAGGAAGGCCTTGGTTTGAGCGCGCGCACTTCCCAGATGGACGACCTCCGGCTGGTGGCACAACCGAATGCCATGTTGTGTTCCGAGCTCTTCGTCCGTCTCATCTTGTCGGATTGGTCCTTGCGGCCGTTGCTCGATCAGGCGAAGACCGCCGCCGCCAGATTGGTGGGCACGCTGGTCGACGCGGCCGATCCGAAGGAGCCGCCCTTCCTGACGCTGAGATTGCGCCTGCGGTCGGACGTGCTGGTCATCGAGGTCGACCACGCGCTGGACGGACTCCCCGTGCCGACGCCCGCTCCGGGAGAGCGGACCGGGGTGGCGCCGAGCGAGACCGGCGGCGTGACCCTCTGGTGTGAGCTGCCGCTGCCTGGTGGCCTGTCTGCCGGACAGGTCCGGCTGCCGAGGCGGGGCGACCGTCGCACCCTGGTGGACGAACCCGTCTCCGGTGAGCCCGTCGGCGCCGATCCCGAAGTCCTGGAACGGCTTTTGACCCGGCTGAGCGGCTGGTCCGGCTGATGGGGACGAGGCGGGTCACCACGCCGGTGCTCGAGATCGAGTACGAACACGCCGGTGAAGCGGGTGGGCCGCCGGTGGTCCTGCTCCATGGCTTTCCGTACGACGTTCGGGCCTACGACGAGGTCGCCGCGCTCGTCGCGGCGGGCGGAGCTTCCGTGTACGTCCCGTATCTCCGTGGGTTCGGTGGGACGCGCTTCCTCGACGAGGCGACACCCCGCTCCGGACAACAGGCCGCCCTCGCGCAGGACCTGTTCGAGTTCATGGACGCGCTCGGGCTGGAGAAGGCCGTCGTCGCGGGATACGACTGGGGCGGCCGCGCGGCGTGCATCGCGGCCGCGCTCCGGCCCGAGCGCGTGCGCGGGCTGGTCTCGGTGGACGGCTACAACGTCCAGAATCTCGCCTACGCCGGGGAACCCGCTCCGCCGGAGTGGGAACGCACGTACTGGTACCAGTTTTATTTCCACTCCGAGCGCGGACGGCGCGGGCTGGCGGAGAACCGCGACGAGCTGTGCGCCTTGTTGTGGCGCACCTGGTCGCCGACCTGGACGGGCGCCGAGGCGGCATTCCCGGCCAGCGCCTCCAGCCTCCACAACCCGGACTTCGTCGACGTCGTCATCCACTCTTACCGGCACCGGTTCGGCCTGGCGGAAGGCGATCCGCGGTATCAGGCGCTCGAAGACCTGATCGCGAAGGAGCCGGCCATCACGGTGCCGACGGTCGTGTTGGAAAGCGGGGACGACGGTATCGGCGGCCCGAGCGCGGAGGGCGACCGCGAGTACTTCACCGGGCCGTATGAGCATCGGGTTCTGCCGGGGGTGGGCCACAACGTCCCGCAGGAAGCCCCTGAGGCGTTCGCGGCCGCTGTGGCGTCGCTGCTCGGGTGAGGACGATCACCCGTCCGTGCGCGTGACGAATCCCGATCTTCGTTTGTCCTTCGGACGTAAGGCGCACGATCCGGGCGCCACGGACGGAGGAGGACCCGATGTCGTTGGGCGACAAGATCAGCAACAAGGCCGAGGAGCTCGGTGGTAAGGCCAAGGAGGCCGCCGGCGACGCCACCGGCAACGAGGAACTGCGCGCGGAAGGCCAGGCGGACCAGGCGAAGGCCGGTCTCAAGGGCGCGGTCGAGAACGTGAAGGACGCCGTCGGCGACGCGGCGGACAAGATTCGCGACACCTTCAAGAAATAGCGTTTCCTTCCGGGCCGGGGCGGCGGATTTCCGCGCCCCGGCCCGTTTTCAGTCGTGCAGGACCACCGGCAGGCTCGTGAGCCGTGTTCCCTGGATGCCGCCGAGGAACGTTTGCCGCAGTTCGCCATAGGGCACCGCGAGCCGGGCTTCGGGGAAGTCAGTGCGGAGAACCGTCGCGACCGCCCGCAGTTCGAGCTGTGCGAGCTGGGCGCCGACGCAGAAATGCGGGCCCGCGCCGAAGGTCAGGTCCGGGCCCGGTTTCCTGGCCGGGTCGGTGTTGATGCCCTGGATGTCGACGAGCACCGGGGCCCCGGCGGGGAGCCGGGTCCCGGCGAGAACGACCTCCGAGGTCGTGAACCGCCAAAGCGTGAACGGTGCGGGCGGGTGCATCCGGAGGGTTTCCCGGACCAGGTGGCTTTCGGGGGTGGTGTCCCCGTCCAGGAGCCGCGAGACGAGGAAGCCGATCGAGGCGTCGGTGGTCAGCTGCCCGGCGAAGATCAACGCGAACAGGTGATACCGCAGGTCCTCTTCGGACGTCTCGGGCGGAAGGTTGTCGCGTAGTTCCGTCGCGAGTCCCTTTCGGTTCGGGGTCAGCCCCGCGGCGGCGAGGTCCGCGATCGCGGCGATGGCCTTGCCCTGGGCGCCCGGCTCGGGGTCGGACATGCGGCGGCACGCGTCGACGGCGACGTCGAGCAGGTGGAGTGGGATACCGAGCAGGTCGAGCAGCACGGTGAGCGGGAAACGGGTGGAGAACCCGTCCATGAGGTCGACCGTTCCGCCGCCGAGGTCCGTCAGCAGTGCATGCGCGATCCGGTGGATCCGGTCGGATTGCGCCTGGATCCGTTTGGCGCTCAGCAGAGGAGCGTGCGCTCGCCGCAGTCGCGTGTGGTCGGGGCCGTCCAGCGTGGTGAGGGACGGCTGTTCGGCGGCGGTTTGTTCGAGGCCGGTCCATCCCTCGGGGGCGAGCGCGGGATCCTTCGCGAAGCGCGGATCCGCCAACACCTCGCGGGCCGGCTTCTCCTCGGTCACGATCCACGCGCTTCCGCCCTCGGGGGCGGCCACTTCGACGAGGGGACCGGCGGCCCGCAGCGCTGGACGGACAGGGTCGGGTTCGGTGATGCCGCGGGTCGTCGCGGCGAATGGATCGGGGAGCACAAAAACTCCTTCATGAGAAAGTATCTTCATAGTGAAGGTATATTCGGAGCCGGTAGGTTGTCAAAGCGCACGGATCCGAGGAGGGGTGATGGAGGACGACGTCGCGGCGCGGAGCGCGTCGCTGCTGGACGGCCTCCGGAGCTTCGGGGCGAACTACACCGAGTTCACCCGGCGTTTCGCGGATTGGCTCGGCCTGCACGCCACCGACGCCGCCGCGCTGGTGGAGATCCTCTACGCCGAAGACACCGGATCGCCGTTGTCCCCGGCCCGGCTCGGCGAACGCATCGCGCTGACCTCCGGCGCGACCACGAATCTGCTGAACCGGCTGGAAAACCTCGGCTACGTGGTGCGGACCAGGGAGAACAGCGACCGGCGGAGGGTGACCCTGCGCAGCGGCCCGGACATCCAGGGGCCCGCGCGTGAGTTCTTCGGCCCGTTCAGCGCCGGGCTCGCGGCGCTGGTGGCGGAGTACCCGGTGGAGGAGATCGAACGGTTCGAGGCCTTCCTGCGGCAGCTCAAGTCCACAATGGACAGCTTGCTCGAAGAACAGGGGTAGCCCGGACCAGTCCGATCCGCTCTCGGCACCGAATCCCTCCCGGACGCCACGGAACCGCGTAGCCGGGCGTCGGGTGAGGTGGAGGCGGCTTGATGGTCGAGGGTGTGCGGACGAGTCCGCGCGGAAGCGGCGGCACCGGAGCGGTGCCTGCCGAGGCGAGTTTGATGGAACGGGTCGCGGCAGGTGACGAACAGGCGTTCGCCGACCTGTACGACGTCGTGGCCGGACCGGTGTGGGGAGTGGTGAACAGGGTCGTCCGCAACGGCACGTTCGCCGAGGAGGTCACCCAAGAGGTCCTGGTGGAGGTGTGGCGGACGGCCGCCCGGTTCAAACCGGGCAAGGGGAGCACGCTGGCCTGGGTTCTCACGATCGCGCACCGGCGGGCGGTGGACCGGGTGCGTTCGCATCAGGCCGCGCTCGACCGGGACGATCGCGCGGGACGGCTCGACTTCCGCCGCCCGTTCGACGAGGTCGCCGAGTCGACGATCAGCAACCTGGAGCAGCAACGGGTGCGCCAGTGCCTGTCCGCGTTGACCGATCTGCAACGGGAATCGGTGGTGCTGGCCTACTACAACGGCTACACGTACCCGGAAGTCGCGGAAGTGCTCAAGACCGCGCCCGGCACGGTGAAGACCCGCATCCGCGACGGACTGATCCGGTTGCGTGACTGCTTGGGGGTCGGGCAATGACGGCCGAGCTGCACACGCTGACCGGGGCCTACGCCGTGGACGCCGTCCCGGAGGAAGAGGCCGCGGCCTTCAAACGGCACTTGCGGGGCTGCCCCGCGTGCGGCCAGGAGGTCCGGGAACTCCGCGAGGCCGCCGCGCGTCTGGGGGCAGCCCTCGCCACGCCACCACCGCCGAGGCTGCGGGAAGCGACGCTCACGGAGGTCGCCCGCACCCGTCAGTGGCCTCCGCTGGTCGCTGCCGCGCGCCGAGGTGGGCCGGCGAAGACGAGGATCGCCCTCTGGGGTGCCGCGGCGGCCGCCGTCGGAGCGCTGGTGTTCAGCTTGGTCACCACGTCCACCGATCCGGGAGCCGACCCCGCACAGCAACAGCTGGCCTCCGTGAACGCCGTGCTCACCGCGCCCGACGCCTCGACGGTCAAGGAGGGCGCCGAACGCGGGACCACCACGGTCGTGACCTCGCGGAGCAAGGGCAAGATCGTCGTAGTGGCCGGCGACCTCCCGCCCTTGGCGCCCGGAAAGGCGTATCAGGTCTGGCTCATCGGGGCGAGCGGCGTGCATTCCGCCGGGCTGCTGGCGCCGGACGGTCCACATCGGACCCACCCGGTCCTCGCGGACCTGCCGGGCGGGATCGACCGCGTCGGCATCACCGCCGAACCCGCCGGAGGTTCGCCCGCCCCGACCGTTCCGGCGGTGGCCATGGTGGACCTGGTCTAGCGTCCGGTCAACCGCTCGCAGGCCTGCCAGAGTTCCTGGCGCTGCGCGGCGGTTTCCCGGGTTTTGCCGAGATAGTGCGTCGGCCGCTGGACGCGGTCGTGCCAGAACATGCCGTTGTACCGGCCCGGTTCCTCGGCGGCGGCGAGCCAGACGAACGTGTCCGCGCCCTGCCCGGGGTCGCGCAGGATCCGCCGCGTCAGCTTCCGGAACGTCGGCAGGGAGGTCGCGACTCCGGGAGTGTCGGCCCAGCCGGGATGCGCGCTGTGCACGGTGACCCCGGAGCCGTCCAGCCGGTCCGCCCAGAGCTCGGCGAGCACCACCTGCATCCGCTTGGTGCGCGCGTATCCGGCGGCGGGCTTGTACTCGTCCCGGCGGTATTGCAGGTCGTCGGCGCGCAACGGCTGACCGTACATGCCACCGGAGCTGACCCAGATCACCCGCGCGCCCTCGCCGAACTTCGGGCGGAGCGACGCGGTCAGCAGATGAGGGCCGAGTACGTGCGTGGCGAGCATGAGTTCGTTGCCCTCGGCCGTCTCCGTGCGTTCCGCGGGCATGACCCCGGCGTTGTGCACCAGGATGTCGACCTCGCCGTCGAGGTCCTTGGCGTAGTCGCGTACGGACGACATCAGGCTGACATCGCACTGGTCGACGACGATCCGCGAGCCGGGCACGGCGCGCTCGATCTCGGCGCGGGCGGCGTCGCCGTCGCCGCGGATCGCGATCCGGACGGTCGCCCCCAGCTTCGCCAACCCGATGGCCGTCGCCTTCCCCAACCCCGCTTTCGCGCCGGTCACCACGGCGACCTTGCCCGCGAGCGCGTCCGGCGCGGGATCCTCGGGCCACCAGTGCCGCCGCAGGAAGTGCCCGATGCTGCTGTACCCGAGCAGGGTCCGGTCGAGCACGGTGTCGGCGGCTCGGGTCACGGTGGACATAGGGGCGCTCCTCAGCGATCGTGGGGGACCAGTGCCCACACCGATTTCCCGGTCCGCTCCGTTCGGAAACCCCAGTCGACGGCGAGCCGGCCGATCAGACGGAGCCCGTAATGCGCCGAAGCGGGGAAGGACCGCAACCCTTCCAGATCCGGGCCGTCGTCGGAAACCTCGACCAGGAAGCCGCGAAGCTGCCGGACGACGCGTAGTTCACCCGGCTCGTCCGCGCCGCGCCCGAAGCCGATGCGGTCGGCGACCACGGAACGGACACGGCGCAGATCGGGACGATTCCGCAGGTCGACCGTGACTTCCGCGGCGTCGGCCACCCGGCGGCACAGTCGCTCGGGTTCCGCTTCCAGCTCCGCCTGATCACCGTTCACCGCACCCAGCTCCCGTCGCCGAACACCTCTCGCGAGGTGTTCGGCGCGGACGGGGCCGCGGACGGGTGTCACTGAATGCGGGAACCGGCCTTCGCGGTGAAGCGGAACTCGATGGTCATCGGAAGCTCGGCGAGATCCAGCGCCTGACGCAAGCGCGGCAGGCCCTCCTCGGTGATCCGCTCGCGGATGGCGGCCACATCGCCGTCCTGTTCGGCGCTCAGCACCACGGCAAGCACCGGCGCGTCCTGGGATCCGCCGAGCGTGGCGTGCGCGGCGTGGACGCCGGGATAGGTCGCGACCTCCGCGGCGAACGGTTCCACCGCGGTGCTCGCGGCCAGCGCGGTCTGACCGGTGTCCTGGTCGAAACGCCAGGTATGGGACTTCGGTTTGCGGACAGGCTGCGCGATGAGCCAGCGCAGCGCCAGCAGCCCGACGACCACCGCGCCCCCGGAGACGGCGTACCAGACCCATCCGGGCGGCATGGCGGTGCCGGGGACGAGCGTGGCGCCGGGATCGAGCAGCGGGATCCTGCCGAAATGGGTGCCGACGGCGAACCCGCCGACGGCGAGCAGCACGATCCCGATCAGCACCAGCAGGGTGCGGTTCAGGCGGGCGGGACGGTTGAGATCGGTCATGACGCGCTCCTCGTGGCCTTGACGCGGACCCGCACGGCAGGGACGGCGGCGGGGCCGATCTGGGAGAGGCGGTGCTCGATGGCGGCGCGGACGGCGTCGGTGAGTCCGGCGGTGTTCGTCCGCCCGGTGGTGACCACCGAGACGATCTTGTTCCGCTTGACCTTCAGTTTCGCCGCCGAGACACCATCCACAGTGGACGCCGCGGTGCGCAGCGTCGACCGGTAACTGCGCCGGGAGGCCCCGGAATCCGTGCCGCCTTCGAGCGGCAGCACGGTGGGCCGTCCCGGCACGATCGCGGCCACGAGGAGCACCAGGCCGAGCAGCGCGACCACGCCGCCCGCGATCGCCGGAAGCGGGTCACTCCACTGGGTGCCGTGCAGGGCGGACGCGACGGTGTCGTAGCTGATCCACGGTTTCTCGCCGATGATCGTCTGGACCGCGACGGTGGCGGCCACTACGCATCCGGCGAGCACCACGAGGGCGACCAGCACGGCCGGGACACTGCGGCGGGGGCGCCGTTTCATCGGACCCTCCTCGTTTCGGTCTCCGTGGAATGCAGGGCCGTGACGGTGATGTCGACCCGCGTGACGGCCAGGCCCGAGAGCTCGCCGACGCGGCGGATCAGATGCTCTCGCGCGCTTTCGGTGGTGGCGCGCACGGAAAGCGGATACTTCACCGAGAGCCGGACGTCCAAAGTGGCCGTCGAGCCGGTGACGTGCGCGCTCACCTTGGCGCCCTGATCGGGGTCTTCCCCGCCGACCGCGATCCCGAGCACCCGGGAGGCCGCGCCGCCGACACCGTCGAGTTCGGTGATCGCCTGTGCGGCGATCCGCTCGACGGCGCCGTCGGCCACGGTCAGGGCGCCGCGCCCGTCCGTTCCGGGCGCGGCGGTCATGGTCGTCATGGCGATCAGCCCCTGTCGCGGCCCGACAGGGCCGAAAGGTCGAGCTTGCCGTCGAGGAACCGGCCGACCAGCAGGCCGAGGACGGCGAGCACGAGCACGACGAGGAAGGCGCCGAAGCCGCCGAACGCGCCGGCCACGCCGAGCACGAGACCGGTCAACAGGCCGAGATGGGTGGCGTTCATGAACGTTCTCCTTGTGGTCGGGCGCGAACCGGCGCCGATGGTCACTGGACGCGGGTGGATTCGGTGCTTTCGTCGCTGTCGTCATCGCCGGGGATGTGCACATCGGACACGTTGATGTTGACCTCGACGACCTCGAGCCCGGTCATCTGCTCGACGGCGCCGATCACGTTGCGCCGCACCGATTTGGCAAGATCCGCGATCGCGACGCCGTATTCGACGACGATCTGCAGGTCGACCGCGGCCTGGCGCTCGCCGACCTCGACGGAGACGCCCTGACCGGCGGACGCGGTGGCGCCGGGGATGCGCTCGCGCAGCGCGTTGAACGCCCGCACGGCGCCGCCGCCCAGCGCGTGGACACCGGTGATCTCGCGGGTCGCGAGGCCCGCGACCTTCTGCACGACGGTGTCGGCGATCGTGGTCACGCCCTGCGGGGAGACGAGCGCGCTGTTCTCGGCCGGGGCGGCGGAGTTCGAGTTCGGCTTGGCGGTGGTGGCGGTGTTCGTCATCGCGATCTCCTCGGGTTCGGATTCCGTTGCCTGCGGTGGAAGTTCTTCGCTTCCACACTCCATAGACCCAGCCGCGCGAAGATCGTCACGACCCGATCGTGTGGTCTGGATCTCACCGATCGTGGGTATGTCTTTCGGCCTGGTCCCCGCGGCCGACGACGGTGCCGTCATTTCAGCCTGTCGAAGGTCGTGCGCGGAGCGGCGGCGGGGTTGCACCGGATGTACGACATCGCAGGGAAGTCCTGCCCGGTGACCAAAGTGGACGAACCGGAGCGCGGGGCGGCGCTGACGTCGTTCCTGCGGCGCGACCCGGCCGGGGCCGCTCGGCACGCTCGTCGCCGGCGGCCCCGGGCAGTCCGGCGTCGCCATGGTCAAGGACATCGCGGGTGCGTGGCCGGCCGTGGTCCGGGAACGGTTCGACCTGGTCGGCTTCGATCCACGGGGGATCGGCGGCAGCGAACCGCGGCTGCGCTGCGACACGGAGAAGAAGATCCGCGTCATGGTGCTCGACGGCGTCGACAACACCTATCTCGATCGGCGTGCCGACACCGTCGAGCAGGCGAAGGGGGTGGAAGACCCCTGCTCACCTATGCGAAACAGTGCGCCACCAGGACCGGCAAGCCATGCCCTGGCCGGGGCGAGTGAAGATCCACGTCAGCCGGATCCTCGTCAAGCTGGGCTGCGCGAACCGTGTCCAGGCCGCGATCCCCGCCCACGACGCGGGCATCCTGCGCGGCTGAGCGGGCCTCTGGCCTTCACGCGGCTTCTCTGTTAGGAAAGGTTCCTAACTAACGGGAGGCGATGTGCGCGGACGTGGGCTGGCGGCGGCGACGGTTCTGGCGGTCCTGTGCGGTGGCTCGGCCGCCGTCGCGGACACGACAGTGGCTGGGTCCGGGGCGCGCTCGGCGCGCAACATCATCTACCTTCAGGGCGACGGCCTCGGCCTCGGCCAGCGTGACCTGCTCCGGCTGGCGCTCAAGGGCAAGAACGGCAGGCTGGCGATGGACGGGCTCGCGGTCACCGGCCTCGTGCGGACGTCCTCGGACGACCCCGCCGAGATCGTCACCGACTCGGCCGCCGCGGCCACCGCCCTCGCGACCGGGCACAAGACGCGCAACGGCGCTGTCGGCGTGGACGCCCACGGGCGCCCGCTGGAGACAATCCTCGAACGGGCGAAGCGGGCGGGGAAGTCGACCGGCCTGGTGACGACCGCGCAGGTGACCGGCGCGTCGCCCGCGGCCTTCGCGGCGCACGTGCCCAGCCGGGACTCGCAGAGCGACATCGCGAAGCAGTACATCGAGAACAGCCGCCCGGACGTTCTGCTCGGCGGAGGCGAGGACTGGTGGTATCCGAAGGGCAACCCCGGGCTCTGGCCGGACAAGCCGGGGGAGGAGAGTCGCAGTCCGTACGGCAACCTTGTCGAGCGCGCGCAGCGGACGGGCTACACCTACGTGCGTGACGGCGACGAACTGCGGAATACGCGGGCGAACCGGATCCTCGGCCTGTTCGCGAACGAGGACATGGTCGACTACGGCCCGGACGGCGTCGGGAAGTACGCGCCGCGGGTGCCGCTCCAGCAGATGGCGCGCAAGGCGCTGGACACCCTCTCCAAGAACCCGCGCGGCTTCTTCCTGTTCCTGGAGGAGGAGGGAACCGACGGGATGTCGCACGAGAACAACGCGCACGGCGTGATCGACGCCGGCCGCGCGCTCGACGACACCGTCGCCGAGGTCATGCGGTTCGTCCGGACGCATCCCGACACGCTGGTGATCATCGGCGGCGACCACGAGACCGGCGGGCTGGCCATCGAGAACTACGACGCCTCCGACACCGATCCCGACCAGGACGGGCCGTTCGACGTCCCGGATTCGAAGCTCCGGTTCACCGTGGACTGGACGACCCACGACCACACCGGCTCCGACACCCCGGTCACCGCCGAAGGCCCTGGCGCCACCCGTTTGGGTGGCACGGTCGAGAACACCGACGTCCACTGGGTGATGCGGGCGGCAAGCGGCCTCTGAACCGGAAAAGGCCACCTCCGGCGACGGAGGTGGCCTTCACGGGCGTCGGGTCAGCCGATGCTTTCGACGACCGCCTCGGCGACCGCCTTCATCGTGGTCCGGCGGTCCATCGCGGTGCGCTGTATCCAGCGGAACGCGTCCGGCTCGGTGAGCCCCTGACGGCTCATCAGCAGCCCCTTGGCGCGGTCGATGACCTTGCGCGTCTCGAGCCGGTCCGTGAGGCCGGCGACCTCGGACTCGAGCGCCTGGAGCTCGGCGAACCGGCTCACGGCCAGCTCGATGGCCGGCACCAGGTCACGTTTGGCGAACGGCTTGACCAGGTACGCCATCGTGCCCGCGTCCCTGGCCCGCTCGACGAGGTCGCGCTGACTGAACGCGGTCAGGATGACGACCGGCGCGATCCGGTCGCCGGTGATCTTGGAGGCGGCCTCGATACCGTCGAGCTTGGGCATCTTGACGTCGAGAATCACCAGGTCGGGCTTCAACTCGGTGGCCAGGTTGATGGCCTGCTCACCATCCCCGGCCTCACCGACCACCTCATAACCCTCTTCACGGAGCATCTCGACGAGATCCAGACGGATGAGGGCCTCATCTTCGGCCACGAGCACCCGCCGCTGGGGTGCGGCGACGGCACCATTGGCCTCGGCAGCCTGCTCGGTCACCGGGGTCCTCCTGAAGGTCGTCGGGCAGTTCGGCTCGCGGTCTGTCCGCGAACCTGAAGCCTACCGGGAACGATCCAGACGGCTAGATGGCGTTCACCACGTCAGACGGTCGTCACACTCCAGGCCCGGCGTCAGGCGCGGTCCCGTGATCCCGTAAAGTTCACGGGGCACCGCCCCCGTAGCCCAACTGGCAGAGGCAACGGATTCAAAACCCGTCCAGTGTGAGTTCGAATCTCACCGGGGGCACGAACAGCATCTACACAAGTGTCGGCCGCGCGCTGAGCGGGCACGTTCTGTGTAGGCATGGCGTCGGTGATCCTTTCCGCCGAGATGGCGACTTCAGGCAGCTGGTCGGCGGGCAACCGGATGGTGATGGTGGCCCCGTCGCCGCTGTGATTCAGTTCCACCCTGAGCTGGGTGATGTCGAACAGTGTACCGAGTAGCGTTCGTGGTGCCTGGGCCAAGTTGAGTGCCAGATGTGGTAGCGCGTCCAACAGGTCGATGTCCGTTGCGTCGAGCGAGCGTTGCTCCGCTTTGTCGGCCTCGTCGAGTTCTGCGATCGACGCCAATGCTTCGCTCTTGCTCCCTTCCAGCTCGTTGTAGCTTCCGCGGAGAGCCTTGGTGAAGGGGTCGTTCGGGTCGCCTTGCTGGGCTTGCGCCAGGAGGGACTTCTGACGCTGAGCGATGTCGTCGAGCTGTCGTCGGAGCCGTTCTCGTTCGTTCTGGCGATCCTGAGCGGCACGGTCATCGACTCCCGAGAGGTCGGCGGCGAGAATCGCCCGGCGGTCCTGCCCGAACACGCGGTCGGCGAAGAACTTGGTCACCGCGTCCAGGATGGCGTCTTCCCGTACATACAAGGCTTTCTGGTGATCGGCGTACTTGTCCGGCCGGCCTCGATTGTTGTTCCTGATCTGGCAGAGGTAGTACGAGGCCTTGTTGCGGACGCATCCGTACATCCGACGACCGCATCCGCAGATGATCCTGCTCCGGAAGAGATTCGTGCGAGCGGTGAGCGGATGCTTGTTGGCTGTGTCGCCGTCACGAGATCCGCGCTTCGCGTCGCGGTGTGCGTTGATCTCGTCGTACATCCATTTAGGAATGAGCGGCTCGTGAACCGGCTCCGGCGACCACACCCACTTGACCGGGTCGTTGACCTTGCCGCCGCGAGAGCGAGAAGCACGGCGATTGAAAACCTGGTAGCCCGTGTACTTGGGGTTTCTCAGAATCTCGTACACGCTCGTTCTGCTCCAGGCGCCGCGGGCCCGGTTCTTGCCGGGAGGCACCGGTGGCGGGTACTTGGTCAGGTCGGCGTTGAGGCGATCGGCGATGGTGTCGCCGCCAAGCTTCTCGTAGTACCGCCACAGCGCGATCTGGGTGACCGTCTCGCCGCGGAGACCGTCTGGTTCGAGCCGCGATTTGGTCAACCCTTTGGCGGCCTTGGACGAGTTGGGGTGCCGGAAGGTCTTCGCCTTGTAGCCGTGGCAGGGTTTGCCGATGTTGTAGCCGTCGCGTACGTGGGCACACAGGCCGCCCCAGGACTGTTCGAGAGTGTTGAGGACTTCGTACTCGGCCAGTGATTGGTTGATCCGGCGTTGGAGGATTCGCTGGGCGCGGCTACCGCCGAGGGCGATCGGCTCGTTCGCGGCGAAGAGGGGAACCTCGACACGTTCCAGGGCTCGCTCGACGGTCAGGCCTTCGAAAGCCCGGCGAGCGACTCGGGCGATGTTCTCACAAATGACGACGTCGAAGCCTCGGCCCGGGTGTGTCGCCTCCTCGAGCAGGTCGGCGATACCGCCGTCTCGTGGGATCGGGATGTCGAAGCGCTCGTAATCCGCGCCGCGGCCCCGTGCGTCCAGCTCCATGCGGCCGGACTCGACGTCGAAGAAATGCGTTACGATGACCCAGGACTCCGGGATCGCTGTCTTGCAGTTCCGCAATTGACGGATCAACGATTGCCGCGGGTCCTGCTGGTCTTCGGTCGACGTCCTTCCGAGGAACGCGACCCGGACCTCATCTCGCAGCAAGGCAGTGGGCATGCCGAGCGGCGAGACGTCGAAGTCCGACAAGCCTGACGGCCCGGAAACAGGAGCTGGGGGAGACATGCTGCGGCGCATCAGGGCTGGTGCAGGCGGGTTGATCGCAGGGTCGTCAGGCATCGCCATACTGGTCGGTCGTCCTTAGATTCTTGCTCGCCCGCTCCAGCTCGGCCCACTGCAAGAGGTCATTGATGACAGCCGCGAGACGGCCGCGAAGACGCGCAGATTCTGCCCCGTGGACGTAAGTGATGTAACCAGAGTAGGTGCGGGACACGGTTCGTTTCTGCGCCTGACTGTAGCACCAAGACGTCTGATCATAATTCACATCGACTTGGTGAAACGATGCGTTCTCGCGGCTCTTCTCGGGCGGTGAAAAGGACTCGTGTTTGCCTGTTGAGGCCACAAGAACCTCCTGCCTGGATCCCTGCTCCGACATTCGGTCTCGGCGTCGAGACCGGCTCGTCTCGTTGTCTCGCTCCCAGTCTCGGCACTGTGCCTGCACTTCTCGCGTACGAGAACGGCTAGTGCTTGCTGCTTATCTTGTGGTCGAGTCATGTGCTCGAGCAGGTCCCGTTGATTCAGATACTGGTCTCGTCATCCCGTCTCGCGCATTGTCGTCTGCTCTTCGCTCTGATCGGTCTCGCGATGTTGATGAACGGGAGGACGGGGACGCTGCAGGTCGACGTCGTTCGCAATGGCGGACGATGACGTCAGATCGTCCTGTTCGGCTTGCCCTCGGACCATCCGCCCGAAACACTGCTCAGGTTCCGTACGCCGACACGGCAGAACGAGGACTCGTCGAGTCAGCACCCCGGATGCTGGACCGAACCTCGCGGCAACGAAGCGACACCGCGACCGAGCTGAACAAGATTCGCCACTATGATCTTCAAAGATCCAGGTCAACTAGTGTCGTCCCCGCGTAAGCGGGGTTGGTCCGATGTGTCCGATGTAGCCGAAGAACGCAGTGCCGTCGTCCCCGCGCAAGCGGGGCTGGTCCCACCGACAGGTCGTAGGAGGCCGCCATCTCCTCGGTCGTCCCCGCGCCAGCGGGGTCGGTCCGGCCCTCGGGCGACCACCTTTGAGGTCACCATTGGCTACTCCGACGTCGATGGGCAGCGTTGGCGGCGTACTGGTCCCGGCGATCCTGAATCAGTCGACAACGCCTAGACCCCACGCCACCCGCAGGCTTGGCACCTTGTCGCTGCCGCGGGACGACGAGACCGGGAGTCATGTCCCAGCGAGATGCTGGCACCGGGACCGGTGCTCGGGAGGTCAGTCGACCGTCGCCCCCGGGGCTTCGCAGGTGTTGTGTTGTCCGACTTCATGTCTCGTTCGTGAAGCCGGAGGACCCACGACCGAGACTGGTCTCGCCGGCGTCACGAGACTGGCCCGCAGGCGAAGTGCTCGACTGTCGGCTGTCTCGGCGCATCGCCCCGTATAACGGCCTATATAGCTCGTCTTTGTAGAGCGTCTTCACCTGTTTGGGGTAAATCTTCCTTGCTCCTCTCGCGGAGCAATGGATAGAGCAAGGAATTGAGCGAGGGGTGGTTTCGAACGTCGTGGTGATCTTGCCGCCGCTCGAAGGGCCACCACGATGTCCATCTCAGCCGCCCGGAGCCCGCTCACCGCGCTCCAGCGCCAACTCGCTCGCCCGAGTTCGCTCGCCAGGTTCGATGCCGCTTTGCACTCTTGGGCAGAGCAGGACCACGCGCTGACCGGCGTGGTTACTCATGACCGGCTTACGGACGTTCTGGCTGACCGAAACTACGTACGGCACGACGAAGTCCTGCACGCGCTGCTGCAGCGCGCGGCACGCTCGGACAGCGAAGGCGTCGTAGCTGGAGAACTGGTGTTGAACGCCATGCTGCCCGCTGTCCCCGGTCTCGTCGGGCGGGTCATCCGAGCGAGCCGGGCTGCGGTCGGCGCCTTTGGAGCTCGCCGTGGTGTGACCGGAGGCGGCATTTCGACGAACGAAGCGAACACCGATGTCCAGGCCGCGGTTATCGGCCACCTGTGGGAACAGATCCGCTGCTACCCGCTTCGCCGGCACCAGCACGTCGCGGCCAACCTGGTCCGCGACACCCAGCGAGCAGCACTTCGCGCCCTTGGGGTCGACATCACCCAAGCCGCTGCCGAGATCGTGAACATCGATGACGACGCAGTGCGCCGCCCGCTCGTCGAGGAATCGGCGGAGGCAGACGCATCAGAGCAGCTACTGGAGCTCCTGTCGTGGGCTGTGGAACAGCGGTGGCTGGACGATCAGGAAGCGGCCATCCTGACCGCTCGGTACTTCGGCGAGCAGATGGGACGGGATGGCGTGGCGACAGATCGGCAGCTCGGGGCGATGTTCGGAGTGAGCCAGCCGACGGCCACGCGTCGGCGGAACAGGGCCTTGGACGTGCTGGCGGAGGCGGGGCATGAGTGGCAGAAGCTGCGCGTAAGCGGGGCGTAGGTCCTCTGCAACGGTTGAATCAAAGGTCGGCGAGACGAGACGTGTCTTGAGTGCCGCGTTCCGCATGACCTCAGGGAGTCTCCGTGACCAGACCCCATACCGATCTCGCCTCGGGCGAACTGCTCGTCGCTCATGCCCGTGTTCGTGCGCGGGACCTAGGTCGACGTCTCGCGTCGACGTTGGTCGACAGGCAGTTGTACGAAGAGCTTCGACGCTTCCTCGAGGATGTCGGTTTCCCGGCCTGTGATGCGCTGAACGTCCTCGCCGGTTCCGGTGATCAGGCGTTGCGCAAGCGCCTGCATCGGGTGATGGGGATTGAGACTCGGCCGTGAAGCCTCGCACGAACCCCATTGCACGGATGATTCCCGATGCCAACCTTGAGCCTGCCGTACGTGCCGCCGCCCGGCGAGTTGGTCGGGTGCTGGCGTGGTGCGTGATCATCGCTAGCCCGTTGGCCGTGATCGTGGGGCTGACGGTGTTGCGGCCGAACACGGTATCCGAAGGCCCGCGGGCGCAGAGTCCTGTCGATGCAGGCGTGCCGCAGGGGTGGGCGGAGATGTACGTCAGGTCGTGGCTGGCGGCCAGCCGCGAGGACACTGCAGGGCTTGAGGCCTTCTTCCCGGCGGGCATGAAGTCGACCCGGGCTGTCGGGACACAGATCCCCGTGGACACCAGCACGGTGTCGGTGGTGTCGCCTCGGCCAGAGGCGTGGACAGTGACGGTCGCGGTTAATCTGCTGGTCCAACAGCCGGACGGGAAACATCGTGCGAGGCAGGCTTGTGTACAAGCCAGCCTCATCGGCGGACCGGAAGGCTATGTCGCTGCGGCGCTGCCTTCGCCAGTCGCGTGTCCGGGCACGCTGGCCGCAGTCGAACTCGGCTACCCGGAGACCACGGAGCTGAACGGCCCAATCGGGCAGTCTGTGCACGGCTTTCTCGTTGCCTATCTGGCCGGGCGCGACGGACTGGACCGCTACATCTCGCCCGGCACGAATATCGGCTCCATAGCCCCGCCGCTGTATGCCCAGGTTCAGTTGCTGGAGCTACGAACCCACGAGTCGTTCGAGCCCGGGCAAGCGGCCCGGCCACTGGACGGGACCGAGATTCACGCGGCGGCGCGGGCTTGGGGCTACGACGCCCTAGGTCAGGTCACCACCGTGGATTACGCCTTGACCCTCACCGCGCGGGCCGGGCGCTGGGAGGTCAGCCGGATCGACCCGGTACCGCTGCTCGCCGGGACATCGGCGACTCCCTCGAAACTGCCCGGCGAATAGGAGACCAGATGTCGACCATCGTGTTCGCAGCTGACGTCAAGACCTGGATCGACACCAACCTTGCCTGGGGAGATCAGGCCGTTCGCCGCCTGATCCTGCTCGTGGCCGTCGTGGGTGGCATCGGCCTGTTGATCGGGACGCGGGGCAACTTCACCCGTTCGATCAAGTACGGCGTGATCGCCGCGATCTTCCTCGGCATTCTGCTCAACCTCGACGCTGTGTCGGGAATGTTCGGCGCCTGGTTCACCAAATGATCGCGCAACGCGCGCGCAGTGATGTCCTGATTGGACGGTCGTACACGAGGTCGCGCCGGTTTCCGCGGATGTTCGGGCGGATGCCTGGCCGGGACGGCGGATACCTGCCTGGCGGCCCGTACACGCTCACCCAGGGCGTGGTCTTTCTCGTTCTTCTGCTCGCGGTCTGGAAGTTGCCGCTCCTGGACTGGCTCGGTCCAGCGCGCTGGGGCGTGCCGCTGTCTGCGATCGCCGCCCGCCGCGCGCGGATCGAGTCGCGGACGCCCGCTAGCTGGCTGGTCGGTCTCTTGGCGCATCTGCTTGCGCCGTCGTCGGGGATGCTGGCAGGCCGGTCCTATCGGCCGGAGCGGCCGGTGTCGTGCACGCCGCGGTTCCACCTGCACGGCGTAGATGTGGATAAGGCACATCAGCCTGTGGACAGCGCTGTGCCGAAGTCGTCACTGCAGCGGCTGCTCGCCGGAGCCCGGTGATGGAGAACCAGATCCAGGACATCAGCGGCAACCTAGTGTTCTGCGCGGATGGTTCCGTCTGGGCGGTGTGGCGGGCACATCCGAGGGAAAGCGCTCGTTCGACGGGAAAGCAGCTTTACGAGCTCTACAACCGCACCGTCACGTTCATGAAGTCCCTGCGCGGCGAGGTGATGCTGGCGTCGCTGTGTGAACAGGTCCAGCCTCACGCGATCATCCGGCGCTGTCTCGGCGGTATCGACCTCGACGAGAACCCGCACTGGGCGGAAACGGTGCACAACGCCTGGGACCAGCTCGACGACCTCGACGTGCTCGGTCGCAGCTACTGGATCGCCAAACCCCTCGCCGGCAGCGGCTGGCGCGACGGAGGCCTCGCCCTGCTGCGAGCCACAGGAGCGGCACTGAGCGCAGGCCTCGGCCTCCCGCCGCGTCCCGCGTCACCTCAAGCCATCGTCGATGCACAGGAACTGGCGCGCGTCATCGAGCACGAACTCGGCGGCGCGATCCCGCTCCGTCCCGCGACCGAAGCCGAGCTGCTGTGGTGGTTGAGCCGCGCTCCGGTCCGGGGCGTTCGCGAGCCGCAGCTCGAACGCGCGTCGACCGTGCGCAACACCGGCGCGACCCTGTCACGTGGCCGAAGCCGCGCTCAGCTGGTGACGTTGCGCGGGACCGTGTTCGACGAAGGCGCTCGCAGCGACGAAGGCAAGCGCTTGGGAAACCCGCTGCAAGTCTTGAACAAGCGGTTCCTCAAGTGCGTCACGCCGGACGACGACGGGCTCATCGAGAGCTACCAGGCCTTTCTCGTTCTCGCGGAGATGCCCCGTGCCTTCAGCTTCCCCGGGCACGAGATCTTGTCGCGACTGGCGAACATCGGCTTCGGAGTCGACTACGCCCTGCGCATCGCAGCGAAGACGAACGACGAGGCTCGTGCGGTCAACCGGCGCCGCACCCGCGACCTGATGAGCCAGGACGACGAACACGGCGGAGACACCGCGGGCGTCCCTGCCGACGTTCACTCTGCCCAGGAGGAGATCCAGCACAAGAACGCACGCCTTGGCGCGAGCACCACCGAGATCGAGCTCGAGGTCGGTGTCGTCGCGTGCGTGTGGGGTGACACCGCCGACGAGTGCGATGCACGGGCGAAGACGTTGCGGCAGATGTTCTTGGGCGGGGAGTACAAGTGGGAGAGGCCGATCGGTGGACAGAAGCAGCTCTATCAGGCGTTGCTTCCTGGCTACCGGACGCCGCTCGTCGTACGGGAGTGCAGCCAGAACCTCCTCGCCAGCGACTGCGCGATGCTGCTCCCGATGTCGTCCGCTGAGTTCGGCGACCCCAGCGGCGCGTTATTCGGCATGGTCCTGGACGGCGGCGCGATCACCCCGTTCCTGCTCGACCCGACCTACGGGCCCACCCACGACTCGTCCGGAGGCGTCGCGGTGATCGGCGAACTCGGCTCCGGGAAATCGGTCGTACTGAAGAACATCGCCGCCGTCGTCCGGCTGATGCTCGACGGTCGCGTGATCGCCATCGACCGCACCCGGAGCCGCGAATGGGAACCGGTCGCGAAAGCGCTCCCGGGCAACTGCCAGGTGGTCGACATCATCGATCCCACGCTCGACAGCGAACGTGCCGCGAACACCGAGCTCCGGCACTCCTGTGACCCCCTTCGGGTCTTCCGCGGCAAGACGAAGTCCAGCACCGGCATCGCTGAGACCTTCTTCGCCTCCTGGCTGGACCTGGAATCCAACTCGGCCGAACGCGACGCGCTCGGCCGCGCCCTCGACCAGGTCAGCGGCTCACCGACCGCCTCGAGCAACGCCCTCATCGACGTCCTCACCGACCACGGCGCCGCGGACCCAGCGCCTCGAGGCCTCGCCGACCGACTACTACGCCTTCGCCGCGATCCGATCACCCGGCCGATCTTCGATCCCGGCCTTGAGCCCGTCAACGTGCTTGCCGCCGACATGGTGGTCTTCTGCACCAACGAAGTCCCGCTCCCGAACACCCTGGAGATGAGCAACGAGCGCATGGCCGCCCGTATCCCGCCGAGGAAGCTCTTTGGCCGTGCTTTCCATCTGCTGATCGCCGCGATCGCCAAGGAGATCTGCTTCGGAACCCAGCGGTGGGGCCAATTCATCTGCGACGAGGCATACAACGTCACCGGCACACCCGAGGGCCAGCAGATCGCCTTGGAGTTCGTCCGAGATGGGCGCAAGCACGGCGCCGACGCCGCCTTCGGCTCGCACTCCGAAAACGACCTCGGTGACGAAGTCCTCCGCGGCCTGATCGCCGTCCGGATGCTCGGACGCCACCGCGACAGCGGACTCGCTCGACACGGGCTCGCGTGGCTCGGCGTCGACCCCGCCGACACCCGCTACCAGGAGATCGTCACCAAAGACCTCTCACCGCTCAACCCCGCGGGCGGCGAAGAAGAACGCCGAGCACGTGCCGGGGAGTTCCTGGTCCGCGACCACGTCGGCCGGGTCGGCAAGGTCAAGATCCTGACCCAGCCCTACCGGACCCTGCCTCAAGCCGTTCTCACCACGCCCACCGTCCGACGCCCCTGAATCAAACCCGCTGGTACACGCCATGTCTCGGACACCACCGGCGCGACCTCGGGAGACGTTCATGACGTTCAACGCGCGTGCCGCGAAATCTCTCGCGTTCGCCACCATCGTGCTTGTCCTACTGCTCGGCAACGCCGCGCCCGCCACTGCGCAAGTCGTGCCGCTGCCACCGAGCGAACCGCGGCCGTGCCAGCCGTACCCGCTGTGCCTCGTCGTCCCCGATCCTCGCGCCCCCCAGCCGACTCCGCCGACCTTGGACCATCCCGATCCGGATGCGCCGACCCTGCCCTTGCAGGACGACCCCGGTCACGCCGCCCACCTCAAGGGCATGTTCACCATCGACGACGGCTACGGCCGCGACCTGCGCAACTACGACCTCTTCGCCAACTTGCCCTGGCTGGTCAGCAATCCCATGCCGACGATCTGGCTCTGGCTGGCGAACATGGGCTTCGCCGTCGGCAAGTACGCGCTCGGCTTCTCCGTCTGGTTCACCGAATGGTCCATGACCGCCGGCGTCGTCGACTGGATCAAAGCACCTGCCCAGGACCTCGAAAAGATCTGGCAGACCACCGTCATCGGGGGCTTGAAACTTCGAGAGCTGGCCTTGCTCGTCGCGACCTGTTACCTCGGCCTGCTGTTCATGCGCGGTCTCACCACCCGAGCCTGGCGCGAGACCGTGTCCACCATCGCGATCAACGTCCTGGCCATCGCGATCATCACGCACCCCGTCGACTTCCTCGTCGGCGACGGGGGAGTGCTCAGTCTCAGCCGCGATCTCGGCGCCGACGTCAGCGCAGTGATCATGGGCAAGCAACCCGGCGGCACTGGAAACCCCGCGGCGCCGATCGGGCAAGCCCTCATCGACAACTTGCTCATCGCGCCCTGGGAGACCCTCAACTACGGGACGCCGGTCTCCGGCAAACAGGGCACGGGTGCCTGCCAGTACTCGATCAAACAGATCCTCGACCAGGGTCCCTGGTCCGGCAAAGACAGCACACCGGCCCGCGAGCTGGCCGGATGCCCTAGCGAGTACGGCAAGTACAACGAGGTCGCCGACGGCGACCGCATGCTCGGTGCCTGGCTGTACGCCGTCGCGATGATCCTGTTCGCGATCCTCACCATCTGCCTCAACGCGATCCAGATCCTTGCCCCGTACTTCCTGCTCTTCGAAGGCCTCCTGCTCAGCCTGGCCCTGATCGCAGCCCTGATCCCGCAACTGCAGCACCAGCTGGCCTACCGCATCAGCTCGATCGCCGGAACCATCGCTAAGCTCCTGATGGGCATGTTCTTCATCGCCGTCATGACCGTTCTCTTGCGCTCGCTCATGCTCGCCGACCTCGGCCCGCAACTGGTCAAGTTCGCCGTCATTGACATCGTCGTCTTCTCCGGCTTCCTGTTCCGCAAAAGGCTCATGGCGAACATTCAGCGGATCCGGTCCAGCGTCAACTCCGGTGTCCAGCGACTCGGCAGGCCACGGAGCGGGCCGAAATCCATGCCCTTGCCCGTCGTCGAGCCTGGACCACATCGGATCAGCCGGACGATCAAGACCGGCGCTGGCGCCTTCACTGAGGCCATAGCCCCGGCGAACGACCTGAAGAACCGGCTGGTGACTGCAGGCAAGTTAGGCGGGAGGGCCGGCAGCAAGGCCGTCTCCTTCACCCTGGGCGCCCCGGTGTCCTGGCCCGCGGCTGCGAACCGCGCGCGCACCGCCCTCACCGCACGGGGTACCGCGGCCAAGGCAGCACTTGGGCGCAAGGCGGGCGCCGTGAAGGCCTACGCCTCTACCTACGCCGGAAACCTCGGCGCCGCCGCAAGCCCGCTGGTGAATGTCGCAACCACCGCGGCGTCGGTTCTCGGTAGCCGCCGTCCGTCTGGCGAGTCGCCGGTTGCACCTCAGCCCGCCAGGACTTCGGCCACTCCCGAGTTCACCGGCACCGACCTCGCGGCTCCCGCTCCCGACAGCACGGGGCCGAGAACGGCCCGCAGCCAGAGCCCGGAGCCGATACCGCTGCCGCCCGGGATGCTGCCGATCACGCCGACGTGGTCGCAACGCTTGCGTACCAGGTTGAACGAGCACCGGTCATGAACCCGCTGCTCGCCCTCCAACTCGCCGAGCACGTCCGCAACGAGGTCCGCGAACATCCGAAACGATGGGGCTGTCTCGCTCTCTTTCTGCTGCTCGGGCCCGTAATCGCGTGCATGCTCGTCGCCGTGCTGATCATCGTCGTCATCGCAGGGGGAGCAGACGGCTCAAGCTCGACGCCAGGACACGTGCCCGGCATTCCGGACGTCATGCTTACCGCCTATCAGCAGGCGGCGCAGCGCATCGGCGGCCTCAGGCCCGCCTGTGCCGGGATGCGCTGGTCGATCCTTGCGGGCATCGCCGAAGTCGAATCCCGCCATGCGTCCGGCCGGACGATCGCGCCCAATGGGGACATCAGCCCACCGATCCTGGGCCCCCCTCTCGACGGCAGCGGGGTCGGCGGCAACCGCACTCCTATCCGAAATCCCGACGGGACCTTCGCACGCGCCGCTGGCCCGTTCCAGTTTCTCACGACCACCTGGGCCGGCGTCGAACAAGACGGCAACGACGACGGCGCCCGCGACCCGCACAACGCCTTCGACGCCGCTCTCGGCGCCGCTGCTTACCTGTGCGGGACCGGCCCTCGCGACCTTAAGGACCAAGGGCAGCTGCGGGCTGCGCTCCTTAGGTACAACGCCAGTGCGGCCTACGTGGCCCAGGTGCTCGCCAACATTGAGCGCTACGACGCGGTTGACCTCCAACCGCCCGTCAATGCCTCTGGAGCAGCGAAGATCGTCATCGACGCCGCCATGTCGCAGCTCGGCGTGCCGTACGCCTGGGGCGGCGGTACGGCCGCTGGACCCAGCCGCGGTATCCGGGACGGCGGCGTCGCCGACCGGCATGGGGACTACAACAAGATCGGCTTTGACTGCAGCGGCCTTGTTCTCTTCGCCTACGCCAAGGTCGGTATCGCCTTGCCGCACAACAGTCGAGCGCAATTCGTGGCAGGGACTCGCATACCGAGAGAAGCCGGTCTCGGCGGGCTGCAGCCGGGTGATCTTGTCTTCTATAGCCCCGGCCTCATCCACCATGTCGGCATCTTCATCGGTGGTGGCAAGATGATCAATGCGCCCGAAAGCGGCTCAGAAGTTCGACTCGACGCAGTTGAAGTCGGTGCCTACGCCGGCGGCGTACGTGTCTTGCGCTAGCCGAAGTTGCCCTCCGCCCGTCGAACTCGATAGTCCGAATGTACCAACGATCTGCGGTAGTTCACGCAAACGATGGCTATAAAACGGGCTGACGATGCAAGACGATGGCGATCATGGTTGATGGCGGGAGCCGTTCGCGGCTTGGTGTGGCGACCTTGGACCCCAACCGGGCCAAGTCGAGGTTCGGCGTCGCCTATGTTCGCGCTGTGTGCAGCCAGGCTGGAGTCGGATTCCAGGAAACAAGCCCCGACGAGGACGTGCTCGCAGTCGACGGCAGTGTTGATTTCGAAATCGCATCAGCTCGGGTTCAGGTTAAATGCACTGGCCAGTTTCGGCTCAAGGGTGGGTCGACCGCGACTTGGCCGATTGAGGAGGCATGGCGCCAGCGTTGGAGGCGCTCCGGGGTTCCCGTGTACTTCGTCCTGGTGATCGTCGACCCGGACGACCAGGTCTCATGGTTGCATCATAACGACGAGGCGACACTGCATCGTGCTGCCGCCTTTTGGGTTCGCGTCGACACGCTTCCCGACGGGCAGAACATCGTCGTTCCGAAGGCGCAGAGATTGACGGCCGACACACTGCGACTGTGGGCTGGGGACGTCGAGGCCAGCTTCGACGGGTCGGGAGGAGGCGGTGTGGTTGTCTGACACCGTCACCCTGCCGAAGCTGGTCGATTTGGTGAGCTATCTCAAAGCCCACGGGTGGTCGTCCAGCCCGCCAGGCTCGGGTGGAACGCTTTGGACGAAGGGCGAAAGCCGAATCGGAGTGCCATACGACCCGGATGATGTGTTGATCGGCTCAGTGCTGACCAGACTTGCACTCGTTGAACGTCGAGAATTCAAGGTCACTGCCAACGCAGTGCGGCACGCGCGTTTCGATGTGACGCATCTGCGGGCAGTTAACGACGACCGCATCGTTGACAAGATTCCCCTTGAGGCGGCGACAAAGCTGATCAGCTCTGCACGGAAGATGCTGCGCGCGGCAGCAACGACAGCTCGTTGGGAACGTGCTCAGATCGCGGGCAGTTACTCACGTATCGGTGATGCGGTGATCCGTGAGGCGTTCATGGGGCACACCGAGCGAGGCTCGTTCATCATACCGGTGCTAGTGCCCGTTTCGGATCCTGAGCAACCAGCGTCAAACCAGCCGACGCTGTACGACGATCTCTCGGAGCCTGTCCGTCACAATGCTGCGCCCGAGCCGTTTGAGCGTCGCGTGGTGCGGACGTTCGCGCAGTCGATGCAGGCCGTGCATGACCTCGTCTCAGGGCCTGGCAAGATGCCGAGTACCGACAACCTTCACGAACTGGTGTATCGAGGCGTGAGTCGCGAATTCTGTGTCGCGTTGGGCAACGTTCTCGACGAAAGTGCGATTGGTGAGTTCGAAACCACCGTGGATTGGGCGCCCGCGGTACCTGCTCCCGATACCATGCCGCGCCAGGTATCGATCAGTGCTGAGGCAGTCGACCTTGTTCAGCTCGTTGCGGAACGTCTGCGTCAGCAAAACGTTCCTTCTCGGCAGGTTTTCTCCGGCACCATCGTCCAATTCAGACATGAAGATCGGGATGATCCATTCGGGGAAATCGCCGTTTCGACAATACGCCGAGGTCGATCATCGGAAGTCAGGGTGCGGCTCCACCTTGAGGTCTACCGTGAGGCGTGGGAATGGCACAACGCAGGCCGCGCCGTTCTCGTCGAAGGCTTCATCCGTCGATCGCCCGGAAAGCCGGGCATCGTGGATGATCCGGTCCGGTTTCAGCCGCTTGACGAGCTGATGCTGCCCGGGTCATGAGGACGCCCCCAGCTTTGGGCGGTAGCTACCGCGAGTAACGCAGCACGTGCGCCGATTGTTCACAACGATGCTGGAACCGCTGGGTTGTGGCAAGTTTGAACTCCCCGCTGGCGGCCAGTTAGCGGGGAGCTATCTGGCCGCGCGCCCGGTTACACAGCGTGGCTCTCGACAGACGTGGCCGTAGCCCCGTGGAGAGCTGCCCGGCCGTCGGCTGGAGTTGCTTCGATCTGTCGGTTGCCAAGGCCGAGGGACCGCCATGTTGCCAGTCGTGGGACCACCGACACCCAGCGCAGAAGTGGAACGGGTTATTACGCGGTTCGTTGGGCCGCCGCGTTCCTGAACGACCGCCCGGCGGCATGAGCGGACGTTTGGCGAGGAGTGGCCGCGCTCGTTGATCCATAGGCACGGAATTGCCAGGGGCAGGATCTGTTACGGCGTGCCCGATGGGCGATAATGAGACGTGACCGATGGGGTGGAACGAGCGCGGCACCGGCTTCCTGTTCTCAAGTGGTGGTGGGTAGCGGCTGCTGCTGCCACCGCAATTCTGCTGACGGGCGGGACGATTTGGTTGTTGCTGGTCGTCTTGGGCAGGCAAGCGAGCACTGAGCAGGCGAAAGCCCAGCTGGAGGCGATCCGTACCGCGCTGACTGTCGGCGTGGGAACCGGTGGGGTGTTCGCTCTGTGGATGGCTGCCCGCAGGCAGCGGTCCACAGAGATTCAGCTGCACGAGAGTGCTAGAGCTGCGGACGCCGCAAAACTCGACTCGCGTGAGCGGCGGCTGACTGACCTTTACGTCCAAGCGGTGGAACAGATCGGGTCTGACAAGGCACCGGTCCGACTCGGCGGGCTCTACGCACTCGAACGGCTGGCGCGGGATGACGTCGGTCGCCGCGCGGTTGTGATCAACGTGCTCTGTTCCTACCTGCGGATGCCCTATCTCGTCCCGGAGCAACTCAAGAACGGGCGATACCGGCTTCCTGCTGCTTCCGATGTGCGGCAGCACGAGGAGTGGCAGGTCCGGATCACCGTCCAGCACCTTCTCGCCAACCTGCTCCGCGATCAACCGTACGACCTGGATCTCCGGGGAGCGACCCTGATCGAGTTCGACCTCACGGGGTGTGCGATCGGCAAGGCGCTCTTTCACGATGCCCAGTTCATCTCCACGCCGAAGTTCATGGACGCGACGTTCCACGACGAGGTGTGGTTCTTCGACACGTCATTCGGCATCGTCGCGAGGATGGAAGGTGCGACCTTCCTCGACCGGGCCAGCTTCACCCGCTGCGTGTTCTATAAACTTTGCCTGCAGGACGCTACCTTCGCGGGCGGCGCGTACTTCACTCAGTCGGAATTCGCCGGCAAGGCGGACCTGTCACAGACGACGTTCAAGTCAGGCATCGAGTTCGACGACTGCGTATTCGACATGGACCGCTACACAGCCGAAGAGATGCAGAGGCGCGGCTGGGAGCCACCCGAGATCGATCTCACCGGCGCCACAGCGGATGCGTCATCGTTCAGTAAACCGGCGAAGTTACCTTCTGGCTGGCAACTCCAGGGATCGAGCATCGTTCGCGCGGCAACGCCTGAGCCGAAGCCATCCGGTGTGCACGACGGTGAATGAGACACCGCATCGTCGATGAGCACGCGAGGCCAGCTCCAGGGAACCAGTCGCCACTCAGCGTCCCCCGTTACCACCCCGCGTTCACCGAAGCCCAGTTGAAGACGCTCCCCTCGGCGCGCGCACGCTCTCTCAACGCCCGACCTGCGGCATGAGCGGATGTTCGATATGCGGCGAGCCTCGGGGGCGAGCTGCCCGTGCCTGCCTGCGTGAGCAGTGACCTGATCGATGGTCGGCCGCAGAACCCAGCCACGGGCGTGTCCTCGGTGTGAGACTCCCCCGAGTGCTCCCGAGCCATCGTCATCCCGCCGAGATCTGTTGCCGGCCGTAGTCACTTCCCGAGCTGAGGCTTCGAGCCGGACGCAAGCAGCGCGGTCTACGTCACGCAGAATATTTTCGACACAGTGCCGATTTTTCTCTGCACTGTGTCATAGTGGTGTCGTGGCACCGAAACGTCGTGAAACGCCGAGCAAGGGCGATCTGCGGGAACAGGCGATCCTGGACGCCGCCGAGGTGCTGCTCGAACGGGAGCACATCGAGCCGATGACCGTCGAGTCGATCGCCAAGGGGGCGGGCATCTCCCGCGGCTCGCTGTACTTCTACTTCGGGTCGAAACAGGAGGTTCTCGCCGCACTGGTCGCACGCACCGTCGCCCGGTTGCACATGGACGATCAGTCCGCCGACCCCGGCCTGCCCACGCACGACACCGTGCGAAGGGCTGTGGAGAACACGGCCGGCACCTGGCGTGAGCACGGACTCGTGATGCGGGCGGCGGTCGAGTTCGGCCCCGAAGTGCCCGAGATCGCCCGCCTGTGGCGCGACACCATCGCCAACAACACCGAGGCCATGACTCGTGTCCTCGTAGCGGCCGGCCTGCCCGACGAGGACGGCCCGACCGGCGCGGCGGCGCTCGCCCAGGCCCTGTGCTGGATGACCGAACGCAACTTCTACCACGCGTCAACACAACCCGGCGGCCTGGATCGCACGACCGAAACGATGGTCGAGATCTGGTGCCGCGTCCTACCTGGAGGGTAGCCATGCTTTTCCTGATCACCGGTGTCAGCAGCGGTCTCGGCCGGGCGTTCGCCCAAGGGGCGCTCGACGCCGGGCACACCGTCGTCGGCACGACCCGCCGGGCGCAGGACGTCGCGGCATTCGAAGCGCTCGCGCCGGGACGTGCGCACGCGCGTCAGCTGGACGTCACCGACGACGCCGCCGTGTTCTCCCTCGTGGGTGAGATCGAGGCGCAGGTCGGACCGATCGACGTGCTCATCGCGAACGCCGGCTATGGACACGAGGGAGTGTTCGAGGAATCACCACTCTCCGAGCTCCGGGCGCAGTTCGCCGTCAACGTGTTCGGTGTGGCCGCCACGGTCCAGGCGGTACTGCCGTTCATGCGCAAGCGTCGTGCGGGGCACGTGTTCGCGGTCAGCTCCATGGGCGGGCTGATGACCGTACCCGGGCTGGCCTACTACTGCGGCAGCAAGTACGCCGTGGAAGGCATACTGGAGACCGTCGCCAAGGAGGTCGCGGACTTCGGCGTGCACGTGACGATCATCGAACCCGGCTCGTTCCGCACCGACTGGGCGGGCCGATCGATGGTCCGCACGCAACGATCCATTCAGGACTACGACACATTGTTCGAACCCATTCGTGCGACCCGGCAGGCGGCCAGCGGCAACCAACTGGGTAACCCGGCCAAAGCGGCAGAGGCCGTCCTGAAGGTCCTGGAGGCCGAGAAGCCACCCGTGCATCTGGTACTGGGCTCAGATGCGCTGCGACTGGTCACGGCCGGCCGCGCGGCGGTCGACAAGGACCTGCACGAGTGGGCGGAGCTATCCCGCTCCACCGACTTCCCCGATGGTCACCAGATCGCTTCGAACTGACCACGACGCGCCCGGCGAGCCCACCAGGTGCCGCGCAGCGCTCGGGTGGACCTCCGCCAACGACGGCAACGTCACCGCGGAAGTTCAATCCGGGACAGACCCGACTGCCAGCCGACGCGGCGGCGTCACCAACCGATGAGGCCTATGACCGCTACCGCTGCTCCACCTGACCACCCGTCGGCGAACAACCTGTCATCGGCAGAAGAGAGCGTTAGCGGCAGGGAGGCTGACGCGCGGGCGCCGCCATCGAGAACGTGTTCTTACAACGACGCCGAGCTGCAAGGTGATCCTGTCGCTGGCAACACGGCGGTCCCACGACCTTGGCAACTGACGGATCCCCGTGCTACCGCGCCGCGCCGTGCTGGCGGTCGAGGCGCGATCAGCTTCGCGGCATGACTAGCACGGCCGCGCCGGCCGACGAACCTGCTGCGATCACCGACCGTGCAACTGGCCGCCAGCCGGGGAAATCGAACTGGCCGTCCACGGGGAATTCCGACTGGCCACTGACGCCGCTGGGACGTACGTGGTCGTGGACGTACTTCTGCATTGAACGGGACTGTGTCGGCGCATGTCCTGGTCATGATGATGCTTCGCAATGAGATTGCGGTTGGTCTTGCGATCGACTCAGCGTTCGCGCGTCTCCGAGGTTTGCGGATTTCCACTGGTCAACGCCATTGGGCAAGGCCAGCCGGGAATGCCGACTTGTTCCCCCATGGCCGTCAGGCCATCCAGGGAACCAGCGCGCCGAAGGCGCTCGATCTCCACCACGTGCTCGCCGAGCCCGCGTTGTGGTGGGTGACCACGGCGGTGGTCGCGATCCTGATCGCGGTCTTCGTCCTCCACCGACACTTCCGTTCCCACCACCTCCGCTCCAGAGTCAGTTACGACCTCCTCCCGACCGCCACGTTCGACCCGTCGCTCCAGGGTGTTCTGGCGTTTGCGCACCAGCTCGGCCGGGTGCGCCCGGTGCACGGCTGGGTGCCGAAGTCGGCGGTCGGTGTCCGGGTGCGGTTCAGCACCGACGAGGTGTTCGGGAAGCTGACGATGAGCGTGGAGGGCCGGGAGTCGATCACTGGTGTGATCAACAAGCTGACCTATCCGGAAGTCGAAATCCGCCGCGACGCGGACGACCGAGGAGATACCTCCCGGGACCACGGACGAGGGCGAGATGACCTCCGTGCGAGCGGGGGAGCACGATGAACTTCTTGCGAGACCTCTGGGCACGCCGAAGCGAGGAGACGTCTCCTTCCGCTGAGGGTGCGCAGGTACATGTGGCGCGCGCCGAGTTGGTTCTCGCGCGCCCGGCTCACCTCGCGCTTAAGGCGCTGCCGCTCCGGCCGGACGACCCGCTGCAGGCTCTGGCGAACGCGCTCGGCGATGTCCGGCCCGACCTCGGCGAGACGGTCGACGTCTGCCTCGACCTGATCCCGCTGACACCCGCGAGGATCCGCCACTTTGCTCACCGGACCGCAAAGCAGGAAGGGACAGTAGCGGGAGCGCTCGTTCAGGCCGCCGGCGAGATCGCCGGCGAGTTCGTGCCGACGGCGCGCGGAGCCCGCCGGCCCGCGGCACGAGCGGTCGCGCCAGTACCGAACAAGTTCGCCACGGACGAGCCGGTCTTCGCGGTCCAGCTGCTGATCCGTTGCCGTTCGGAGATCCCCGGCCGAGCCGAGGCACATCTGCGCAGCGTGATCGGCGCCTTCGACGTCTACCGCGGCGACAACTACTGGCGAGCTCGAGGGCCGCGTGTGCTGGGCTGGCATTTCGGCGCGGACACGATCCTCATCCGCAGGTTCTTCGACCGGCGGTTCGACACCGGCTTGGCGAAGCCGCGCAGCCGTTCCTACGTGACGGCCAGCGAGATCGCGGCGCTGCTGAAGCCGCCATCCGGGCGTTGCCTGTCGCCGGTGATCGCGCGCAGCCGGGGCTGGGTCATGCCCGCTCCCAGGGAGATCCCGCGATACAAGCCCGGCGCGGGGCTGGTTCGGCTCGGCTATGTCACCGACCTCAACGGCGAGGACCGGCTCGTCGGGGTGCCGATCCGCGAGCTGCTGTTCTCGGCGCGGTTCGGGAAGGCCGGCTTCGGCAAGACCGAGGAAGCGCTCGCGCAGGCGATCGAGATCGCCCGGCTCGGTGGCGGGGTCTGGTTCCTGGATCCGCACGCTGACGGTTGGAAACGCGCGAAACCGTACCTCTCAGATCCTGAGCTACGAAATCGGTTGTGGGAGGTCAACCTCGACGTCCGAGGAAGGGACAAGCGGCTGCCCGGCTGGAACCCGCTCAGCATGCAGGGCTTTTCCGAAGAGGACATCGAGGACCGCGTCGACGCCGTGGTCACCTCGTTCGCCACGGCGCTGGGATGGGGAGACTCTGCGCCGCGGGCGAAGTCGATTCTGACCAAGGCGTGCGAGGCGCTCTGCTATCTCGCGATGCGGCTGCCCGCCGAGTGCGCGCCGACGATCTTCCAGATCCCGACGCTCCTCGACGACGACGCCTGGCGTGACGAGGTCTTGCGCGTTCTGAAGCCGAGCATCCGACGCTACTGGACGGACTCGTTCACGAAGCTCGCACCGGATGCGACCACGGTGGTCACGAACATCATCAACCGCCTGCGCACCAGCCCGACGTTGTCCGCCTTCCTCGGCTCGTCGGTCACGACGTACAACGTCCGCCGGGCCATGGACACCGGAAAGATCGTCTTCGTCTGCACCACCGGCACCGGCGAGACCAACAAGCTGATCACCTCGTTCATGATCTACGACCTGTTCCGCGCCGGACGCTCGCGCGCGGACACACCGGTCGATCAGCGCCGCAGGTGCGACGCCTTCGTCGACGAGCTCGCCGCGGTCGACGGAGCGTCGCGCGGATACCTCGCCGCGATCCTGGAACAGCTGCGGAAGTACCGCGTCGCGCTGCATGCGATGAACCAGATGCCCGACCGTCTCGCGCCGGAGACCCGGAGGGCGTTGCTGCAGAACCAGTCGCTCCTGATGACCAGCGCCGCGGCGATCGACGGCGCCCGGACCGTGGCCCGCGAGTATGGAGGCCTCGTCCAGCCCGCGACGATTACCGAGCTCGAGCAGTTCCACCACGTCGTCACCGTGACGCTCGGCGGCCAGCGCACCACGCCGTTCAAGATCCGGGGACTCCACGTGGACGACGAATTCGCCGACCACTTCCACCCCGAGTGGGACGACGACGTCGACCGGTGCCTCGATCGGAACCTGACCCGCAGGCCGATCGGCGAGGTGCTCGACGAACTCGAGGATCTCGACGACCGCATCCTCGACGCCTTGCGCGGCAACCAGCTGGCACCTCGTTCGCGGCGCGGGCGGCCTCCCTCCCGCGGGAGCGGTGCAGGCATCGAGTTGTCGGCACCCGAGTCGACGGTGGAGTGACCTATGCAGCGACTCGACCCGTTCAAGCGCGAGGCGCTCGTAGCTCTCTACTGGCATCGCATGGTCTCCACGGAGCAGATGCGACAGTTGATCGCACCGGCCACGCCGATTCGCACCGTGCAGCACAAACTCCTTGCCCTGCAAGCAAACGGTCTTGCCGACGGCTTGCACCGACACCACGCTCCCCGGACCTGGTACGTCACCGAGAGCGGCGCGGAACTGGTCGAGGAGTCCGGGCGAGTGGATGCGCGCCCGTACCGGATCCCGCGGGCGGCTGCGGTGGAGCTGCTGCAGGATCACGCGCTCGACGTCGTCGAAACCGGGCTCGCCTTCACGACGGCGGCCCGCCGGCGTGGGGACGAGTGCGGGCCGCTGTCGTGGACGCCGGAGGTCGCGCACCGGTTTCGAGACGGCCGTGGGCGGCGCCAGGGCGTTGTCATCGCGGACGCGGTCCTCGACTACGTCCTCGATGGAGACGGTCGGCGGTCGCAGCGCACGTTCTTCATCGAGCTGGACCGCGCGACCATGCCCGTCGCCCGGCTCTCGCAGAAGATCCGCTCCTACGTCCAGTACCACGACTACATCCCCGGCAAGCCGAACTCGGCTGGGCGTCCCGCATGGCGAACCCGGTACGCGCGCTTCCCGCGCCTTCTCATCGTCCTGTCCGGCGCTGCCGAGCACGTCCTCGAGCGTCGGCTCGCGGACCTGAGGGCCTACGCACAAGCGATGCACGGCCTGGCGCTCGCTGGCGATCGCGTGTGCGCACTGGGCACGACCTTGCAGAGGCTCCGAAACCCCGGGCCGACAGCGGAGATCGCGCTGCCACTGCTCGCCGAGAGCGGCGCGCTGGTACCCGTTTTCGCTTGGCCCAAGGCCGGTGGATCGTGATGGAAGCGCGAGCACCGGTCGACCTCGTCGAGCAGCTCGGCTTCTCGTCCCGGTTGCGTCAGCGCCGGTTCACCTTGCTTCCGCTGCGAGGCGAAGGAACTCCGTTCACGGACTCGCAGGGACGCGCGCCCGGCGACAGCACCGCGCCGGAAGAACTCGCTGACCTGATCTCCTCCATCGCGACCGTCGGCGTCCTTCAACCGGTTCTCGTCGAGGAGATGGACGCCGGCGACGACAAGGCGCCCGCTATGAGGCTGACGGCGGGGGAGCGGCGACTGAGGGCCTGCCGGTGGGGCGCGGTCCACAAGCCGGACAACCCGCATTTCACCGCGCTCCCGGCGGTCATCTGCCCCGGACCGCTGTCAGATGAGGAACGCCGGGTCTGGCAGCTGGTCGAGAACCTCGCTCGCGAGAACCTGCGCCCCGGCGAGCTGGCGGCCGCGCTCGTCCTCGATCGCTGCGCGGTGCTGCTGGGCAAGCTGATCGCCCACGGTTACAAGGTTCCCGCCGACGTCTACGCCATCGATGACCCGATCGCCCGGTTCTCTGCCATGGAGCGGATCCGTGGCGCCGACAAGAAGTGCGCGGCGCCGTGGTCTCAGGTCCTGTCCCGCCTCGGCCTGCAGCTGACCCCGCGGAAGGCGCGGGAGCTGGTGCGCGCGTTCGCCGAGATGCCCCGCGAGATCGCCGACGAGATGGACGAGGCCAAGATCAGCCTCAACACCCGCATCCGGTTCATCGAGCTCAACCGCGGGCGAGCGCAGGCCGCACAGGACATCTGGGCCGCGGTGAAGAAGACCAACCGGACCCGGCTGTTGAGTTCGGCCTTGAGCGCTGCGGCCGACCCGACGGTCACTCCTGAAGAAGCTCTTGCCGAAGCAGAGCAGCTGCATGAACAGGCAGACAGCTCCCGTGCAGACAAGCTCCGTGCCGACTCACCGGTGACCGCTGACTCCGTTCCGTTGGTGGAACAACGACTTGTCGACAAAACCCTCGCCAGCCTTCGCGTCCTGACCGCCGCGCTGGCTCGCGGCGCTCGGCTCTCCGCGCACGATCTGGCGTCGCTCCGCCTTCTAACCGATCAACTCACCGGAACGGAGTGAGTCTCTTGTCCGTCTTCCTCGGCCTGCCCACCGACGCCGCGCCGGCCGCGCGGTGCGACTGCAGGCGCTGCCCCTGGTACTCGGGCACCGATGCCGAGCCCGGTGCGGTGATCGCGCCGCTCTGTTCCGGGTGCAATTCGGACTGCAGCTACTGCGGCTGCGCACGCGCAGAGACCGCGCAGACGGGAACCGCGTGCTCGAGCTGCCCGGTTCGATGCGGTTCCCGAACCGACATCAAGGCGTGGATGGCCGATGTCGGGGAGACCCTCGAATTCGACGACGTCGTCCTCCGCGGCCGCTTGCCCGAAGGCTTGCCCTCCTTCATCCCGCAGGTCGACGGATCCGGCGCCGGCGACCTCGATGCCGCGCTGGGCTGGCCCGCCTACGCCGTCGGGCTTCGTCGCGTGTTCTCTCCGCAGACGCACGCCATCTATCCGCGGTGGGATCAAGCAATGACGGCCGCCGAGGTGCTAGGCCTCCCGGCCACGACGCTGACCGTTCTCTCGGGGTACGGGGAGGACCCGCTGGTCGAGGCGTTCTGGACAGCACGGCACCGCGATCGGCTGCTCGAGCGGCTGGCGACGCTCGAGTTCGATCTCGTCCTGGCCCCCAACTACTCGATCTACGGCAACTGGCCGCGCGCCGAACACTTGATCAACATGCGCAGGTCGCTGCTGCTCGCGGAGGAATTCGTCCGGGCCGGTATGCCGGCCGTCCCGAACCTCTACTGGTTCCGGCTCGAGGACCTCCAGCGGTACGCCGCGTGGATCGCTGACACCGCTCCGCCCGCCATCGCGATCAACATCCAGACCGTGCGGGAGAACAAGAACTGGGAAACCTGGGCGTTGCCAGGTCTCACCTGGCTTGCGGAGAACATCCCGGACGGCCTCCCGGTCATCATCACCGGCCTGTCCCGCCAAGACCGCATCGCCGCCGCCGTCGAACTGTTCGGCACCAGGCTGATTCTCGTCAGCCAGAACCCGGCGCAGTACGCGCTCCACGGTGCCGTGATGACTCCGGAAGGGCGCAAGGACCTGAAAGCCCGCATCCCGGACGCCTTCGCCAGTTCGGTGCGGTACCTGGCTTCGCTCTTGCCCGAAGGAGGCAACTGATGCAGCGGACACTCTGGATTCTGCTCGGCTGGTCGCCCGAATACGGGGCTGCCACGACCGTCGTCGCGGTGCTCGGTATCGATCAGGGAGACGACGGTCGGATCGACCGGCACATCGAATGGGTCCCGCGGGAGTATCAACGCTGCCTCACCTGGCGCGAACGCATCGCTTCGACCTCGGAGGACGATCTCCCCGCTCACATGGAGATCTGGGAGAACTCGCTGACCGCCCCCGCCGCACGCATCGACCTCATCCCCTCGGCGCCTGATCTCGCTGCCGCTGTCCAGTTCCAGCTCGACGGCCTGCTCGGTAGCGCCGGCTGATCGAGTCTCCATGGGAACGAATTCCAAAACCAAGCACGCGGCCTACGTTGTCGGCCCTTCAGCTTCCGAGGGGCTGCCACTCGAGGACGGTCCGAAGTGGACTGATGTTGAAATCGCCTTGTCGGTCGTCGAAGGCTTCGCCCTCAACGGAGTTGATCCCGAGAACCCCTTCGAGCCAACGACGCTCGACCTGCCCGATGAAATCGGAGAACGGTACGCGATGTTCGTGGAGGCGGTCCACGAGGCGCAAGCGGAAATCGCGAAACTCAGCGGTGACCCAACTGAGTTCGAGGACGCCCTGCACACTCAGTGCGAGCTGTTCCTGAACGGCATGACCCAGGACGAGCTCAAGGAGCTCGCGATAGCGCACGGATTCAAGCACCCAGCACTGGTGGGACTGTCCGAGACCACGGGAAACCCGTTGGTGCACTGGCTCGATCCGTCCTATCCGGACGACGCGATCACGAAGCAGACGATCCAGAGCGTCGCTATCAACAGATTCGTGGCTTTGTGCTCCGGCGAAACAGTCGGTGGCAAGACGCTGGAGCAGTGGCAGCAACTCGACGCGAGCCTGGTCGCAACGCCAAGCCACAGCGTGCCTCCGGGGTTTACATCCTGGACGCCGACCGCTGCCGAGGTCCAGGCGGCGCAGGAAACGATCAACTCGGCCGCGGGTGCTGTCGAGACAGCCAAGGTCAACGGCTCGTGGGCTGATCCCGACCTCGTCGCGACTCTCATCGCTGCGGAAAACAAGCTGGCGACCGCCCACAACCCCGCGCTGGATGACCTGGAGACGATACGTTCCGCGGCGAAGCATCAAGTCGACCAGGCGTTCACCGACATCGGTCCACATGAACTCTCCGCCGCGATACAAGCTGCGAAGGACCACGACCAGATCGCGCCTTTCCAGGCCAAGGTACTCAATGCCCACCAGGTTCTGAAGCTGCTGCGTGCGTCGACCGAGAAGCAGGAACGGCTCGACCTCGAGCACCTCGCCGTCGAGCGCGCAGCAACGAAAGTGACGTTCGAAGCCAACATCGCCGAGCTGCAAAAAGCACTTGGTCCCGGTGGCCTGCCCAGCCTCGCCGAACCAGGCGGCATCGCGGCGATGAGCAAGTTCCTCGACCACTCGCACCAGGCGGGCGTCACCTACATGGACATGGGCGGTTGGAAACCGGTCGAGCCGACACTCGCGCACAACGTGACCCTCCAAGTCGCGCACACCGAGATCGCGCCGTGGGCAGACCAACAGGAACTGAAGGACCTGCGAGCCTTCGTCGTCTCCACCGGCCTCCTCTCAACCGATCAAGCCGCAGCTGCGACGAAGTCTCTCTGCAAGTCGATACTGGTCCACCAAGCCTATGGATCCACCGCGGCGGTCGCGTCGCTGAAGCACAGCTTGCAAGAGAAGGTGGCTCTCAAGAACAGCACGAAGTCATTGCCACCCAAGGTCGCGAAGGCACCGATCTTGGCGGCACCGAGGAGTGCGTTCGGCCGCCAGCACGCCGAGGTGCTCTCAGCGCTGAAGCAGACCAAAGCCGCTCTCGCGGCCTTGCCGAAGTCGGTCGATCCGTCTGCTGTCGAGGCTTGGGACTTCGGTGCCGGCAAACCCGCACATCTCGGCGGCACGCATCCGAAGACGCTGCACACCGGGCCAGACGGCAAAACGTGGCTCGCGAAAGGAGAAGCGACTCCACGAGGCGGCGCGGTCGTCGCAGCCGAGGCCGCTACTTCGCGAGCACTTCACCGTGCAGGTCTGCCTGTGGTCCCCGTATTCGCCACCAAGATCAACGGAAAGCCGGCCTCCGTGCAGCCGATGCTCGTCGGCGCGACCGAGATGTCCGGCAACCCCTCCACCTGGTCGCAGACCGACGTCGACGACATCGTCCGCCTGCACGTCGCAAGTTGGGCTCTGGGGAACCACGATCCGCACACCGGCAACGTCCTCCGGACAGGGGAGGGCGGCCTCGTCCCGATCGACCACGGGCAGTCGTTCAAGTTCTACGGCCAGGACAAGCTGTCGATGTCGTTCCGGCCGAACAACACGACGGCCGTCTACCACCAGGCGTACGACGCCTTCAAGGCGGGCAAGCTCGCCAAAGGAGTCCGGGTCAACCCCGCGGCCGCCCACTCGGTGATCAAGCACCTCGAATCGGTTCCAGACGCGGAGTGGCGCGGATTGCTGCGGTCTGCGGCCTACGCCGGCGCCGCGCAGAAGCAGATGAAGTGGGCTCCGGCGATGCGTTCGAGGGCGGCCAAACACCATGGCATCGCCGAAACCTCGGTGACCACGAAACAGGTCGCTGAAGCCTTCCTCGACTACGCGGTCGAGCGCAAGAACAACCTGCGTAAGGATTTCGCGGCGTTCTTCCTCGGTGAGCTGAAGCTGGAGAACGCCGCGGCCCTTCAGCACGCGGGGAAGACCTGATGGGCACCAACTCCAAGACGGCTCACGCGAGCTACTCGATCACGCCTTCGACCCCGGCGGCCGAGCCGGAGCCTTCTGATGAGGTGGTCTCCGCTGATGCGCATGCGCCGGTCGAAGTGGGCAGCTCCACGGAAACAGGCGATCAGCCGCTCACACCTATCCCCGATACGCCGGACGTCGGCAAGCCCTTCGGCGAGCCGATTCTGGTGGGCGGGACAGACCTGCACGCCTCGAGTGCCACCCTGGTGAGCTACGCCAGCGCCGAAGGTCCACGCACCGTGCTGCACGCGCTGGTCAGCGAGGAGGCGGAAGAGAAACTGCTCGACGCCATCAACGTCACCAAGGAGACAGCGCCCGTCCAGGTCGAGCAGGTCGTCCATGGACGGCTGCCGGTCGACGAGCAACACGAGCTCGCCGACAAGATCATCGCGGCCGCGAAGAGCGTGAACCACCACATCAAAGCGGGAGATCTGTCCGTTGGGAATCTGCCGTCGACAACCGACCAGAAGATCAGTGACGCGAAGGCGGCGATGGCCGCTGCAGCCAAGGATGTCGGTGACAGCCCCGGACCGGCGGACTCCGCGATGCTGGCGCACTACGCGTCGAAGCTGGCCGACGTCGAGGCGGCGGCCACGGCGGCGAAGAACGTCGGGCACGTCAGCCCATATCTGTACGAAGGCATCGCGACCGTTACCGTGACGATGCCCGTACTCGCGAGCGACCATGGCGATCACCGAGTCGCCGGTCTCCTGCGTGACGCGACCCGGATCAAGCCGACCCTGGACTCCGAGACCGGCCAGGCCAGCTGGAACGGGATGGCGCGGTGGGAGAAGGTCGTCGGCAAGGAGTACATGATCAACCTCGGCGATGGATTCCAGGCCGTCTACCGGCCTTACAGCGTCAACTCGCCGAAGACGACGGAGTTCTCCTTGCGCGGCAGGCTCGAGATCGTCGCGCCCGCCGGTGAAGGCCACGGCCCGGACGTGGTCAAACGGCTCGGGCAGCTCAACCTGGCCAACCGCCCCATGACCCAAGCCGAAGGCGAATACGGCTACCTCGTCGCGAACGTCAAGGCACAGAATCTGGCAGGCAAGACCGAGGTGCAGGCAGCCATCGCGACTGGCGATCAGCTCGAGGAGATGACGCGCCAAGAGCTTTTCCATGAGCGTGCTCACCTCGCCGTCGGCCTGGACGACGCTCAGCTCGCGCGGTTCGCCAAAGACATCCAGCTGGACGCGCACACACAGGCACTACCGACGAAGGTGAAGGTTCTGCGCGAAGCCGTAGCGAAGGTGACCGGGCACCAGACCGGCGACGCGCTCGCCGCCACCGCGGGCTACGACCCGGCTCCCCGGCGGTCCGGCGGCTGGCTCACGTGGAACCGATTCGATGTCGGCAACTCGATGCCGAAGCTGACCACTGCGTTCAAGGGCAAGGCTCTGGTCCACGCCACGTCGGCATCGGGGCTGAAGGCGATGCTGGCGAACGGTGTGCTCGCGTCCACCGAGCGCCGGACGTTGATGGGGGTGAGCCGCGGTGTCGGCATGAGCGAAGACCAGGACAAGCTCACCGGCGGGGCGAGTTCCGTCTTCCTGCGCGTGCTCGGCAAGCCACCGTCACACGATGGCCCGAAGCTGGTGTGGGACCAACCCGAGCGGCTGATGCACCGCGCGGACTACTACGGCGCGAACGCGGACACCTACGGGGCCGTCAATCCCTCGAAGACCGGCAAGTACGCGTCGTCCACGCGAGACCCCTTCAAGATCGCCGGCTTCTCCAGCCCCGCCAACGAGGTCATGTTCGGTGACGGAATCGACCTGCTGGGTGCTGAAGGACCGTCGAGAATCCTCTGCGACAGCAAGACGCAGCGCGACGAGATCCACGCCATGTTCACGGCCAAAGGCATCACGCACATCGCCGGCAAGCCGATCGACGATGTTCTGAAGGCATGAAGGAGAGATGACCGGTGAATCGCGAGATCGACCTCATCGAGGCCGAGCGCATCCTCGATGACCTGGTCGCCGGCCGCACACAAAAGCGGGCCGACGACCTGCTGCCTGGCGCCGAACTCGTCATTGGCGGCGACCAACGGGTCGCGCTGGCCAGGCACGTACGTCGGGATACGGACGAGCCCACCCTCTTCTGGATCCGGCCGCTGAGCGCGGCATTCCAAGACCCGGAAACGCGGCTCCCCGTCTTCGACCCGGCGATTGTCCGACGTCGGGCACTCCACATAACTGCGGCATGGCTCGATGGCTCGCGGCTCCGGCTCGACCTTGTCGGTGGTGCGACGGCGACCGTGCAGCCGGCGCGGTCCGGCCGGCTCCTGGTCCTTCAGGACTTCGACACCTGGATGACCACGATCCCCGCTGGCGAACGCGAGGGCCTCGAAGCGCTCGACCACGACTGAGCTTCACCGCATCAAGCGGCTCATCACCGGGGCTTGTCTCGGGTATGAGTGCGACTTCAGAACCTCAGCTGTGCGACGTCGAATGGGTCGCCGAACACCTCGAGGCGCACGGTCAGCTGCTTGTTCGAGGCTCCTCGCTCGGCGAGATCATCACGAAGGCGACTGCGGCGCTCGCCGATCACTTCCCGCCCGTGGGCCAGGCGGGTTTGCGTGTGCGGCCCGGGTGGTGGTGCGTGACCACCTGCGAGTGCCGTCGTGGGCTCGCGGTCTCGAATCATCCGGGGTGGCACTACCGTCGCGCACGTTCGAACGAAGTCGGCTCTTGGTACGGCGCCGAGATCCGGTTCGGCCTACGGGCAAGGCGTTCACACGGTCGAGCGACGTGAAGGCCGATTCGGCGGGCCAGCCTCCGAGTCCGTGTGACGATGACTGGATGGACGAGAGTGCCGACCGCTAGATGAACGTCGACCTGCGTATCGTCGTCGGGTTCGTCCTCGGCGGCGGCTTGGCCGCGGTATCGGCACTGCTGTTCCGCGCCACTCTCAAGACGGCGCCGAAGCGCCCCCACTACATCGCGATCGTGGCCGCAGCAGCCGTGGTCGGAGCGGCTGCCGCAGTTTGGCCGTCCGGCCTGATCGCCACAGGCGCCCTCCTTGCGATGATCGGCGTGCCGGCCGCCGCTGTCGACGTCGTCGAACACCGGGTACCGGACCGGCTCACTGCGCCCCTGGCCGTGGGAGTGGCCATCACGTTGGTCACCGCGGCGCTGATAACCGATTCAGCGCCGTCGTTGACCATGGCGCTCGTCGGAGCCGTGGTGTGGGGCGGCGTGCTGCTGGTGTCGTTCCTCCTCACCGGCGATCCAGGACCCGGCGACGTCAAGCTGGCGCCGAGCTTGGGGATGCTGCTTGGCTGGCTGGGGTGGAAGTGGCTCCTGACCGGGATCGTCGGTTCCTATCTGCTGGCCGCCCTGCTCGCCGGGCTCAGTCTGCTCGTGAAGCGTTGGAGTCTTCGTGACGGTCGTATGCCGCTCGCGCCGCCGATGCTGGCCGCCACCGTTCTGAGCGCGACGTTGGCCGCGTGAATCGAACGCACGTCGAGAACGCCATGTTCTGAGGGCTCAGACACCAGGCAAAGGAGCCCGCCGATGTACGAACCTCCGTGGTACGACCAGGACCTCGAACAAGCCGCATCGAACGCGGCCCAGCGATTCGACCTCGATGATGACCAGGCCCGTGGGTTGGTCGAGATGGTCGTCGACGCACTGGAAGAAGGTGGCGACGCCGTCGGCGACGCGGCCTGGGACGTGGAGAACGAACATCCCGGCGTCCCAGGTGAGGACTTCGTCGAGGACGTCGCCGCGGATCTCGGTTACGAAGACCTGCTGTGAGCTGACCGGTTCAGTATTCGGCGTCAGCCGTGCCCGGCTTCGGTAGCCATCGTTCCCGGCCGTCGCGCGGCTGTCCGCCGATGAACCCATCCCAGCAAATAACCTCATGGGCCACGTCCGTACCGAGAAGCCGTGGGTCCAAAGTGGACGAGGCGCGGTTGTACGTCATCACGAGGTTGCTGCCCTGCGTGATGACCTCTGCCATCTGGAGATGGAAACGTGCCCACTCCAGATAGTTCTTGTACGACTGCTCCAGCCTATCCGTCAGTCGACGATGGAAGCGGTTCCGCCGCTGAGGAACGTCTGCGATTTCGTCGTAAAGCTCTTTGGCACGAGCGAAGAAGTTCTCGGCTGCGAGACAGTGATGGGCCGCCGACATGACGTTGTCGGTCGGATTCGGTCGTTTGACTGCGATCATGATTTCCTGCCTTACTTCAGTCGCGTCCAGGTGGGGGAGCGTCGATCAGGTTGACTTTCTTGCCGATTCGGACCGGTGCGTCAGCCGGGCCGCGCCAGTGGCCGGACACGACCTTCCAGCGTCGGAGCGAGTGATTGGGTCCGTACGCCTGCCTTCGAAGGAATGGAGGGACTGGGAAGCGGACACCGATGGTGCGTCCACTCGGCTCCGAGGCACGCGCCGGTCGAGTTGGCGTCTTCTGGCTGACTGAGAGCACTCGTACAGGGTTCGTGGAGTGACCGGCTCGCGCAGACCGCTTGCGCAACGTCTTCGGGAGATGCTCGTCGGTTACCTCCGTGAAGCCGTTCGGCTGGCAGAAGATCCAACCGGCGTGGACTACGCGCAGCCAGTCGATCGTCGTCTTGGCGGCGGCGACCTTGGTGGGGTCTAGGGCTCGTCCGCCGGGCTCGTCGGGGACGACGGCTTGGGTAGCTCCCCACGGCATGTAGATCTCGTTGTCCCACGTCAGCTCCGCATTCTGCGCGTGCGCGAGCCGGGTCGCTTCAGCCGACGGAAAGCCCACCGCGCGGAACTTCGCGATGACCGCCGCGAAGTCGGTGGCACTCCAGAAGGTCAACCAGATTCCACCGTCGGGATGGCTGATGAGGGTGGTTTCTCCCCAGGAGACGGCGACGATGGCGACTTCCTTGCCGTCTGCCCTTGCGTAGGTCGCCAGCGGTTCGGCGAAAAGCATGAAGCCGGTCAGCGCGGGCAAATCTTGAGGTTCGATGTCCCAGCGGTCCCGAAGATTCCGGGCGGCATGGTGAACGAGGGGCGTGATGTCGCTGGTGACGTAGAACAGCTGTGCTTGATGGAGCCGCCGGTACTCGTCCGCCAGCATCAGCTCGGCGCCGATGTCCGGATCACCGATGGGGCGAAGCGTCCCTCGCCCCTGCCGTATCAGCGCCGAGGTGAACAGGTGAGCGGCGAAGGTCGTGAGGTACTCGGCTAGATGCTCGCGCAAGGCGGGAAGCTCACGTGGTTCGGGCGGGCACCAGGCTGCTTCAACGTGTTCGGCCATGGCGACGCCCCTCGAACCGCTTCCGAACAGCCAAAGACTCGGCGTCGATGTGCCGCATTGCGCCTCCCGAAGAAACCTTGAGTACTAGGTGAACAAGGTTCAAGGTAAGCAACTTCGCGCACTTAGTCAACAAGGTTTGCCTGTGGCGAGACATGCCGCGTTGCCGCTGGTCCGGGCCGGACGTGCAGGTTCCTGTTAACTTCAGCCTGGTGAGCGGCGAAAACCATCGGGTGGAAGATGGCCGTCCGGCCGGCGAAGGGCTGACCCTTCGGTACCTCGGGATGGTCGAAATCGGGGAGTGGTTTGATGTCTCGCATAGGACCGTCGCCCTATGGCGGCGCCGCTACGTCGCGGATCACCCGTTCCCGGAGCCGGACGTTGTCATCGGTCGGACACCTGGTTGGTCGCCTTCACGTGAAGCTGAGATCCGGACATGGGAACGAGCCCGACCAGGGCAAGGCGCAGGTGGAGGGCGACCACGGAAGACGACCTAGCCGACGCTCCGGACGCTTACCCAGACCCAACATTTCGTCGAGTTTCATAGCAAGCACCGTTCATCTAGCGTGGAGTCAGTGCTTCGGCAGCCGGTCGATCAGGAGACCCATTTCCTCACCGGCGTATTTTTCAGCCACCTGCAGGAGTGTCAACCCATCCGGCGCTGGGATCGATGAATCGGCGCCAAGTTCGACCAGCGTCGTCACTACGGCTGTGGCGCTATGCCGGACAGCCAAGATTAGCGGAGTAACCCCAGACGGTCCGGGCAAATCGGGCTCCGCACCGAGATCGTCGACGAGCGCACGAACGATTTCGGCGAGGTTCATCGAGGCTGCGACATGGAGCGCGGATCTTCCGTCGGCTATCCGGTCGTTCACGATAGCGGCCAAGTTGGCCCGGGCGACCGGTTCGTCGGTGAGAACGGCCAGCACACGGGAGGACCGGCAGACGAAGAGAACAGAGGCGCCAGCGCCATCACGTGCGGTCGGGTCGGCACCACAGGCGATGACCTCTGACAGCGTGGCCAGGCTTTCCGCGGTCTCGGCCGCCGCGGTCATGACAGCGAGGAAGACTGGAGGCAGTCCTCCGCTCGGCCGCGCTGAAAGGTCCCAGGCGAATGCTTCGACAAGTGCCGTCACCATCGCCGGGTCCGAGGCGAGGATGGCCATGTCGACGGCACTGTACTTTCCCCGAAACCGCTGGTTCTTCAAGACGCCGTACTTGATTGTGGGGATCGCCTCGGCCAGGACGTGACACTGCGACGGGTCCCCATAGTCGACCGCCGCGGCCAGTACCCCGAATCCGGAGTCGTTGGTAGCCTCGACCTGCGCGCCAGCGCGTACCAACAGCACGGCCGCAGCCGTGTAACCGTTCAATACCGCAGTGATCAACGGCGTGGTTCCGTCCTCGGCGCGGACATCGACATCCGCGCCGCCGGTGATAAGGACGTCGGCGATGTCGGTGAGGCCGTGCCGTACCGCCCAGTGCAACGCTGAAAAGCCTGCAGGGCCCGCCGCTAGATTCACGTTCGCTCCGCAGTCCGACATAAGTGCGCGCACTGCCGATATGTGCCTTCCGAACACGGCATGAGCCAGAGCCGAATAGCCCTCGTCGTCGACAAGGTCGGGGTCGGCGCCGGCCCGGCCGAGGACGGACACGATCCGTGCGTGCCCCCACATCGCGGCATTGATCAGCGGTGTGCGCTTGAGACGTGCTCGCGTGTCGATCAGTGCCCCTTTCTCCAGGAGGAACTCGACGACGTCGAGGTTGCCCCCGGCGGCCGCCGCGGCGAGCGGCGTCATTTGGTTGCCCGCTCGCCCTTCCACCGATACGCGGTAGTCGTCCACGAGGATCCGGGCGACGGGGAGCTGTCCTCGGCCACTCGCCACCCAAAGTGCTAGCATGCGCTGGTCCTCAAGGTCATACCCGTATTCATCGGCCAAGGTCGACACCGCCGAGGCAGCGCCGAGGCCGATGAGAGTGCCCAGCAGGCGCGCATGGTCGATGCCTGCCTCTTGTGACGCGCGCTGGCGCAACTGTTGGTCGTCATCGTCGCACAGAAGTGGAAGCACGACTTCGGCCTCCGGTGCATCGAGACTTGCGCCGATCAGCATCGCACGGACGGAGGCGTTGAACCTGTCGTAGCCGATGGAGGCCTCGATGTTGGTATCGATCCGGCGCTTGTCCTCTTCCAGGGTTGTCTCGGCCTGCTCCACATTAACGAGTTCGGAAAGTAGCTCCACAAGCCCGAAATTCGTAATGGCGAACTGCCGCTCCGGACGCCATGTCCCCCCGGTGATGCGGCGCGGCGATTTGAGATACCGACTGGTGGCATCGGAACGGTCCGTGATCGACTGCCCGACCAGGGCGACCACCGGGCGCCCGTGGGTATGGGCGGCCACGATCTCGGCCAGGCACCAGGAACGGGCCAGCGGCAGCTTATGCCGGACGGATTCAGCCATGACCGAGTGAATGGTGACATCGCGCCGGGTGGTCAGCTCTTCGAGGTCGTTGAGATTAGACTCCTCGACGACCTCGTGATCGATCACTAGGAGCACAGCCCGGCATCTCTCGATGACTTCGCGGAAGTTCAAGTCGGCAGCCCGGTGTGGCCATTGGCGGACTGCGAAGACGTCCAGCCAAACTCGCCGGTTCCCGTCCCGTGAACCGTAGGAAGCCGCACCCACCACTGTGCCCCACCGGGCGGCCCACGTGTGAGAGACGAACACTTCCGGCGGCCCGCACTCCTCAGGATGGCTCCCCTCAACGACATCAAAGTACCGGTTTCGGGTCGAGGCGGTCGCTGGCCGCACCAGGTCGTGGACAACCCGCCAGGTCGGCCAATCCCAGCAAGCGAATCGCGAGGTGAATGAATGGAGGAATCGCACGGTTACGCCTCGTCGGAAGAGCGCCTCGGCGGGGTCGCCGCCGTCGAGATCCACCTTGCCAAGCAGCGCCAGAACCGCAGTCTCAGCGTCGGCCCTTTCGGCCGAGAGTGTCAGAGGCTGACCGCAGTCCGCGCACACCCAGCCCGCTGCGGGCTCCGGCCGAGGTGAGACCACCCGTGAGGCACAGTTCGTGCAATCCTCACTGAGTATGTCGGCTCTCCGTACAATGTTGGCCAATCCTGACGTTTCACGGTCTGAACGGTGCACCCCGGTCTCCTCCTGAGTCATGCCGCGCATAACTTCGTCACTAGGTGCGATCAGAGCCGTCGTGGGTGCAATGTTCCGGATTTCTGCAGGGGTGCATCCTACGACGCACCGGCATGAGGGACAGGGTACTGGTCAGAAGGGCCGAGATCATGGGAATTCGCTGATCCTGCGGCAACACACGAATGTCGGACGACTCCAGGTGATGCTGGGTTGTGAGCTGACGGTCTTGGGCGCCTTGTGCGACTATCACAACCGACGCCGCCGCAGCGGCAAGTACGCACCCGAGATCACCACGGTCACTGTGGTACCGAGCTTGATCGCCACGGGACAACGACTCACGAGCGCGCCTCGCCGCCGGATGGCGTGGAGTGACCGGCGGTGAGAGGACGGCCGTGCCGATACATGGTGTTCCGGCGCTAGTCGCCGCTTTGGGACGTGGTGCCGGCCTGAGATTCAGCATCCGAGCCAGCTCCCTGTGCAGGGCCGGAGGGCACCTCAGGCAGTTCGAATGGGGTTTTGGGTGCGGGGTATCCGCCGCGTTTCTCGAAGCCGTTGTCGACGGGATCGCTGGTGGTGTGGAGGGGCTCATTGTGGTCGAATCGTTCGGTCATGTCAGAACTCCTGGATATCGATGTACTCGATTTCGGGCCAGCGCACCAAAATCCCCCGGTCGCCGGTGATCGGGATAGGGCGGTTGCTTTCAGTCCGGGCCAGCTCGCCGGTGGTGGCGTCGATTGTCAGGCCCATGGCAAGGTAAAGATCGCCTTCCTCTGGGTACCCGGAGGCGTAGGAGCGGCGGTCGCCGCTGATGTAGCCGTAGTACCCGGCCAGCCAGGGGCCCGACTTCAGCTTCAGCCGGACGATCGCCCGCGGAGTGCGGCGCCACAGGTAGTCCCACGCGCGGGGTTCAGGGGCGGCACCGATGAGCAGCACTGCCCACTTCTTGTGGTGCTTGTGGCCCCAACCGATGAAGCTGCCCACCAGGGTGGGCAGCAGGACGTACCCGATCGCAAGGCCCTGCATCAGCCAGAGGTTGGCTGTGCCGTTCTGCAGGCGGTGCTCGGCGATCAGGTAGCGATAGACCAGGTATTCGCCGCTTGCGAACACCGCGTGTATCACAGCTGAGGCGGCTAGGAAGCGGACGAGCCGGTCGGAGAAGCTCACGCCGTAGCTGCCCGCGACCCGTTCCAGCGCGAACGTGTAGGAAGCGCCGGGCAGCAGTGCTAGTACGGCGACTAGCAGTCCCTGGAAGGTGGAGATCACGTTCGCCGTACCCCTTCGGGCCAGATGATCAGCACGTCGCGGCCGAGGTTGCGGGCGTGGGCGACCGCGTCGCCGGTGCCGCCGAGGCCGTGCGCAGGAAGTCCATCCCATACCGCCACCAGCAGGTCGCAGTGCTCGACCACGTACTTCCCTGCGGCGTCGAAGGCCTCCTCACTGGGCTTGTCGAAGTCTAGCTCGGTGACCGCTTCGGCAGCCGTAAGCAGCAGCTCGTATGTCGTCAGCGCGTCACCGGTGAACGTGTCCTGATAGCTGCGGCAGGGAATCACCGCGTGCAGCCGGTGCCCGGCCTCCACCAGCAGCTCGGCGAACAGGTGATCTGCGCCGGCAGCGAGACTGGATAGCCCGGTCACCGGTCCGGCCTGGCGAGCCAGCAGTGCGCGGATGTCCCTCTCTGCACGGATTCGCGCCTGGGACGGCAGATTCTGGTGTCCGCTGATCCCGATCGTCATCACAGCATGCCCTGCTTCGCCATCTGCCAGTAGTGTTGCCCCAGCGCGGTCAGCCTGCAACTGCCGCTCTCCATCGCCGCGTAGTACATGTGCTGATGATCCACGGGCTCGACCAGTTTGTTCGCCCGGCACTTCTGCAACTGGTCGAAGATGTCCTCGTTCTCCGGGTGCGGGTCCAGGCCGGACCGTGTCTTGTCGGGCTCGTAGCTGGGATCGAGCCGGTAGTGGTAGTCGGGCTCGGGGAACCAGTTGGTGAGCTTGTGCAGCGTGGTCAGCGGGAGTGACGGGTCGCATCGCCGCAGGTCGTGTAGCCGGTCGATGTTGGCCTTGAATGTCGGTCGCTGGTCCCACGGGCCGAAGCATTCCGACAAGTAGGCGTAAAGACCGGCGACGGTGACATGGCCCAGTACATCGGCCGCGCCACCGTCGAGCGCGCCCTCGAGGTGGGTGGAGAACAGCCCACGTCCGCCGGACTCGGCGGAGGTCTGGTCTCCGCGGCTAGCGGTCAGGATGGACATGCCGCTGCGGAGCACCGCGGCCTGCGTGAGAGCGGTGACCGTGCCCGCGCCCCCGGCGAAGCAGCAATCCAGGATCACCACGATCTCCTTAACCTGCGACTTCGCGGCGATATCCAGCACCTCGGAGAATCGGACCCCCGGCGTCTCCTCCTCACCGTCGCTGGTGACGAGGGCGACGTCGCCGGCCACGGGGGTGCCATGGCCGGCGAAGTACAGCAGGGCGAAGTCAGCGCCGTCTGCCAGCAGTTCACGCACACCGGTCATCAGGACACGCCGGGACACCTTCCCGGTCAGCAACCGGCAGGCCAGGTTCGCGGACTGGTCCTCGTTGCGTGCGAGCAGCGGTTCCAGCGCGGTCGCGTCGTTGACACAACCACCCAGATTCCGCATGTTGTCGTAGTGGTCGATCCCGACCAGAATTGCGCGCCGCATAGGCTCAGAGCCCGTCGATGAACGCGGCGACTCCGGCCCATGTCCAGTCCACACACCGGGTGGCACCCAACTCGCGCGGCTTGACCCGGTAGCCGTTGTCCAGCCAGATGCCGATCAACGGCTTGCCTTCCTTCGCCGCGCAGGTGATTTCCCATAACTGCCCGGTCGCCCGAGGCGTACTACGGGAGATCAAGGCGATCACCCCGTCTGAACGGCGGATGCGCGTAAGGACCCGCGTCTTCCACTCGGTCTCGTAGGGCTCCTTCACCGACATGTCGGTGAACTCGAACGGTGTCCTCGTCGACACACGTTGCCCAGTGAACAGGTTCCGCTTCGCCTCGTCCTCCTTGGCGAAGGCGATGAACACCGTCTTACGATCCGCCATCCCGATCCCTCACTCACCTGCATCGTCGTTATGCCCACACGCCGTCCCATCGATGGCCACGCACCGTACCCGGGGAGACCGACAAATTGCTCCACGAGCAGTCCCGGCCGAGGCTGCTGCGCCAGCCAACAGTCGGTAGTCGTACGGAAGATCACATGTGTAACAGAAAGGTGCAGAAAAGAGACCTCGATGTGCCGTGCGAGCAACCAGACCGGCGAGCGCCAGGTTGGTGGTCTCGAACTCAGCGAGATATGGATTCTCCGATGGCCAAACGTATGCCTGACGCTCCATGGTGGCGGTCTGCGCCGCTGCGGCGGCCGAATGCGGACCGATGCTCACGTTGCGCTTGCGACTGGCGCCTGGCCGTTTGAGCGTTCGTTGCCTCGGCGCGGCAGCATCGACCTCAGCGGCTAAAGCGACGTATCGGAGTTCGTGACCACCGCGGGCGGGTTGCGGACGAGACGGACGGGCAGATGAGCTTTCGGGACGGTGACCTACCTGTGCCTCGGTGGCGTTGTGCTGGTGGGACTGACCAAGCCGCAGTCCGCGCACGTCTGTCGGAGTCCCGAAGTATGCTCGACCACATGACGACCGGCGAGGCCAAGCATGTCTTCGTTTCCTATGTACGCGAGGACTCGGAGCAGGTCGACAAGCTGTGCCAGGCACTCGAGGCGGCGCAGATTCCGTACTGGCGTGATCGGACCTCGCTGGCTCCCGGAGAACAGTGGCGAGCGAAGGTACGCGAGGCCATACGGGCTGGCTCGTTGGTCTTCCTAGCCTGCTTCTCCGAGCAGTCTCGGGCCAAGCCGAAGTCGTACATGAACGAGGAACTCACACTCGCGGCTGAAGAGTTCCGCTTATACCCGCCCGGAACGACGTGGTTGATCCCGGTCCGCTTCGACGACGGCGACATCCCGGAGTGGAATCTCGGTGCCGACCGTACTTTGAGGGATCTCAACTACATCGATCTCTTCGGCGATCAGTACCTGGTCAACATGATCGCCTTGACGAGCGCCATCGGCAAGATCATGGGCGCCACCGGTCCAGACTCGGCGACGGTGCAGGCGTCACTCGCCGAGGCGGACGCTGCCAACCGCCCGGCTACAATGCGCCGCTTGACCAAGGAAATGATTCCCGATCCACGGAAACGTATCGAGTTGGACGATCTCATCTCGCAAGAGACGCGACGCCTCCTGGCAGCCATGCGGGATGAAGAACAGTTCCCGACTCAGCTCGTGAGCGGTACCAACGAGGACAAGTTGGTGCGATGCGCCGAGATCGCCGCATCGTACTGTCAGCTGGCACAGCCTTTCGTCGCCTCGCTCCAGGTTGCCGCCCGCTGGGGCGACGAAGAAACCTTGAATCCATGGGTGTCTGGGTTGCGTGCCGTAGCCGGCGAGGCCGCGAAACCGCAAGGCGGACTCACGGCCTTGCTGAATCTAAGGCACGTACCCGCGCTGATCGCCACGTTCACTGTCGCCCTCGCGGCTATCGGGCAGGGGCGATGGGACAACCTGAAGACACTGCTTGTCGACGTCTCCGTGCCGCAGCGATACGGAGAAGGTCGCGACCCCCTCGTTCGCGCGGAGGATCCCTGGACTCCCTTCGATGATCACAGTCACTTGCTGCCAAACGTCATTGCTCGGGTAGCTCAGGTCGGCGAGGATCCGCGAACGGCTCTCAGTGTTTTCACGCAGAAACAGAAGAGCACATACTACACGCCTGTCGCAGAGTGGCTGCACGCGGTTCTTCGCGCTCATTTCGCTGACCAATTTGCGGACGACGCGGCGTACGACGAAACCTTCGACCAGACCGAAGTAATGCTCGGAATCATCTCTCAGGACATCGATAATGTTCGCGCTGCCGCTAACCTGCAGCGAACATGGGCTGGGCGATCCCGATGGTTCGGGCGTTCCACGTGGCGTGGAAGGTTCGGTTCAGGACTTGTCGATGCAGTCTCCGCTGAAATCGAGTCCGATGGATCATCATGGTCGCCACTAAAGGCCGGTCTGTTTGGCGGCGATCTCGAGCGAGCTAAGACTGCAGCGAACGACTACGCTGCGCATTTTCGGGAGATAGCAAGTTCTCGTTGGTAAGATCGTAGGTCTGTCGTGACGGATACCACGAATCGTTCCGTGGCGATTTGGCTGGTCGCGTTCGTGGAGGGCGTGGTCGTCGCGGCGTTGGTCGCCGCGTTCTCGAGCCGAGTGGGACCTGCTCGTCCTTGACGGGCCGACCAGTTGTCTGGACAACCTTGGCCGTTAGAACGAGACTGTGCCTCGGCAGAGTGAGATCGAGCGGCGATACGGCTACGCGAATGCTGTATCTCACAGGCGAACTGCCGAGTTAACCTTCTCAGTGGATTCGCGCTGACTCAGAGCAGTTTCACGGAGTTCGTTCATTTTTCGCAGATACGGCGCCATTTCGTCGGTGTCTTCCAGTACCAACATTGCGGTGGCGGTGTGAACGGAGAGGACGGAGTTGCCGTCGTAGTCCTCGAAGAAGCCGAACGCCGTTTGAAGATCTTCGTCGAAGCTGTCGGACGGAATGATGTGCACGTGGCAGTGCGGGACGCTAGAGGTGATGATCAACTGAAGGAGCTGTTCCTTCAAGACGTCGTGCATGGCCGGATCGTAGAGAGCGGACTCGTCGATGTAGAAGGTGGTGTCGAAGCCTTGCTTCATGCCTTTGAGTACATCCTGACGCGAGAGCCGTGCATGCACGGCTTCCTTGACGAGGAAGTCCTTGGGGTTCCGGTTGTGCCGCAGGATCACTTCCGCGTACTGCTCGGTCTGTAGCAGTGAAGGGATTCGGCACGGTTCATAGAACGTCATGGTCTTGGCGCTCGCGTGCAGGAAGTCGAAGGTCGGGAGCAGATCGGGCATGTTCTCCGGGTGGCGCTGGAGATCGTAGCCAGTGGCTGGTGACTCGGCCAACTTCTTCAGGCGATCGAACTCGGCCGGTGCCGTCTTGGCTTTCGCCAAGTAGGCGACGACTTCTAGAACAGATCCCTCGCGTTGTCCGCTCTCTATTCGAGAGACTTTCGGAGCTCCCCAGGCGAGTGGGCGACAGATATCGACTTGAGCCAGGTTGGAAGCTTCTCGCACGCGCCGCAACGCGGCGCCGAGCTCTCGGCTCTTGGCTGTGGACTCCTCGACGCGCCTGGGTTGTGGCGGTGGTTTCGGTGCCGATTTGAACACGATGGATCACTTTCTCAGGTCGGGCTTGCTCCCGGCCACTGAGGACTTTGTGGCCAGAGTCGGTGGTGGAGTTCGGAAGGGACGAGTGCTGCCAGCGAGAGCCGGGCGGCGAGCACTTCCCTTGCCGCGACGTCAAACCGTTCGCACGGCCACTGCTTGCCAAAGCAGACAGAGCAGAGGAACGTCACGTCAGGATCGGGCAGGTGTGCGGTCAGGTCGCATACCGAGGAGGCGACCTTGCCCAACGGGCTGTCGCTGTCGACGATCACACAGTTCCACGACCGGATCGATGGTGGTTCTTCCATGACCGGGTCACCCGCCTCGGCTTTGTCACGGGAATGGGTAAGTCTTGTTCGGGCTACTCGGCAAGCCGCCCTACGGCCTCCTGGTTTCCTGTGACAGCGGAAGTAGGGCTTCCAGGTACGGCCGTGGCTGTGGCGGGAGAACGATGACTTCGGTCGGCTCGTCGTCCAGCACCTCAGGCTCGGCCGAAGGCCATTCGATTTCCTCATCCTTTCGCTGCCGTCTGACCCTGGCGACGATGGCCAAAGCCGCCCAGTACGGCTGCCCTTGGAATAGGTGGATTCGGCGGCGCCTTCTGATCTGGCTGACGATGAGCCAGATCAGGCAGACGGTGACTGCGGCAGCGCTGACAGACCAGAACATCGACATGGCGGCCTCCTGGACGGCATTCGCTCAGAAGCCTTCGCGGAGCCGGTAGGCCAACCGGACGGAAACGCACGGCCAGAACTGTCCGCAGCACGAGCATCGGCCGTGAAGCGGGTCGGTGTCTGGGAAGGGCGCGTGCACGGCGAGATACAGCGTCAGCAAGCTATACAACTGGACGGGTTCAGGATCCTGCGATGGGTTGGCTCGCGTTTTGGTCAGCCAGAACGGTATCTGGCGTTTCGAGTCGTGGCGCTTCGAGCTCTTGCAGACGGTTGTCGTCATTGCTGACCTCCGGACGCGAGTGGCTTTCCTGGGCTGTCACTACTTTGGCGCGACCGCTATAGTTACGTAACGGGGTAACGTCGCTACGTTTGGTATTTACCCTCATTTACCCCCTGGCAGAGCCGGAGACCACATGGCCGACGAGAGTGTCACAGCCAACACGGCGCACGCCCGTCTCGCTGGAGAAATCAAGCGGCTTCGGGGTGCGGCCGACTTGAGTCAGTCCGGCTTGGGCGAGCGGGTGGGGTACACCCGGAACTACGTTTCCATGGCCGAGCGGGCCGGTGGGAATCTTCCGTCGCAGAACCTCGTCGAGGCACTCGATCAGGCTCTTGGCGCCGCAGGGTGGCTGTGCGCGCTTTGGCGTGAAGCCAAGGAGGAGCAACAGGTTCGTCGCCGCTTGGGGCGAGCTGCGGTACCGACCAGTTCACCAGAAGGGGTTGAAGATGCAGAGCTCAGCCGGCAGGCAGTCGCCGAGGACGCGCGCGATGCCGCGCGGACAGCGCGCATGATCGCGTCTTCGGGAACGACGAACGAGGCTGTCGAGCAGTTCGACTCCGAGATTCGCAGGATCGCCGCTGCTTACATCTCCCGGCCTCTGGTCGATGTCTTCGGCGAAATTCGTGAACTACGCCAAGAGGTCTTCAGGCTGCTCGACAGCAACCGGATCCCGAACCAACTTCGTGACCTCTATCTGCACGCGAGCAGGCTCGGCGGCTTGCAGGCACACGTGTCGCTGGACCTCGGCGACTACCGCGCCGCCGACATCCACGCCCAGACCGCGTGGCTGTACGCCAAACTGGCCGGACATCAGGACATGCTCGGCTGGATCAAGGCGCTCCAAAGCCTGATCGCCTACTGGGACGACCGGCTCGAGGACGCTGTCGAACGGGCACGGGAGGGTGCCTTGTTCCGGCCCCGTGGAACGACTGGAGCTCGCTTGGCGAGTCTCGAAGCGCGGGCCTGCGCGGCACGCGGTGACGAACAAGGAACGCTGACCGCGCTCGATGTCGCGGAAAACGCTCGCGCCGACGCGACCATGGACGAGTACTCCGGCGTCTTCACCTTTCCCGCGGCGAAGCAGTCGGTGTACGCCGGAACCACGCTGCTGACCTTGAAGAGCAGTCCGGCCCTGGCGAAGCAGGCCATCGGAAAGTCGCAGTTCGCGCTCGACGCCTACCAGGTGGCGGCCCCCGCCGATCGTTCCGCGGGAGACATCTTCGCTGCCCGCCTCGATTTGGCTGGTGCACATATGGTTCTGGGCGATCTGGATGCCACGCAGTCCTACCTGGTTCCCGTTCTCGCCGCGCCTCAGGTGCGCCGAACGGCCAGCATCGTCAAGAGGGCCCGTGACATCGGGGATCGATTGAGCTCCACGAAGTACCTGACAACGGCCCGCGCCAAGGGGCTGCGCAACGAGATCCGGGAGTTCTGCGCGCCGCCACCCGCGCTTCCGCCGGGATCGGCGGTGGTCGCGAAGTGACGTCGCGACCTGAGGGCGTGGACACGACGAGCCGTGCCAAGCTTGCTGGAAGTGCGTACAAGGACGAGGCCGACCTGGCCGCCCGGCAGTCGCTGTACAGCTGGCAGCAGCCGCGCTACGACCTGCCCGGCATCGTCCTCGACCATCTGCCGCCTTCAGCTACGAGCGTGCTCGACCTGGGTTGCGGGAACGGGAAGTTCCTCGACCGCATCCGCCGCGAGCGGTCCCAAACGCTCGTGATCGGAGCTGACATCTCGCCGGGAATCCTGGCGCCCTTGCCGCCGCCGACTGTGGCGGCGGACGCGTCAGCCCTGCCGTTCGCGTCAGGACGGTTCGATGTCGTCCTGGCGCTGCACATGCTGTACCACGTCGCCGACCTGCCTGCGGCGCTCGAAGAGATCCGCCGTGCGCTCGTTCCCGCCGGCCTCGTGTTCGTGTCGACGAACGCGCGCAGCGACAAGGTCGAGCTGGATGACCTCTGGTCAGCCGCCGCCGGCGACGTCCTCGGCATCGACAACGGGCCGAGGCGGGTGGCACTCAGCGAACGGTTCGCGCTCGAAGACGCTCCGCGCCTCCTCGAGCCGTACTTCGAACAGGTCACCGCCGTCGATCTTCCTGGCGTGATCACCGTCCGCGAGCCCGAACCTGTGCTCGCGCACCTCCGTTCGTATCGGGCTTGGGCCGACGAAGGCGGGGTTCCCTTCGACGCGACGATCGATCGTGCACATGAGCTGCTCGTCCGGCACATCGACCGGCACGGCGAGTTCACGATCTCGTGCCGCGGCGGCGTCATCATCGCGCGAAAGCGCCTCTGACCAGGCAACTCACAAGTTGATCACCTTGGGTAGCCGCGTACTACAAACGGGCGAAAAGTCGCTGATCGTGGTCGCGTGGCGACACTCCGGGCATACCGTGAGTTTCGGGAGAGGGACGAACGACCCGGCATGGTCAGTCCGGCGGGAGCGTGACTGCGCGACCGCATGCTGAGTTGTCGCCTGGGAGTTGCGTGTAGGGGGAACGGATATGGCGGAGCGCCGCCGTGCCGGCTTTGCCGTGCCATTGCGGAACCCGGAATTCCGGGCGCTTTGGGTCGCCGAGCTGCTGTCGATCGGCGGCGACCAGATCGCCCGGGTCGCGTTGTCGTTGCTGGTGTTCAAGGAGACCTCGTCCGCGGCGTTGACCGCGTTGACGTACGCCTTGACCTTCATTCCAGCTGTGCTCGGTGGCTTCCTGTTGTCCGGTCTCGCCGACCGGTATCCGCGGCGAGCGATCCTGGTCGTCACCGACGTAGTTCGCGCGGTCCTCGCGGCGGCGATGGCGTTGCCGGGGCTTCCGCTGCCTGTGCTGTGGGTGTGCGTCGCGGTGCTCAGCGCGGCGGCGTGCCCGTTCAAAGCGGCGCAGTCCGCGTTGCTGCCGCAGGTTCTCGGACGGGAGGACTTCCCAGCCGGGCTCGCACTGCGGCAGTTCACCGGTCAGGTCGCGCAGGTGGTCGCTTTCGGATCCGGCGGGCTCGTGCTGACGCTGGTCGAGCCGCACCTTGGAATGCTGGTGAACGCGGGCACCTTCGTGCTGAGCGCCGTGATCATCCTCAAGGGCGTGTCGGCGAGGTCGGTCAGCCGAACCGACACCGAACAAGAGGAGCCAGCGCAAGCGCCTGCCCGAACGTGGGTTCTGCTTTACGCCCTGGTCCTGCTGGTGGGCGTCTACGTCGTACCCGAGGGCTTGGCGGTGCCGTACGGACACGCGCTGGGGATCTCCGCCTTCGGCATCGGTTTGCTCCTCGCCGCCGACCCGCTGGGGAGCGCCATCGGCGCCTGGCTCACGACGCGGTTTCGCTTGCCCGCTACGCCGCTCACCGCGCTGCTCTTCGCGGTGGTGGCCGGCCTGCCTCTCGCCGCCTGCGTCTTCGAACCGGGGGTGGTCGCTTCGATCGTCCTTTGGGCCGCGTCCGGCGCCGTCTCGACCGCCTTCCTCATCCAGGTGCAGACCGTCGTCGTCGACCTGGTGCCGGATGCCCGGCGCGGGGGAGTGATGGGTCGGATGTCGACGTGCCTGCAGTGTTCGCAGGGCATCGCGATCCTGGGCGGCGGGCTGGCCGCCCAGCAATTCGGGCCGTTCAGAGCCGTTGCCGCGGCGGGTGCCGTCGCGATCGGAGTGGCGGCCGGGATCAGCGTGCTGTGGGTCCTGACCCGCTCCCGGCGGCGAGCCGGGAGCGAGCGTGGTTCAGCGAATGAGGACGCGCGAGATCACCAGTCCTTGTTGGTCATCGATGAACCCTCCTCCCAGCGAACGGACTGCCTGGACGGCCCACCCGCTGAGAACACCCCGACGACGGCGTCCGCCGGAGGACCGCCTGGGGACGCAAGCGACTCAAGTATGCAGGTCAGAGACTCCGATGTGGCCAGTGAGGCCTCAGGCGATACGGAACGTATTTGGAATGTCACACGGTGGAAGCTCTGGTCGCTGCAGGGACGGGTGATCGCCTTCGTTCTGGCAGTCGAGATCGCCGCGATCGCCCTCACGCTTCTGCTGGACGGGTTCACGCTGGTGAGCAGAGCCGATCTCTCCCGGTTCGGCGTCCTCGTAGTGCTCGGTCTCCTCGCGGCGGAAGTGACCCGAGCCGTCGAGCAGATGCGGCGCCGGTTCTCCGATACTCCGCACGTCAACATGAGTTCGGTATGGACCCTCGCGGCGGCCTTGCTGGTCACGCCGGCCTTGGCGGCAGCGACCGCCGTCATCCTCTACGGGCACATGTGGTGGCGCAGCTGGCGCCGAGTGTCCGGCATGTGCCTTTACCGGGTGGTGTTCAGTGCGAGCTCGGTGGTCGTCTCCTGCTGTTCGGCCATCGCGGTGGCCCGCTGGCTTCCCAGCGTCCAGGCCGTCGAACGTATCGACGACGGCGCACTGCTGGGTCTGGCCGTGGTGGTCGTCTGCTATTGGCTGGTGAACTCGGCTTTGGTCGCCGGGGTGATCGCGTTGTCGCCCGGCAAGCGTTCGGTCGGGACACTGGTCGGCAGCTGGAGCGAGAACAGCCTCGAGTTCGCGACGTTGTGCGTCGGCGTCCTGGTTACGTTGTTGATGGTCTGGCATCCGCTCGCGCTGGTCTTCGTCATGCTGCCGCTGTACGTGCTGACACGCAGCGTTCTCGTTCGGCAGCTCGAAGCCGCGGCGACGACGGACAGGAAGACCGGCCTGCTCAACGCCGAGACCTGGAAGACCCTCGCGGAGAACGAGGTGGCCAAGGCTCGGCGTCATCATGCGCCGATCGGCGTGCTGATGATCGATGTCGACAAGTTCAAGTCGGTCAACGACGCCTACGGACACATCGTCGGAGACAAGGTTCTGCGCGAGATCGCGCAGGCGATCGTCGGGAACGTTCGGTCCTACGACATCGCCGCCCGATTCGGAGGAGAAGAGTTCGTCGTTCTGCTGCCGAGCGCTGATACGGCTGCCTCGGCGGGCATCGCGGACCGTGTCTGCGAGGCGGTTCGGGAGATGAGGTTCGATGACGAATTGGGAGATTTGCGCCTTAGTGTCTCAATTGGCGTAGCTTCCTACCCGGAAGCGGGCGAAGCCCTCAACGATGTGCTCGTGGCGGCGGACAACGTCCTGTTCGCGGCCAAGGATGCGGGCCGGGACAGGGTTCGTTCGGTGATTCCGGACCCTCGCCGGACGGACGCCGCCAAGACGTATTAAGCGCCTCGGCGGTCGACCTCGTCAGCTTGGCGGTCCGCTTGGTAAACCTGAGCCCACTCGGCCAACGGCCTGACGGCGCGGAGCAACGAGCGTCCTGTCGGGGTGAGTACATACGAGACCGTCGCGAAATTGCCCGATTCGGCGTGCCGCTCGATGAGCCCGTCCTCGCGAGCACGCTGCAGGGTGTCGCTCAGCACTCGGTTCGAGAGCATGCGGTCTCGGTCGGTGCGCTTCTCGACGTCGTTGATCGAGGCCTGCAATTCCTTGAAAGGCGTCTCGCCGCGAGCAAGCCCCGCCAATACGGCGACGGTCCACCTGCCCCTCAAGAGATCCAATGCGGTCTGGACGCTGTGCCGGTACGGAATTTCCCACCCCTCCATACCGACCAGCTAACACGATTCGCGACGGCTTGCGCGCGAGCAATTCTACTCATTCCTACACCCAGACGAGTGACAAAAGCCCTGATGAGCCAAGGCTCACCCGGTGTTGACCTTGCCCTCACCGGGACGGAAAGCGGTATTCCTGATTTGCCAGGAACGGACTGCCTGGCGACGCAGGAGAAAGAAACGAAGGCCGGCTGGACACCCTCCCCTAGCTCGAGGAACTCGCAAGCACCTCGGGCAGCTCCAGCCGGCCTTCGCCTTCATACAGGTTCACGGAGGGAGGCCGGATGTCAGCCGAATACGTTCTCGACTGCGGTGATCGAGCGAAGCTCCCCGCGGGCGACGACGACGAAGAACTGTTAAGCCGGTACGTCTGGTGCGACGAGTGCCGGATCTGGCGGCGCGTCATCGAGCAGGTGGATCCCGCCGATCTGGATGCCGAGGTCGGAGGATGACCGTCACCGATTTCACCGAGCGCTTGAGGAAAGCTCGACGACGCGTGTCTGATCCGAGGCCGCCGTCGAGGAGTTCGTCGCGTTGGCTCAACCTCGCCACGGTGGTTGTCGCTCTGGTGTTCGCTCTGGTCATCGTCCATCTCGTCGCGGTCCTCAGGGATAGGGCGGTGCCCGCGCTTGTGCTCGCCAGGTATGTCGGCGCGACTCAGCCGTTCACCGAATCAGATCTGGCCACTGTCGAGCTGGTCCCTGACCACGACGTGCGCTTCATCCGAGCGGCCGACCGAGCCGCTGTCATCGGTCGCGCGCCTGCCGTCGGCCTTCAGAAGGGGACGCTCCTCGCCTCGGACAGCCTCATACCGGAGGGCGTGCCGGGAGCCGGGTTTCAAGTAGTCGGCCTGCGGGTCGAAGCCGGCCACCGACCGAGCCAGCCTCTTTGGTCGCATGCGCAGGTCTGTGTGTCGCCCCTGCCGCAAGCACTGCCCTGTGACTCCCACCCGTCGGAGGGAAACGCGTTCGCCGCCCGAGTCGCCTGGGTCGGATCACCTGACTCTGAAGGGGCGGTCGTGGTCGACGTGATCGTCGACTCCGAACACATCGGTCCGGCTCTGGCCGCGGCAAGCGGGTCCGTGATCATCAGTCTCAGGGGAGCATGAAATGAAGTCCAAGCTCGTGATCGTCTTGCTTGTCGTGGCTACCACGGCCGCGTGCAGCGAGCGCGGAAATACGCCCTCGGCCGCGCCGGCCGCACCTCCGGTGTCCCCGACGTCAAGTCAAGCCCAGACAGCTGAGGACGTGGCGAAGCAGAAAGGGCTCGAGGCCTACGAAGGCTACTGGCGCGTCAGCACCGCAGCGGAGAAGGCACCGCGGTCGAAGGACTGGCGCTCAGCGCTGGGCGAGTACCTCGTCGACCCGGAGCTGACGCGTCACCTCGCGGAAATCCAAAACCTGGCCTCCGTGCCATCGCATATGGAAGGTGACTACCGGCGTTCCCCTGCGGTGACCGCTGTGTCGCTCGATGAGCGCGACCCGAGGATCAAGATCACCGACTGCCTGGATAGGACTGGACTTCACCTGGTCAGCGACAAGCCAGGCGAACAAGGGCGGGTTCTCGACAACCCGGACCAGCCGCGGCGGTACGAGTTCCGTGCCGAGGTCGTCCGATACGCCAGCCTGAACGACCGGTGGCTGGTCCAGGTCGTCGAAGCCGCCTTGGAGAAGCCATGCTGACGAAGACGGTCGGCTCGGCTCTGCTGGTGGCCGCGATGCTCACCCCAGCGACGGCGTGGGCTGGCCCGGCGCCAGGCCCAGGCGGTTGCCAATCCTCAGGGGTGCGCGGGACCTGCTGGGTCGGTGCGACCGATCCCGGTCGGCCGGGCCGCGAGGGAGGCCAGCCGTGGACAGGACCAGCAAACCCGGCAAAGCGTGCTGGACCTGCTCCGCAATGCGTTCCGATGGCGATTCCCCAGCCGGCGAGCGGCGACCCGATGTGGGCGGGAAAGGACGCGTCGAAGGGGCGGCTCGTCGTGATGATCTGTGGCGTCGGCGGCCCCGGCGGTGGCTATCCGGGCGACGCTCGCGTGGCTTACGTGCCCAACGGGGCCGAGGCCCCCGTCGTACCGCAGGTGTCGCCTGCCGAACTCGCTCGGCAGGCGATCGACCAGATGGGACTCTCCGCGCCCGACATCAGGCTGGCGCCGCCCGCCGATTCGCCGCACGGAGCCACGATCGGCTTTCCGGTGTGGATGTGGAGCGTACGAAGTGAGGCCACCACCGGCCCGGTCACTCGAACAGCCACCGCCGGGACCGTCAGCGTGACGGCTACTGCCAAGCTCGCTCGCATCTCCTGGTCGATGGGCGACGGTGGGACGAAAGCTTGTGCTGGACCGGGCACACCGTTCACCGAAGATAGAGCTGGCCTCGCGTCGCCTGACTGCGGGCACGTCTATCTGACAAAGGCCCCGTCCGGCGCCTTCTCCATCGCTGCGACGGGCCACTGGGAGATCAGCTGGTCCGGCGGCGGGATGTCCGATTCCGAGTCGATGGATCTTACTTCGAATGCTCGACTGCCCGTCCGTGAAATCCGCACGCTGAACTCTGGGGAGGGTGGCCATGAATGACCCGGCTCAACTCGAGAAGCCACCGCTCGCGCCGGAGGTCCGGCCACTTCGGCGGCGCCCCTCGAAGCTGCTGATCCTCGTGGGTCTCGTACTGGCTGCGCTGTGCGCGACCGGGACCGTGTTCATCTACCGGAACGTCGACACGACGATCGCCGCGGTCGGTGTCGCCGCTCCTGTCCGATTTGGGCAGGTCGTGCTCGACAGCTCCGTGCGCGAGGTTCAGGTCCGACCTGATCCTGGCCTCACACCCGTGCTGTGGAAGGACAGGGCGCAGTTCATCGGGCGGAAGGCCACGACGAATCTCTGGCCGGGGAGCGTGCTGACCGCGCAGGCGGTCAGAGGAGAGCTCCCACCAAGGCCTGGGGAGCAACTGCTGGGTATCGCCGTCAAGCCGGCTCAGCTCCCGGCGACTCCGCTGGAGCCGTTGAAGCCTGTTCTCCTCGTTCCGTCGGGCCAGGGCGGCACAGCGGCCGAAACCTGGGAACCCGTGCAAGGGACGGTCATCCGCGTGGGGGAGCGAGATCAGACCGGACTCCGCGTTGTCGACGTCGTCGTGGCCGAGCACCAGGGCCCGAAGCTCGCGACCAAGGGATCCGTGGGCACGGTCGCGATCGTTCTGCTGCCGGGGAGTTGAGCGAACCATGCTGATCACATTCACTTCCCTACGCGGAAGTCCGGGAACGTCGGCCGCGACGCTGGCCTTGACGTGGGCATGGCCGCGGCACGCTGTCGCCGCGGAGTGCGATCCGTCCGGCGGCCAGGCGCTGGCGGTGTTCGACCCGGGCGGTTCCCTCGGCCACCGAGGGATGTTCGAGGCGATGCTGGCCGCGCGGACGATGCCGTTGCAGCAGGCGTTGTGGCAGCAGACGATCACGCTGCCGGACGGCACCGGACGACACTTTCTCCTTCCTGGGCCGCAAACGACTCGGATTGCGGAAAGCCTGCAATGGCAGCGACTGGCGCTGGCGTTCCGGACCTGGGAGTCGGTCGACGTCCTAGCGGACTGTGGTCGGCTCCGTTCTCGCGGTATGCCGCATGCCGTCCTGGGGAACGCCGACCTGACGGTGCTGGTCGTACGCAACGACCGACATTCGCTCCGAGCATTGTCGTCCTCTGTGGACTTGATTCGCGAGGAGATCGGCCTGCTCAGCACAGCGGACGACGGCTTGGTGGTCGTTGTTGCGGCTACTCCCACTGGGTTTCCACTCAAGGAGATCGAGAGGCAGTTCGCGAAACTCGGTCTGCCGGTTGTCGGTGAGATGCCCTGGGATCCGTCCTCCGCCACGCAGTTCACGGACACGTTCAGGCCAGGCAAACGCTTCGAGACCTCGTCGTTGCTTGAAACGTCCCGGAAGCTCGGGTTCGAAATCGGCAAGCGAGCCTTCACACGGTCGCGAAGGCTTCGAGGGCGGGCGACCCCTGTGCAGGCACCCGCCAGGCAAGAGAGGCCACGACGTGAACTCGTGCGGAGGCCGCCACCGCCCTCCATTCCGCGGCCTGCCGCATCTGCTGGCGAGGGGGACCGCCATGTTGGTTGAGCAGGACTTCGCGGGAGCGGACGAACTCGTCGACCGTGTCCAACAGGACCTCGCGAAACAGGTCGAAGAAGAGATGGCGCGCCATAGCGAGCAGGAATCGGGAAGTTTCGAGCGTGCGCTCGCAGGAAAACTGATCGACGAAGTCCTCTCGGCTGCGATCAAGGAGTGGGCCGGTCGAGGCAGGCCGTTCCTTGATCCCGGCAAGGAGTGGTTCGTCAAGCAGGCCGTGATGGCGGAGATGTTCGGCCTGGGACGGCTGGAACCGTTGCTGGCGGACGACGGCGTCGAGAACATCGACATCATCGGCAATGAGCCCGTCTGGCTGTCCTACGCGGACGGCACGGTCATGCGCGCACCCCGGATCGCACCGACCGATGAAGCCTTGCTCCGCTGGCTGCAGCGCCTGGCCGCCCGCCACGGCCGGACCGAGCGCTCCATCAACAGCACGTCACCGCTGCTGAACATGGAACTACCGGGCGGGGAACGCCTGGCCGCCACCATCGAAGTCAGTGACCGCCCGCACGTCTCTATCCGACGGCACCGGCTGTCCAAGACCGGGCTGGCGGACCTCCGCAAGCGGGGGATGATCTCGACGGCGCAGCTCGCCCTCCTGCGCGCGGCGGTGCGAGCGGAGAAGAACATCGTCGTTTGCGGCAGGCAACGGGCGGGGAAGACGACGCTCCTGCGGGCCCTCTGCTGGGAGATCCCTCCGGACGAACGGTTCGCGACACTGGAGACCGAGTTCGAACTCGGCCTGCATCGGCATCGTGATCGCTTTCCTGCCGTGGTCGCTTTCGAGGAACGGGTCGGTAATTCGGAGCGGTCCGGCAGCACCGTCGCCGACCTGTCGCACTTGGTCTGGCAGTCGCTGCGCATGCACACCACGCGCACGATCGTGGGCGAGGTCCGCGGCCGCGAGATCATCCCGATGCTCGACGCGCTTTCGACGGGCGGATCGGGCTCGCTCTCCACACTGCACGCCCGCAACGCGGGGGACGCCATCAATCGGATGGTCCGCCTATGTCTTGAGGGGAACTCGGCGTGGACCCCCGAGCTGGCGCACGAAACCGTGGCACACGCGATCGATCTCATCGTGCACGTCGAACTCGTCGCCGACGGAAGCAGTCTCGATCGCTACGTTGCCGAGATCGTCTCCATCGAGGCCGGTGAGTATGGGCGGCCTGCGCGGACTTACGTCTTCCAACGTGTTGCAGGCCGTCGTTCTGTGCCTAGTGGGAATCTGCCGACTGACATCGAGGACTACGAGCGCGCCGGGTTCGACCGGAACTGGCTGACCTGTGGCAGTGACGGGGAGTGGGTCCATGCCTGAACTCGTCTTTGTTCTGCTCGGTGTCGGTCTCGTCGGCGGCCTGGCTCTCGTCGTCGCCGGAGCGTTCGGCTTCGGACGGCGGCAGAGGGTCGCCTTCCAGCCGACGATGCGGCGTTGGCGCCGTCGTACCGATCGTGGCCTGCGATGGCGAGGACCGCTCGCGTTGTCTGCCGGTGCTGTGGTCTGGCTTGTCTCCGGCTGGCCGATCGCCGGGGTGGCCATCGCGGGCTTCATCGTCTTCCTGCCATGGCTTTTCTCGGCGGGAGCGATCGCCAAGCAGCGCATTGAGCGACTGGAAGCGCTGGAGACTTGGTTGCGACGTCTCAGCGACGTCATGACGGCGGGCAACACGGGGCTCGTCAGCGCCGTACAGAGTTCGACCCGCGAAGCGCCTGCTTGCCTCGCCCGCGAGCTGACCACGCTGGCGCACCGCCTGCGGACGTGGGATGTGCAGGAAGCTCTGCTCGAGTTCGCCGACGACATCGACGACCAGATCGGGGATGCCGCGGTGGCCGGCCTCTGCGTCGCACACCGCCAAGGCTCAGGTGTCGCCGGTCTGCTGCGTGCGCTCGCTCGTCAGGTTGCCGAGGACATCGTCGCTCGTCGGACCGCGGAGTCCGAACGGGCCCGGAGGAGGTCTACCGCGCGAGTCCTGCTCGGCATCTGGGCGGCGATGTTCGTGGGGATTGCTCTCTTCGGTAGCTCGATGTACACCTCGGCCTATGCCACACCGGTCGGGCAGGTTGTCCTGGCTGTGGTGCTCGGTCTGGTCGGGGCTTCCGCGGTATGGCTACGGCAGTTAGGCCTCGAGCCGCCTGCCGCCCGGTTCCTGTCGGCACGGACTCGGCGGCGGACATGAGCACGCTCGGCCAACTCATCCTGCTGGCGCTAGGGATCGCCGGTGGTACGACACTGATCGTCGCGGCATACGTGCCTGGACGTCTCCGTCTCAGCGATGTCCTGAACGGTCCACCTGTCGTCTCAGACACCTCGTCGCTGAAACCGGCCCTGCGAGCGGTGATCCGACTCGCCGACCGCTGCGGAGCGAGGGTGCCGACCACAGATCTCGACCTTGTCGGCCAGACACGCGAATCCTTCATGCTGAACCGCATCGCCTGTGCGTCCGCCGGAGCACTGGTGGTTCCGCTGACGAGCGCCGCACTTGCCGTCCTCGGTGCTGGAGCACCGGTCTTCCTGACGGGAGCGATGTCGCTGTGCGCGGCAGCATTCGGCTGGGCGCTTCCGCGGCTCCTGCTGCGCGCCAAGGCGCAGAAGGCACGCGCCGCGTTCCGAGGTTCCCTGGTCGCCTACGCGCACCTCGTCGCCCTCGGGCGTCTCGGCGACCGCGGCCCGGTCGAAGCGATGCGCTACCCGGCCTCGTTAGGTGACTGCTGGGCGTTTCACCGGATCCGGCTAGCGATGAACGAAGCGTCCCTGCGCGGCCGGATGCCGTGGGAAGGTCTTGAACGCCTCGCCGATGAGCTGGGCGTTCGTGAACTCAGGGATCTCGGCCACATCATCACCAGCGCCGGCGAGGGCGGAGCGAGCATCGCCGACACCCTGCGCTCGAAAGCGGCATCGATCGCCCAGCAAGGCCTGGCGGATCAGAAGACCGGCTCGTCGATTCGTTCAGATCGGATGGACATGCCGATCGCCGTGATGGGCCTGGCGTTCATCGTCTTTCTCGCCTTCCCCGGCATCTTCACGATGCTCGGCACCTGAAACAGAGGAGAAGTCCATGCTCAAAGCAGTGGTGGTCCGCCTGCAGTTCGCCTTCCTCGCGATCGGATGCGTCTTGCAGAAGCGCGGAGCGCAGTTCGTGCGCGAGGGTGAACGCGGCGACGAGAACATCACCAAAGCCATCTACGCCGTACTCGGTCTCGTGCTGGCAACCGCGATCGCCGGGGCGGTCACGGCCTTCGTGAACGGCAAGCTGCCGCTGATCGGAGGGCAATGAACCTCCGGCGCCGCGTTACTCAGCTGACCGGCGAGCGCGGCGACGAGAACGTGTCAGCGGTCCTCGGCCTAGGAGCACTTCTGCTGGTCACGTGGTTCGTCTTGCAGGTCGTTGTGCTCTTCCTGGGGCGGAATGTGGCCTTGGAAGCGGCGCGAGATGGCGTCAACGCCGTACGGCTGCCGCCTGTCGACGTGGCAGCCGCTGAGCAGCACGCACAAAACTACGTCAGCCGGGTGACCGGCACTTGGCTGTCCAATGTGAACGCCGAAGCCACCAGCGACGGCCGGAACGTCACGGTCGTCGTCACCGCCGAGGCCGCCTCACTCGTACCGTTCGCGCGGTTCTCGGTGAGCCAACGTGCGTCCGGGCCGATCGAGCAGCTGACGCCATGAAGCGCGGGGATCGCGGCGATGTGAACGTCGAAGTCGTGATCGGCGTGTCGGCGTTGATCGTCCTTTTCGGTCTCGCGCTGGTCGGAATGCGGGTCATCACCGCGGAATCCGCGGTGGACGAGGCAGCCCGCTCTGCCGCACGTGCGGCTTCCATCGTCCGCGACGGCCATGCCGCGGCGTCGGTAGCCGAGGCGCGGGCGCGAGCGGTCATCGCTCAGCAGGGCTTGAACTGCGACAACCTCCATATTGCTGTCGATGCTCGAGACTTCGCCAAACCGCTGGGCGAGACCGGCTACGTTATCGCCACCGTCAGCTGTGAGATCACCTTCGGCGATCTCATGATCCCGGGTACGCGACTCACCGCTTCCGAGTTCCGATCACCGATCGATCGCTATGGAGCCCGTCGATGATCCGCTTGCGTGGGGAACGCGGCTCCGTCTCCGTGTGGCTAGTCGGGTTGAGTATTGCCCTGATCATCGCTATCGGGTGGGCGGTCGACGGCAGTCGCAAAGCCCAAGCCCATTCGGAGGCGACGTCGATCGCCGAAGAGGCCGCGCGCGCGGCCGGGCAGGCGCTCCGCGTGCAGGCTCTCGCCGCTGGCCAGGTTGCAGACGTCAACCCGCAGCAAGCCGTCGCTGAAGCAGAGCGCTACCTCGCGGCGACGGGCACTGCCGGAACCGTTGCCGTGCGGGGCAACCGGATCGTCGTCGACACCACGATCACCAAAACCACGATCTTCCTCGGCATCGTCGGAGTTGCGGAGTTCTCCGTGCGCGGGCACGGCATCGCCGATCTGGTTTCCCACGGATAGGAGAGCCGCTATGAGAAGGTTCGTGCGAATCCTCCTCGGTGTTTCGGGTCTCGTTCTGCTCATCGTCGGGCCGCCGCTTCTCCTATGGACGTTCAGGTCGGTGTTCCTGCCAGACCACATGCCGGCCCTCCCTGAAGTCGTCGCTTGGATCACCGAGCGAGACACCGGTCAGGTGTTCCTTCTCGTGGTGGCGGTAGCCGGGGTGATCGCCTGGTTGCAGCTCGTCGTCGCCGTCGTGCTCGAATGCGTCGCACTCGCGCGTGGAGTGGCCGCGCCGCGTCTGCCCGGAGTCCGCTGGGCTCAACGACTCGTGGCCGGCGTCCTCTTCGGCCTGCTGGTCGGCACGACGGCTGCGAAGGCCTCGCCGTCTGCCGCCCCGGCTTCCATCGTTACCCCGCAGGTCTTCGGACAGAGAAGTCACCAGACCGCGGATGAGGCTGATCCTCTGGTGGTAGGTGGGTACGTAGTCGTTCCTGGTGACTCGTTGATGAGCATCGCGGCCGAACAGCTCGGGGACGAGAGTCGCTACCAGGAGATCTTTGATCTGAATCAGGGTCGTCGTCAGGCTGACGGAGAGGCTCTCCGCAGTATCGACCTGATCAAGCCTGGTTGGCGCCTCGCGCTGCCTGCCGAACCACAGTGCGTCGAAGTCGTCGTCGGCGTAGGTGACACGCTGACCCGAATCGCGCAGAAGCACCTCGGCTCGGCTTCCCGATACGTCGAGATCTTCGAACTCAACCGAGGTCGGCCGCTGCCCGGAGGTCGAAACTTGGATGATCCAGATCTGATCCATCCCGGCGACGTCCTTCAACTTCCTGAACCGGCCCCGCCTGTACATGGTGGAGGAGCAGCATCTGGAAGCTCGGCATCTGCGCAGGCCGCTTCACCTGGCTGTGGACCCGAACCAGTGCCGGCCCCGCCTGTTGCCCTGCCCCCGGAACCGAATTCGCCTCTGACGGAGCGAGCACCAGCACCAACCCCTGCTCCGGCGCCCATCGAGGTCGCGCCCAGCAGCGACGAAAATGTCGTACCCCTAGTCGCTGTTGGGCTCGGAGGGCTTCTTGCCGCCGGGATTCTGGCGACCGTCGCGCGGCGCAGGATGCTCGCTCAACGACGTCGTCGTGCGAGACAGCGAATCCGCCGTCCACCGGCCACGGATCTGGAGACCGCGCTCAGGAAAGCCGAAGAACCCGCCACCGCTGAGGCACTTGACCTCTCGCTGCGCAATCTCGCCCGTCGTGTCCGAGCGGAAGGCACCTCGCTGCCAGCCGTCCGGTCGGCGGTGGTAGGCACGCGCGGCCTGGTCCTGTATCCCCAGGGACACAGCGAATCCCTCGCTGACTTGCCGGATGCAGATGAGCTGACCGGAGTTACGGCACCCTATCCGGCCCTCGTCACACTCGGCCACGACCCTCGCCGTGACCTTGTCATGGTCAACCTTGCGGAGATCGGCACGATCACACTCGACGGGACCGCGGAAGAAGTCGAGCCGGTCCTGTTGGCCATGGCCTGGGAACTAGCGACGTCAGCGTGGTCCGAGTCCCTCGCCGTGACGTTGGTCGGCTTCGGTTGTTCAACCGCTGCGTACAACCCTGGTCGCTTTCGTCACTTCACTTCGGTGGACGAGTTCTCCGAGGTAGACACGACGCCAACGGATGTCGTCCTGTCCGCTGAACCTTTCGACGTGAAGCAGCATGAGTACCTTGTCGCCGTGGTCGCCGCGGGCAAGTCGGCCCCGAATGGCTGGAGGCTCGATGTTTCTGCGACGTCCACGTTGATTGACGATCTTGGCATCGAAGTCGAGCTCCAGCGCTTGACCGTCGACCAGGCGGAAGAACTCGTCGCGACGCTCACTGCCGAGGCCAACGCCGAGCAAGTGCCCGCAAACGACTACCCGGATGTCCCGGCCCACCCACCGTCGGCAACGGGACCCGAGCTGAGACTTCTCGGACCGGTCGGATTGCACAACGTCGACCCGACGAAGGTCGAAGGCAAGAAGATCAACCGGCTCACCGAACTCGCCGCCTTCCTGCTCCTCCATCCCGGCGCGACCGCCGACGAAATCTCCCGACAGCTCGGAACGGACACCCGTCCCTGGTCTCCGGCGACCCGGCAAGGCTATATCTCCCGCCTGCGGACTTGGCTCGGCCACGACGAGAACGGCGACCTCTACCTTCCGAACATTGAAGCCAACGGAGGCGGCTATCGCCTGTCGAAGTCGATGAACAGCGATTGGCATCGATTCCGGCGACTCGCCGCCCTTGGCGCCAGCCGTGACTCTATCGATCGGCGGGCTCAGCTCGAAGCAGCACTGGAGCTCGTCGCCGGCATGCCCTTCAGCAACATCGGGCATGGCCGATACGCTTGGAACTCTTGGCACCAGCAAGAAATGATCGACGCCATTGTTGACGTCGCCCACACCCTCGCCGAAACCTGCCAGCAGACAGGCGATCTGCCAGCGGCACGCCGTGCGATCTTGCGCGGTCTCCTCGCCGAACCCGTCAGCGAACTCCTCCATCGAGACCTTCTCCGCGTAGAACACCGGGCTGGAAACCTCGCCGCGGTGAAAGCCACCGCCGACAAACTGACTGACCTCGCAGCCGCTCTCGATGTCGACCTCGACGAGGAAACCTCCGCGCTCGTCCAAGCCCTGCTCGGCCCTGGTGAAGGCAGACTCACCAGCGATTTACCTTGCACTCACCCGAATACGTCGCGATAGGCATGGTCACGCCTCCATTCGAAGGCAACAGACCGTTAGGAGAACCCATGTCTATCGCGACAAGAATTCTTCTCACCGGCCTCGCCTGCGCGGGCGCCGTGGGATTCAGTGGTGTCGAAGCTTCGGCGTCCCCCCGCGAGGAGCTCTACCAGTGCATTACCCAGGACAACACGCCACTGTGGTACCACGGTGTAATCCTCCGGTACTCCAACAAAGGACAGGGCCTGTACGACATACACGACTTCGGCGGTTTCCAGATCTGGGCAACGCTCTGGGGCGGCGGCATGTCATACCAGATCGACCGGTGGAACGTCGGCTGGTGCTAGTGGTTTGTGTAGGGGACTTTCCGGCTTTCAAGGTGGGAAGTCCCCTACAGCTTCGAGAAGCCGCGAGGGTTCGCTTGGTTGTTCGGCCATACTCTTCGATCGGACGGCCATATGGCGCGGTGCCGCGGCGCCACTCCGTGCACTGCGGACAGGTGAATTCCTTGGCGCCCCGCTCGGCTGTGCTCGCGAGAGTCACTCGGCAGGCAGGGCCCGTCAAGTGAGTCGACCCGCTATCGCGTCGACGTTCCGGCACGGTCTCCCGTCGAATGCCTCTGCTACGCCCGGCCCTGAATCGCGGCTGGGCAACGCTGGCGCTAACCTGTCTTGCACCTATCCGGCCGCAGTGGTCGGCAAGCACGCAGGGGAAGGTCGTGCTCGATGAGGAAGCATCGCAGGCAAAACTCCGCGCCGAAGTCGCCGGCGCTTGCCGGTCTGATCATTGGGCTCGTCATTACATTGGCGATTGCCATGGTCAGCTACTTCTGGCCACAGTCCGCTGCCGTGAAAGACGCACTCGTGGTTTCACTAATCGGAATCTCCGTTTCCGTCGTTCTGAGCGTCAGGCTGAAGCTGAGCGAGATATCGCAAAGTATGGCTAATATCGAACAAGACGCACAGAGGTTAACGCGGATCCAGCAGTGGGGTAGGAAAGATAGTGCAGTTCTCAATCGGAACGCCGAGTTGCGAAAAGAACTTGATGAGCTTGCGGCTGGCACCTACTATCTCAAGTCAATCAACGATGTCTTCGAGGATGATATTAGATCCATCGATGAGCTTCGCAAGGGTGAAGTGCTCAGGTCCACATGCCCGATCTCGACGGTCTCAGCAGAGAAGGCTCATGCCCAGATTGCCGATCTGCGTTATCTGGCATCCGTGCAGGCGCATATCGACGCGACACAGCGAGGGGTTGATGTGACCCGCATCTACCTCTTCAGGGATATTGATGCATTTGGCGACGACGTGATGCTCGCACATTTGAAGGACCTGGCCAAAAAACTGCACATCAAGATCGTCTTACATTCGGAGGCAAAGCTTCGAGAGGAGTTTGACTACCTTATCTTCGGCGAGCGGAGAGTCTCAGTAGGTGTGGTCGGTGGAGACACCGGGACTGTTCAGGCCGCAATCGTGCACTCTGACAGGGATACCGTCGAGAGGTACATAGAGAAGTACGGTCGTCTGACTGCCCTTGCTGGTTCGCTTGACGTAACCATCACCAAGCTTCGCAAATACCGGTCGAGGAACTGACGCGCGCCTGCCGATCTGATCAGTGACGCTGCGCCCATCCGATGGCCCGCCCGGCGGCCGAGGCTCTTGAGCTGGAAGGCCCGGACACAAGCGAGGACGATGACGAGGACTAGGTAGCCAGTTGTTCATCGAAATACGCGGACGTCGCCAAGCCCGGAGCCCGCATGTTGAACAAGGCGACAGACGTCGGGCCAGTGGAGTTCGGAAAGAACCTTGAGGCCAACGGGTTCACTTGTACCGCGAAGGGCCCGAACGTCATGTACGAGAAGGACGGGGCGCGGTACTTCCTTCGCGGGAAGGCCAACAGCCACGAAGGGTGGACGGCCGACTATTATCAGTCCGGATCCAAGAAGGCCGACATCAAGATCAGGCTGGGCGAAGACTGATGGTGGAGATGAACGAGGCAGTGTTCGAACAAAAAGAATACATAGACATCAGAAAACGCAGCTCGGCGCTTTTCGATCTTGATGCCAGATTGCCCGGGCAAGTTTTCAGGGATGGTGCCGACAAGGCGCTCTTCTGTGAATTCGATGCAGTTCTGGCGCCGGATTTCTGGCCGGCGCTCAGTACCATGGCCCGGTGGCACGGTGACGAACTGGTCGACCTTCTGGTGCTTCAGCCGGATTGTGACGAGTTCTACGTGGCGGAGTACGGGAGGTACCCGGCGATATCGTTGCCGGTCGAGGCGAGCGAGGATGACTACTGGGCCACCGTCGGTTACGAGCCCGACGGCGACATCTTGGGTTCGATCGCGATTTCCGCGAATGTCATTGCGGTGACCGGAGGTTCTGGAAAGTGGGGATGTTGGGGTGAAAGAGATCCTGAAATAGCAGTCTTCTGGGGGTTTCCTGACGATGCCACGCGGAATGAATGGCTCGATCGGTTCGGGCCTTTCTTGGAAGTCTCGGGAGCCTTGCAGTCGTATCTTCCGCCGACGTTCGCCCATCGGACTGTCCCGGACGAGTACGCCGCGGCCCTGACCCGGAACTATGGCACCGTCGGCGGCTGCTGACGTCCCTGCGCCCCGTCAGCAAACCCGTCGGCAGCGGCACTTGCTCCAGAGCGCACGTGAGACTGCCCGGAACACCAACGTCGGTGTTCCGGGGCTTCTGGGCCAGCCATGCCGACGCGAGCACCCGAGTTGCACTGCTCGTGGCCATCCGTCACCTGTCGGCGCATGGAGCGGCTCCTGAGGTTCAGAGCTCGGCAAGGCCTGTTCGACGCGGTGGGACCGTTGTTGCTGATCGGCTGGTCCGAGGTAGGGCCGGCTTGCTGCAGGCACTCGCGGATCTTCGAGCGGTTGGGCAGAACCCTACTGCGCATGCACCGTCGAACGGGGCTTGACGGTGGCTTAGCTGAGCGTGCGAAGCAGGTGGATGCTCGTCATCGGGAGCGGCACCAGCGGCCGATCTCGGCCGAAGGACTTCGCAAAGCCTTGGGCATTGGTGCTGAGCGCTCACGGACCCTGACACGTGCGGTCCGCTCGGAATGGCAGGGACCATCGCACCTGTCTGTGGAATCTGACTCCGAGGAGGAGCCGGCCGTCGTCAACAGTAGAGGCGACGGTTGACCAACCCGGCGCCATTCCTTGCATTCCTCCTGGATCGGGCACGATTCTCGAAGCGTCCCATGTGACGTACAGTGGGCCGCTGTGCCCAACAAAAGACTCTCGGTCGGCCTCTTCGTAGTGGCCGGCGCCCTCGTGCTGGCCGCGTGCGACGGCTCTGCCGCGCCGGGCGCCCGACAGGACGCTGCCGGCCTCGACCCCGCGAAGTGCGCTGACCCGAATTTCGCCAGTGCTCATACGGATTTTTGCGTCGACAACGCCTCCGTGTCAGAGACCCCGGCAGCCGAAGCCGCCACCTTGTCCAACGGCTTGAAGGTCAGGATCATCTCCGCGAAGTCCGAGACCGCGGATTCGAACGTCTACGACTCCGGCCCCACCGAGAACGTCCTGGTGACAATAGCTACCGAGATCACGAATACCGGCAACGCGACGTTCGTCTTCCCAACGGCGAAGAGCAACGTCCGTACGGAGTTGTTGTACGGCCGCAACCACGCCAAGGCGACGAACTCGGCCATTCAGAAGGGCGGCTCCACCGACCTACCGGAGCAACTCGTGGCGGGCGGATCGGTGACGATGACGTCGGTCTTCACGATGCGCGCTGGGGGCGCGGACAACGTCGTCTTCCGGTTCAACGCTGACAACACCACCACAGGCGACATCACCTTCACGAAGGTCCAGACCTTGTACAAGTAGCGCCCGCGCGTCTTCCCGGTCCCGTCACCGGCCCCGGCGTTGGTGAGCGGGAGGGAAGCGCGGTCCTGCTGGCGGCAAAAGGTGTTGCCGAATGGACGGACACGTCGACTCCGATTGGGCTCCGTTGCCGACGTAGAGCCCGATACAGGCCGACATACAGCGGCACTCGCCTCCCACGCAAACTCGCGTTGACCTGCACAAACTGGCAGAATCTAGCATCCAAGGACATTGAGCCCTTTTCAACTTCCCGTCCTGGTGACATTGTGAAGGACCGTCACGGCCTTGACCAGGCTGGTGATCCGGGTGGTACTGCACCGGAGCTTGCGCAGGAGACGCCAACCCTTCAGGGCTGCGTTGGCCTGCTCCCCTACGGCCCGGATCCGGGTGTGTGAGCGGTTGGCCGCCTGCTGGCCTGCGGAGAGATTCGCCCACCGCCCCCAGTAGGGCACACGCACGGTGCCGCCGGCGCCGCGGTAGCCCTTGTCAGCCCAGCAGCGGATGTCGGCGGCGGTCAGTGCCTCGATTATCCCGTGGGCACGGGCGGCCTTGATGTCGTGCACAGCGCCGGGCAGGGCGGGCGAGGCCCACAACAGACGGCCGAGCGGATCGGCCAGGACCTGCACGTTCATCCCGTGTTTGCGGTGCTTTCCGGAGCAGAAGGGGCGGTCGGCGGCGATCCGGTCGATCGGCAGGAGCGTGCCGTCCAGGATCACAAAGGCGATCCGCCGGATCGCGTCGGCCGACTTGGGCGCGAGCGCGGCAAGCAGGTCGGCTGCTTCGCGGATGTAGCGGTAGGCAGTGGCCACGCCGATCCCGAAACTGGCGGCGAGGCGTGCGTAGGTATCCCCGCAGCGCAGGTGCGCGAGCACGAGCAGTGCCTGGCGGTGCACCGGTAGCCTGCGCCACCGAGTGCCTCGTTCGCGGCGACGCCGTTGCAGGTGCCCGGCGAGGAACCGCAGGTGCGAACTGGACAGGTCGATCGCGGATGGGTAGCCAAGCATGGCGAAGCTCCTGGTCGAGCGAGTGATCTTGGTCGTGAACTCCTCTATCAGGAGCTTCGCCACATTCAGCACCTGGGGACCGACAAACTCCAGCCTGTCGCAACAAGGTTGGGAAGTGCTCACTGCCTGACGGATGATGTTCCGGGCGCGATACTGGCCTTCATGACTCCAGCGAACCGCCCAGACACAGTCCACTTGAGGGCGTTCACCGAGGCCGACCTCGCCTTTCTCGACCGCCTCTGCACGGATCCCGATGCGCTCGGCGAGTTCGAGTGGCCCGGATTCGGTGATCCGAGGGCACGCCGCAAGCGATGGGAGATCGACGGGTATATCTCCGCCGAGTCCGCGGCGGTTGCGATCGCGCGGGCCGACGACACGGTTATCGGCATCGCCACCTGGAAGCCCCGCGGCTTCCCTTCGGGTGTCACCTACGAGATCGGCGTGGGGGTGCTACCCGAGCATCGTGGACAGGGGGTGGGCACGGTGGCACAGAGGCTGCTCGTGGACTACCTGTTCGGCCGCACGACCGCGAACAGAATCGAAGCCCTCACCAATGGCGGTAACCTCGGCGAGCAGAAAGCCCTCGAACGCCTGGGGTTCCGCCGGGAAGGGGTCATGCACGGCAGGTCCTTCCAACACGGCGAGTATGTCGATGTGCTCGTCTACGGTCTGCTCCGCTCAGAGCATTGTCCCGGAACGCCATGAGCACTCCTCCCAACCTGTTCAGAGTGAGGTTGGAAAAGGCTCATTGGCTGGCATGCCAGAGCTGCGGACTCATAATCCCTTGGCCGTCGGTTCGAGCCCGACCCGGCCCACCACGTCAACATCGTTGCCGACCTGCAGGGATGTTGGTCCTTCGGCGGCAATTTCGCCTCGGCGTTAATCGCGATTGGGCTCCGTTTCGTCTCCGTTTGCTCCGGTGTGCCGACACTAGGAGAAGTGGTCTGCGGAGCCGGTTGGTGGCGTAGCAGCCTTTCTTCGTTGCTTGATCCGGCACTAGCGTCTGCTGATGGACCCGCTACGCGCGAGAATCATGGCTTGTGCTCACAGGTCGAGCCTGCCTGCGATCACGCGACCGTCTTCATTACGACTTTCGTAGTTGCCGAGATTCGCCCGGCGGGGCCTCGGCGTTGACCGTGAGCGCGGGCTGCTCCATTTCGACCTAGGCTGAGGCGGGATCGGCTTCCGTCCGCTAAACCTTGGTGTCAGGAGGTTTTCGGTGTCGCGCGTGCTCCGTGGTGCACGTATCGCTCTCCGCTGGGAAGTGCGTAGAACGTGATGGGTGTCCATCGGTGGGCTGGGGATGCTCGGTACACGAAGAGTGAGTCGGTGATGGGGACCAGGGCGTATTCGTGAACCGGTTGTGGTGTCAGGTCCGCCATCGGTCCGGTGATGATGTGACGCATGCGCAGGTTCTCGGCGTCTTCGAAGATCTCGATCCGCGTGGCGGAGCGTTCGTAGGTTCCGAGGTGATGCCGGGTATCGACGTTCGGTGGGACGTCGGCGGGTGCCAGCGGCGAGGGAAGGGCGACATTGGCGAGTTCAGCGAAGATTTCCTGGTAGAGGTCCGCGTAGAGGTCGCCCACGTTGCCGCCGTTGGTGAGCAATACGACCGCGAGGCCTTGGTCGGGCAGGATGCGGAGGTAGGAGTTCTGTCCGATGGTGCCGCCGTCGTGCCCGAGTAGCCGTTGCCCGTCCCAGGCGAACCGGATCCAGCCCAGTCCCCAGGAATCACCGAGTACGTGGACGTCGGGGAGGGTGGTTTGTTCGCGGGCCATCTCGGCTGTCGCTCCCTCGGACAGGAGCCGGGTGCCGTCGGCGGCGAGGCCGCCGGTGAGGTGAAGCCGGGCGAAGGCCAGCACGTCCGCGGCGGTCGAGTTGATCAGTCCGGCAGGTCCAGCCGAGCGGGGTGGCCCCCAGACCGGTGCGGGCCGCGGGCTTCCTGTCTCGTCGGGCAGGTGCCCCATAGCGGCACGGAATCGCACGGCTTCCTCTGGAAGGGTTCCGGTGTGGGTGAGTCCGAGCGGGGTGAAGAGCTTGTCGCGCAGGGCGGTGTCCCAGGTCGTGCCGGTCACCTTCTCGATCACCCGGCCGGCCAGTCCGAATCCTGAGTTGCAGTAGGAGAACGTCGCGCCGAGGGGGTGATTCTGGGCGGCGGTGGCGAGGCCGGCAACGTAGCGTTCCAGGCAGTCGTCGCCCCGGCCGGTATCGGTGAAGATATCGCCGTCGATGCCACTGGTGTGGGTGAGAAGGTGCCGCGTCGTCACCTTTTTGGTGACGACGGGGTCGGTCAGCTTCAGTTCCGGCAGCACCTCGGCGACAGGGGAGTCCAAGTCCAGCAGGCCTTCGTCGACCAGCCGCATCACCACGGTCGCGGTCCAGACCTTGGTGATCGACCCGATCTGGAAGACCGAGTCGTCGGTGACCTCGACCCCCGTGGCGGAATTGAGCACCCCGTGCCGGGCCAGCACGACTTCGTCGGCGCCTTCGCTCAGCCGCAGGATGCCCAGCGTGGCACCCGGCACCCGATGCCGGATGGCCAGGTCGGTGAGCCGTCGCTGCCAGTGCGACTTGTCGATGACGGTATTCAAGGTGGCGAACTCCGTTTCCGTACCCGGGTGATGGAATCGTGTATTCGGGGTGCTGACCGTTCCAGCGAGGATGGGTTGGCCGGTTTTCACTCGCAGATTAGTCGTCGAGGCATCGTGCTCGGTTCGTCGAATTCGACGAAGTGGATCGGTTGATCTTGTGTCCGGATACGAAACATCGCTCCCATGCGAGCGATGGTCGATACTGGCGCCGTCACGACTCCGACATGTTCGCGCTACGTACTGCTTCTGCTTGCGGTTGCGAGCTGGGGATCGTCGAGGCAGCAGGAAGCAAGACTCCCTCTGTGAAGCCGAAGAGCAGTGGTTCCTGTTCCACGAGGGTGTGATCACCCGGCCGGATGACCCGGCGCGCGTGGCGCCTGGTCAACGGGTTCCATTGTGGACAGGGTGGGGTTAACCCCACCCCGAGTGGGCAGCAGGTGCCATCGCCTCACGTCGATGGGTGACTTAAAGTTCAGCTATCCGGACCTGGAGCCGGTACACGCGGCAGGAAATCGATCCCCGCGTCAGAAAGTTCACCATTTCGGGGCGCCGTGAACGGTGCTCGAACAAGGAGGAAACAATGCGTTCGTCAGCTCGAACACGACGGCGTGGGATCGTGGCCGCATTGACAGGCGCCTGTCTGCTGCTGCCCGCGGCGGCACACGCCGACGACCGCGCGACCTCGCTCCAGGCCTCGGAGATGAGCACCGTGCTGGACCGGCTGACCATCCCGGATCTCCAGCGGGCCATGGACGGGAGGTTGGTGAGTTCCGAGCGGCTCACCCGTGGCTACCTCGATCGCATCCAGGCCTTGAACCCGCGGTTGAACGCGGTGGTGCAGACGAACCCGGACGCGCTCGCTCTCGCACGCGAGAGCGACAGCCGTCGCCGAGCGCACCAGGCGCGGGGGCCGCTGGAAGGTATCCCGATTCTGCTGAAGGAGAACGTCGACACCGCGGACAGGCAGACCACCACCGCGGGTTCGACGGCGCTGCTTACGGCGAAGCCCGCCAAGGACGCGTTCCTGGTCACGCGTCTTCGTGAGGCGGGCGCGGTGATCCTCGGCAAGGCGAACATGTCCGAGTGGGCCAACTTCTACGGCTCCAGGCAGATCCCGGGCTGGAGCGCGGTCGGCGGGCAGACTCGCAACCCCTACGTCCTCGACCGGACCCCGTGCGGTTCGTCCAGCGGCTCCGCGGTCGCGGCGGCGGCAGGGCTGGCGACCGTGACGATCGGTACGGAGACCGACTCGTCGATCGTGTGCCCGTCCGCCGCGACGTCGACGGTCGGTGTGAAGACCACGCTGGGGGTGGTCAGCCGCGGTGGTGTCGTTCCGATCACGAACCAGCACGACACCCCCGGCCCCATCGCCCGCACGGTGACCGACGCTGCGCTGACCCTCGCGGTGATGGCGGGAGCCGATGCGGCGGATCCCGCCACGGCACCGGTCGCGGGCGCCCTGCCGGCCGATTACCGCACCATGCTCGACCGCGATTCGTTACGCGGTAAACGGATCGGTGTGTGGCGCAAGGGACACGAAGGCATCGACGCTGACGTCGACCGGGTCTTCGAGTCCACTGTTCAGCGGCTCCGCGCCTTGGGAGCGACAGTCGTCGAAGGAGCGGATGTCCCCGACGTCGTCGGAATGGTCCAGCCGCACTTGCTGCCCGCCGTGCTGACCGAGTTCAAGCACGACCTCAACGGCTATCTCGCGACGACCCCGGGCGGGCACCCCAAGAACCTGACCGATCTCATCGCCTACAACAAGAAGCACGCCGCGATCGAATTGCCGGGCTTCGAGCAGGACATGCTCGAGATGGCCGACAAGACCGACGGAAATCTGAACGACCCGGCGTACCGCGCCCACCGGGCCGCGGCGACAGGACAGGCCCGCGACTCCATCGACGCCGTGGTGAAGAAGTACCGCCTCGACGCGATCGTGACGGCCACCGACCTGCCCGCTGGGCCGATCTTCAGCGGCGGCGGTAGCCCCTTCGTCAGCAGCACTCGCAGCACCTCGGCAGCCGGGTACCCCCACATCACCGTTCCGGGAGGCTTCGCCCGGACGGGGCTGCCGATCGGCATCTCGTTCCTCGGCACCCGCGCGACCGACGCGTCCCTGCTCGGGTACGCCTACGCCTACGAACAGGCCACCCACGCCCGGAAGGCACCGCACTACCTGCCCACCGCACGCTGACCTCACAGGCCTGACCGCGTCCGGCACGGCGGTGCCGGACGCGGTCAGGCCTTCGCGCGGGACTCCGGCACGGCGAGGTCGTCGGTATCGAAGAGCTGGTCGATGAGCCCACCCAGGTGCCTCCAATGCTCACTGGAGAGGGCCGCGGCGCCGTCGGCGTCTCCGGCGGCGCACAGGCGAAGCAGCTCCTCGTGGTGGGTGAGGGTGTCGTGACCGCCGAGCAGCGTGGAGAACTTCCGGTGGAGGATTCGGTGGATCTGTGGGTGCAGCTGATCGATGACCCGGCGCAGGACGGCGTTTCCGGCCGCGTCGACCAGCACACCGTGGAAGGCGTCGTCCGCCGTGAAAGCGGAGGCGACGTCCTGCCGGCCGACAGCGCGGGCGAACCGGTCGTTGGCTCGCCGCATGCGTCCGATGTCGTTCGCGGCCAAGCGCGGGACCCCGGTCCGGACAGCGAGTTCGTCCAGGGAACGGAGCACGGCCAGGGTAGCCGCGACATCCTGGCGATCCAGTGTGGTGATCCGGGTGTAGACACCGGGTTTGGCCTCGACGAGGCCGGTGTCTGCCAGTCGGGTCAAGGCTTCGCGGACCGGCGTGCGGCTGAGCCCAAGGCGCTGGGCGAGGTCGCCGTCCTTGATCCGCTCGCCGGGCGCGAGCTCACCGCTGATGATCGCGTCCTTGAGACGGTCGTAGGCCGCGTCGCTCAGCCGCTGTCGCTCCAGCGGTACTTCATCCCATCGTGACATTCTGCGTCCAGTATATCGCGCCCCGGCTCACTCGCCCTCGCTGACAGGTGCAAGGCGACGAGCGTTCGCACGAGAACCTGGACCGGGTCGATCAACGGAACCAGAAGGTCCCGCGCGTCCAGGCCGAGCGGCACTTCGCTGCAGCCTGCGATGACCGCCTGCGCGCCGCGACCGACGAGGCGTCGCGCCGCCGTGCGCAGCAGCCGCGAGCTGGTCTCGCCGGCTTTGATCGACCGGATCGCGGCCATCACCTCATCGGCTTGCGATACCGGGTCCGGTTCCAGCACCGAGATCCCGGCGCCGGCCAGCCAGCCGTCGTAGAGCTTCGTGTGAAGCGTGCCCGTCGTGGCCAGGAGGCCGACCCGCCGCACCGACGGATAGCGTTGCCCGAGGTATCGGCCGGTGTGCTCGATCATGTGCACGAGCGGAACACCCGCCTCCTCGGCCACGGCGGGCAGGAAGGCGTGCGCGGTGTTGCAGGGCACGGCGATGACGTCCGACCCGGCCGCGGCGAGCACGCGGGCGCCGCGGAGCAACCACGGCGTCGGATCGGTGCCACCTTCGAGCAAGGCCTGGCTGCGGTCGGGCACCGTGGGATCGCACCACAGCATCACGCGCAGATGGTCTTGATCCGTCGTCGCTGGAGTACTCCGGACCAGCCTTGCGTAGAAGTCGGCCGTGGCCGCCGGGCCCATGCCGCCGAGCACACCTACGAGGGGGCCAGCGGACCTCGGGTGATCGGGATCGTCCTCGGGCCGCCCCGGATCGTCGCCCGGCATCTTGCGGGATCACCTCCGCTCGTGATTGACAGTTGCAATATATTGCATGTTGCATGACGGAGCCAGACGTCGTCGTTTCCGCTCGAAAGAGGCATCACAGCCATGGGCGCCCGAGGGACGGAGGTAGCGCTGGCTATACCCCGGTTCGGGCAGAGAACGGGATTACGCGCGTGGAGGTCGCCTTTTAGGTTCGATCCCGTGAGCAATGAGAAAGATCGCGGGAAGGCGCGCCCGGGGACGAGCGCTGGAGTGGGCGTGCTGCTGTGGGTGGCGTTGACCTGTAGCGCCGTGGTGAACGCTCTCGGAGAGTTCGTCGGGTTGACCTTCGGCCAGCGGATGGCCGTGGGCGGCGTCGCCGTCGCGTGCGTAGTGCTGCTGGCCGTCTATCACATCCGCCGCCGAAGGGCGGGTTGAGCGTCTCTGCGATCCGGCGTGCCGCCGGATCGTGACCACCGAACGATGAGGGAACATGCGAACAGTGCAAACCGCCGTGGCCGTAGCCACCGTGCTCGGGACGTTGCTCGCGGGCACCGTCAATGCCCAGGCCGAATCGGCCGGGGCCACCGGGCTGGCGCCCCGGACACCTGATCACTTCGCGAACCAGCGCATCGACTGGAAGCCGTGCTTTCCGGGTGCACTGCCGCCCGGCGTGCCCGCAGGTGCCGAACGAGCGGAATGCGGAACCTATGCCGCGCCGCGAGACTGGAACCATCCCGGCGACGGCAACAGCATCACCGTCGCGGTCAGCAGGCTGCGTCCGGCACACGGCACCCCCAAGGGCACCGTGTTGACCAACCCGGGTGGCCCGGGAGTGGCCGGGCGCATGATGTCGTTGTCCTTCCTGCGCTTGGGACGCACGAAGGTCGTGGACAACCTCGAAGTCGTCGGTATCGACGTGCGGGGGACGGGCGACAGCACCCGCGTCTCCTGTGGCGGCTACGACTGGCTCGGCCAGGTGGATCCGAAAGACCGGCGCCGGGACAACGTGACCCGGCTCTACGACACCGCGGCCCACCAAGCCGAACTCTGCCGGCGGCACTCGGGAGAACTCGGCCGGTACATCACCACCGAGCAGACGGTCAAAGACCTGGATCTGCTGCGCCATCTTCTCGGCCGCGAGAAGATCAGCTGGATCGGGTACTCCGGCGGCACCTGGCTGGGCGCGCACTACGCGACCTACTTTCCCCACCGGGTCGACCGTTTCGTCCTCGACTCCAACGCCGACTTCACTGCCGGCTGGCAGACCTCGATCACAGGTATCGCCGCTGCGATGGAGCGGCGCTTCAGCGCCGACTTCCTGCCCTGGGTGGCCAAGTACGACAAGCTCTACCACCTCGGATCGACCGGCGAGCAGGTCCGGCGGAACTACGAGCGCACCCGCGCGGAGCTGGCCGCACACCCGGCTCGCCTGGCGGACGGCACCACGTACACCGCCACTCAGTTCGACCTGCGCTTGATCAACGGCATGTACCTCAAGACCGCGTTCCCGTCGGCCGCGGCGGACATCGCGACCCTGCGCGCGGTGGTGGACACACCCGGCCGTCGCGCCACCGAGGAGCAGTCCCGGACTCTCGCACCGGGCAAAGCGGGACTCGCCACCGACGACGCGGTCGCCGGTACCCAGTTCGCCATCCTGTGCAACGACACTCCCTGGAACCGCAGCCGCGCTCGGCTGGCCAGAGAGGGCGAACGTCTCGGCAGGGCCTATCCCTTCGCAGGCCACTACCAACTCGGCGCGCCCTGCACCTTCTGGAACCGCCCGGCCATACGGCTCAAGACCCCCACCGGGCACGGTGTACCGCCGGTACTGATGGTCCAGTCCGAACACGACCCGGCCACCCCACTCGAAGGCGCACAGCACGCGCACCGGACCTTCGCCCACTCGCGGATGATCACCGTCTACGGCGACGGCGACCACACCGTGTACGGGCGCGACAACAGCTGCGTCAACGACACGGTCGAGAACTTCCTGCTCGACGGGAAAGTCCCTCCACGGGACGTCGCCTGCGCCGGAACGCCGCTCCCGGACCCCACCGAACCGGTTGACGCATCTGGCGCGATTCGGACGGGCGACGACGCACCGGGCCTTGACCGCGTCATGCGCTGACGCCACGGGGGTCCGGCCACTGTCCGGAGACACGAAACCGGCCGGCTTTTTTGGTCGTCCACAACGGACAAGCACTGACATCGGCCGCATACCGTCGATCTCACCACCCACCACAGGAAGGCGACCGATGGCGGACTCGTTCCCCGAACTGCAGGCCCTGCTCGACGAGACGGTGGGCAAAGCCGGCGTGCCCGGCGCCGCGGTCGGCATCCATCACAGCGGCCAGGACACCGTCCTGACCACGGGGTCGACCTCGGTGGAGGGCGGGCAAGCGGTCGACGAGAACACCCTCTTCATGATCGGGTCGACGACGAAGACCTTCACCGCCGCTCTGCTGATGACGTTGGTGGAGGAGGGAACGCTGGACCTGGACACGCCGGTCGTGGCCTACCTGCCCGAGCTCGAATTCGCCGACCCGGCCGCGCGGGAGCTGATCACCGCCCGTCACCTGCTGACCCACACCGGTGGATTCCTCGGCGACCGGGACATCGAGACCGGCTGGGGAGACGACGCCCTCGTCACCGCGGTCCGGCAGTTCGGCGAGCTCCCGCAGACCTTCCGGCCCGGGAGCACGTTCTCTTACAGCAACACCGGATTCCTGCTCGCGGGGCACCTTGCCGAGGTCCTCACGCGAACCCCCTACGAGGACCTGGTGCGAACACGGATCCTCGAGCCGCTCGACATGACCGAGTCGTTCTTCCTTCCGTGGGAGGTGCTCGTCCGCCCGCACGCTGTCGGGCACGCGGTCACGGACGGGAGTCCCGAGGTGTCCCGGTCGCTGGGTATCAGCCGGGCCGGGAACCCGGCGGGTGGACTGTGGTCTTCGGCCCGCGATCAGCTCCGCTGGGCGCGGTTCTTCCTCTCGGGTGACACGAGTGGATCGCGGCCCGTCAGCGACGCGGGACGGACCGCGCTGATCCAGCCACAGCGACCGGCCGCCCTGGGGTTCGAAGAAGTCGGGCTGTCGTGGCTGCGCACCCGGCACGGCGACACCGACCTGGTCCGCCACGGCGGCAACGTCAGCTTCCTGCAGGTGTCGGAATTCGTGATGATCCCGGAACGGGAATTCGCCGTCACGGTACTGACGAACAGCGGAGGCGGCGGGGCCTTGGGCACCGCGGTCCTGCACTGGGCGACCGAGCACATCGCGAACTTGGCTCCTCCTGCGCCGCGGCAAGCCATCGCTGTTCCGGTGAGTCGCCTGGCCGACTACACCGGGCGGTTCGAAACCGGCGATCTCGCCATCGACGTCACCCTGTCCGGTGACGTGCTGCAAGCGCAGATGGTGCTCCCCGAGGACGCGGGAGTGGCCGCACCCACGCCCTTCGAGATCGCGTTCGTCGACGACGACGTCTTCGCCCGGGCGGCGGACACCCGCCACCGCAGCGGACGGTTCCTCCGGAACGAGCACGGTCAGGTCACGCTCGTGGAGATCGGCGGACGCACCGCGGTGCGCGATATCCGGCCGGTCGCGTGATCGCAGTCAGGGAAGGCGCGTCGGGTGCGGGCAACGGCGACCGCCCCCGACGGCAGCAGGCCTACCCGCCCGTCAGCAGCGGTCCCTCGTAGCGCGGCATGCGGTCCTTGTCGTATACCCGGACCGTTAGTTCCGGTGGCTCCCATTGCCCGAGGTCGACGTCCACGACGAAGGTGTGGGCGACGATGCCAGCTGGGTAAACGATGCCGTTCACGTCGGTGATCTCAAGTCGGGTCACACCGGCGTCGACCGCTCCGAACACGCCCGGCCGATACCCCCAGATGGCGAAACCTCGTTCCGCGGTATCCATCTGGTGTCCACGGGTCTTGATGCCGAAGAGTGCGCGGTCGCCCGGTCGGAACCTGCACACCGCCTCGGCGCCCTCGTCGTTGAAGGCGAGCAGCCGTCCAGCGGGTGAACCTGCCCAGAGCCGTGCACCGGCGCGCCAACCGGCGTGTGTCACCTCTTCCGCCGACCCCGCGGCCTCCGCTTTCCGGTATCGATCGGCGAAGATTTCCAGCTCTCGCAAATATCGGGTGACCTTGCGTTGGCTGTTGCTCGGCAATCCGAACACCGAACCGCGCTCCTTCCGCTCTTTCGTGTGATCCTCACGTCAAAGATGACGTGTCCGGAGACTGGTCGCAGTGGGGTTTTCCTCCAAGTTTTTCTGACCATTGCAACTTTCCGCGCAGTGTGCTGGATGTGGACGGCGGGGGGTCGGAGTTGTCGGAAGTTGGAGAAACCCTTGTGGTGTAACAGGAATAGGGCTGCTGGCCCAGTGGTTCATATCGGTGTGACGCGATTGGTTCCGGTCGGCTATCGAGCAGGAATGAAACCGGATCCGTGTCATCGGTCGCCGTGCCCGCAATTCGGCGGTGCGGTAGTGTGCCATGGTCGTAATGTCACCTTGTTCACCTCTTGTTCAGTTTGCGACAGTCGTCTGTCCACTGTGGGTGCATAGACTTCGGGTCCGGCTGAAACATTCTTGTTTCGCCGATTCGGTGAAACTTTCCCAGTGGAGGAAATGCGATGAAAATTGTGCGGTCCGTAAGCTTGGTAGGCATCGTGGTCAGCGTCAGTCTCATGCTCGGCGCTTGTGGATCCGACCCGGCGGCGAAGAAGACCGAGGGCACGGCTGCGGCGTCCGGCGCCGAGTGTGGTGGGAAGAGCCCGTTGTCGGCCGAAGGGTCGTCCGCGCAGAAGCCCGCGATCGACGTCTTCGTGCGGGCTTACGCCGCCAAGTGCACGGGGCAGAAGGTGAATTACAGTCCCTCTGGTTCGGGGACCGGTATCAAGCAGTTCAACGCGAACCAGGTCGACTTCGCCGGTTCGGACTCGCCCCTCAAGGACGGCGAGGAGGCCGAGAAGGCCAAGGCCCGCTGCGCCGCCGACGCGTGGAACCTGCCGCTGGTCGTCGGCCCGGTCGCCGTCGCGTACAAGCTTTCCGGGGTGGACAAGCTGACCCTGACCCCCGAGGTGGTCGCGAGGATTTTCAACGGCGGCATCACCAAGTGGAACGACGCGGCCATCAAGGCGGTCAAGGGCAACGAGAGCGTCAACCTGCCGGACAAGCCTATCCAGGTCATCTCCCGCCCTGAGGAGTCGGGCACCACGGAGAACTTCCAGAAGTACCTGAAGGTCGCGTCGAAGGGCGCCTGGACCCAGGGCGACGGCAAGAAGTTCAACGGTGGCGTCGGTAACGGCGCGGAGAAGTCCAACGGTGTCGCCAACGCGGTGAAGTCCACGGACGGTGCCATCACCTACGTCGAGTCCGCGTTTGCCAAGGACGGCCTGAACGCTGCCCTGATCGACAGCGGCTCCGGTGGTGTCGAGCTGTCCGCGGAGAATGTCGCCAAGTCCCTCGACGCGGCGAAGTTCAAGAAGGAGGGCACCAACGACCTCGCGCTGGACCTCGACGCGATCTACGGCAGCAATGTCGCGGGTGCCTACCCGGTCATCCTCGCCACCTACGAGATCGTCTGCTCGAAGTACGCGGACGCCGAGGTCGCCAAGGCCGTCAAGGCGTTCCTGACCGTCGCCGCCACCGACGGCCAGAAGCCGCTTTCGGACAAGGGCTACGTGCCGATCCCGCAGAGCCTGCAGGACAAGGTCCTGACCGCCGTCAAGGCCATCGCCTGACCCTGTTGCCAACCACCCCGGTCGGCCAAGGTGGGGAGCGGGACGTCTTCGCCCGGTGTTCAGCGGTCGTCTTGTTGGACCCGGGTGAACTCCACCTAGCGGCCTCGGGCCACGTATTCAGAGGCAGGGAGAGCCTTCGCCGCGCCCCGATATGTGTTGATCAGCGACAATTCTCGCGTGTGTCGGGCTACGAACGTAATTCTGCCGGTAGGTGGCTGGGGCAACAGTGCTGCCGCCTAGGGCGTGTATCGAAGTTGGTCAGAGCCATTCGTTGATCGCGGCGATGTGGACGGTGGCTTCGTAGCGGACGGCGAGTTTGTCGTAGCGGGTGAGCTTCCCCCCGTAGCGTGGAGGACTCCACTATGCTGCTTGCTGTTCGGGGTTGGTGGCGGTGTTTTCGTAGTCGATCGGGGATATCAGTCC
>NZ_JBWKEC010000035.1:0-3982 GCF_056435645.1 Amycolatopsis sp. NPDC043889
CCCGGAACACAAGCAGCAGGCCGAGGCGCCCGCGCCAACTGCGACATCGACCCGATCCTGATGTGACTCAACCAGGAACAAACTGCCCGATCCAGGCGGCGAGCTGTTCCACGGTCGGTGGCCGTGGAACGGCTCGCAAGGGCCGATGCACGGCCCGGACGAGTTCGGGGCAGTGCAGCAAGGCGCGGGCGGCGGGGTGTTGGCCTCGTGCGGCGAGCGCGAGGCCCAGCCCGACCAGGGAGTTCGGCCGGTCCGGGTCCGTGGCGAGTTCCCGCCGGTAGCCCCGGATTGCTTCGAGGAAATCGCCCGCGGTGTAAGCGAGGTCCGCGGCGGTGGCGCCGGGCACCGCCGGCGGGCGTCCGTCCGGCGACAGCGGTGTGCCACCGACGGCGAGCCGGATCAGGTCCGTTCTGGCGTGGGACCAGGCTCCGTCCGGTACCGGAGTCGGGGGGAGGTCCGGGGCGTCGAGTGTGGCGGGTGGCCTCGGCCTGCCACTGAGCCATGCCGCCGCCAGTTCGGTCACCACGGCCGGGTCCGGCCGCAGGTGGCGGGCCCGCCAGCCGGCGAGGTGATCCCGGCCGGCGGCCGCGGCCAGTTCGCCCGCCTCCGCCGGCACGGGCTCGTCCTGCCAGGGGCCGAGGCGTTCGGCTATGTCATCGAGGAACCGGCGTCCGGCGTCGGTCAGTGTCGGGTCCGCGCGCAGGACCCGCAAGGTGCGCCACGTCTGCTCGCGCCAGAACGCGAATTCGAAGCCGGAGCGCCGGGGGCTGTGACCGGCATGGGCCAGCGCGCGCCAGAACGCGGTGACCCCGAAGAAGGCGTAGACCCCTTGCAGGGCACCGCTCACGGGCCGTGGATCATCCCGCCACGTCACGTAGATCCGTTCACGGGGATCCGGCTCGTACAATTCGACCAGATGCAGCAGACCGCCGAGCACGATGTGCTGGAACTCGTGGATCAAGGTCTCCGCTAGGGACGCGCCGTCGGCGGGCAGGCCGACCACCGCGCTGCCGAACGCCTCCCCGGTCGACGCGCTCGGATTCCGGAAGAGCACCTGGGGTTTCGGCACCAATGAGGCGAGCCCCACGGGCATGATGCGGGCCAAACCGGGGAGATGGGCGGTGATCAGGCGGCACGCTTCGTCGATCAGCCGTTGCCAATCCGCCAATTCCTTGCCAGGCAGCCTTTCCGGTGGGACCGGTTCGTAGAGCCCCCGATAGGGGTCGAGATCGTCCAGCCACAGGGAGAACCGGTGCGCGCCGACCTGGCTCCGGACTCGCCGGATTCCCCACCAGCCCGGGGCATCGGCGTCGGGCGAGCCGGGCAGGCGGACCGTCGTTTCGGCGTTCGAGATGAGGTACCGGCCGTTCTCGCCTCGTACGATGGCCGAAGAAAACGCCACGGTACCGGGAAATCTCGCCATGCCCAGGGAAGGGAGCATGGCGTTGCCGTGCCAGGCCGGGATGGCCGTCTCGAAGTCGAGCTCCGCCCGGATCGCCGCTGCCGCCGCGATCGCGTGCGCGTGGCCCAGATGCATCCACAAAGGGCCGATGCCGTCGATTCCGTTGCGTAGCAAACGAGTCGTGTAGCCCGCCCAGCTGCCGGTGTACGGATTGGTGAGCATCCGGTTCACTGCCTTGGGTGCTCGTGCTTCCGCACGTGCGAGCAGTTCCCAGGCGGAATCCAACGGTGGCAGGGGACCCGAATGGTCCACTGTCTTCGTGGCCTCGGTCAGCAACGCGTGGATCAGCAGTTTGCGACGGCTTCGCTCGGCCCGCCGCAGCCGCCGGGCCATTTCCTCGTCGCCGTCAAGGCGCGCCAGCGCGTCGAAGTCCCGCCACGACAACCGGTGGAACACGGGGCGAACCTCGGCAGGCGGCGACATCAGTCGATGCGCTCGCCACCGGAGGGGTTTCCGCTTCTGTAGCGTGCGCGGACGAGGGTCGTGCGTTCGACGACGTGGTGCGCCGACTGGCGGAAGGCTTCCCCGTCCAGCTCCCGCAACGCGGTGAAGGAGACCGCGTCGAGATCGATCAACGCCGATTCGATGTCCGGTTCGGTGTTCGCCGAGAAAGAACTCATCGTGCCGATTCCCTCCACCCCGTGAAACGGTTGCGAGAGTTGAACCTCGACAAGGATAGCCGAGATTTCGTGACCGATCAGGCCTCGACGGGCGGCGGTGGCCGCCCGGCCGCCAATTCCCGTAAGGCGCGAGGACGGGTGATGGTGACGCGCTGACGCGCGGTGCGCACGACACCCAGCCGCCGGAGTTCTTCGAGGCCGCGGATCAGGGTGCTGCGTGAGACGCGCGCGAAGCCCGCCAATTCCCCTTGGTTGAACCGGAGATCGACCTGCTGCCCGTCCGTCCAGTCGACGGCGTGCTGCAACGCCAGCTCCAGGAGGACCGCGGCGAGGCGTTGCGGGAAATCCGGCCCGCCGGCTTCGAGTCGCAGCCTGTCGGACTGCTGCAGCCGGATCGCCGCGGTACGGAAGATCTCCTCCGCGATACGCGGCCGGTCCCGCAGGACGCCGAGGAACTTCTCCCTCGGCACGACGAGGGTGCGCACCTCGTCGATCGCCGACATGGTGGCGGACCGGGGGAGTCCGCTGATCGGTGCCAGCTCGCCCACGATCTCCGCGGGGCCGCGGGCGGCGAGCGGCGCGTCCTCGCCGCGATAGTTGGTGGCGCTGATCTTCACCCAGCCGTGGAGGACGACGAACATACTGGTGGGCGGACTGCCCTGGAGGGCGAGGATCTGCCCTGGCCGCCACACCTTCACATGGCCCGCGCGCCGGAGAGCGGCCTGCTCCGCGGGCGTCAGCCGCCCCCAGGTTCCGAAGCCCCCGTGATCACCCGTTGGAGAACCGGTCATCCTGGCCCTCCGGATCGCCGGGGGCCGGATTCGCGCTGTGTTCCATTTGACGCATCAGCCACTCCCCCGACTCGTCAGCATGGTCAGTGGGCAGAACGACCCGGAAGTTTCGCACCGCAACCGGTAATTGTGCCAGGCAAGGGGTGACTTCACCAGGCCTGGGGCCGGCGACAGGGGAGGACGTCATGCGCAGCGCCGAAAGTGTCATGGGACGGCCGAAGGATCACCGGCGTGAGCCGGCCGTACCGAATCCGCGGACGCCCAAGGCGTTCGGCCGAAGACCGGCTTTCTTCGCGCCGCACCCGCCGCTGATGTCCGGCGGGTGGTACCAGGGCGACGATCAGGAGGTCGTCGGCCCGGGGCGGTATCCGGTTCCGCGCCCGCCCGCCAAATCGGTGAAAGTGGCGTTGTCGTGGGTGCTCTTTCTGGGCCCGTTGGGATTTTGTTACGTGTCACCCGTCGGCGGGCTGATCGCGACGGCGGCTTCGGTCACGGCGATCACCGTCGGCGGGATCGCGTTGATGGCCGTGATCTGGCCTGTCGTCATGGTGCTCGCGGTGGCGGCGTTGTCCGGGCGTCCGGACGGCGACACGAAATGACGTCCGGCCGGTTGCCGGCCGGGTGAACCGGGTGGGGGACGCTCAAGGGGGGCGGCCCCCACCACGGTTTCCGCCGCGTGATCGGTGGGGGAGTTGGAAACTGGCGGTGTGTTCGGTGCCGTTGCGCGGGTTTCGCGTGACTGGATGGACGACACACGGCGGAACCCGGGCGTGCGCGAGTCGTCTGCCGGATCACGCGAGTCGTCCGTCGGATCACGAGTACCGGCCGTTCGGGCCTCTGCGGTGAAGGACCCCTTCACTGGCTCAAGGCAGAGGCGGCCTTCGCGGCCGTGGTTCTGGACTGGCCGACAGGAGCTGACCGCGCCCCCGAGTGTCCACCAAGGACACTTTCCGCTGACTCAATGTCCGAGTGATGCCCGGATGGGCGATTTCGCGAGGGGGTCGTGGGGGGGGGGTTTGGGTGGGGACCCAAAAAACACCCCCCACCCCCCCCCCCAACCCCCCCCACCCCCCCCAGCCCCACCCTTTCCCCCCGGAAAAAGGCGCTTT
>NZ_JBWKEC010000035.1:3992-93255 GCF_056435645.1 Amycolatopsis sp. NPDC043889
GGGGGGGGGGGGGTTGGGGGGGGGGGGGGGGGGGGGTTTGGGGGGGAAAAACCAAAACCCCCCCCCACGACCCCCTCGCCGAACCGTGCAAATCACCCAAGTCGGACACTGTCACCGCGGAAAAAGTCCGTTATGAACAGTTGGAAGGTGCCTGGTCGGCGAGTCCCGCTCCTGCCGCCAACTCCGGAACGCCACGTTTGCCTTACCCCTCTATAACCGTCCTTAACGCTCACGAGTACATGAAGGCCAGGGGCGACCGCCGCAGAATCCGCGTAGGTAGCCAAGACACCTTGGTCACCACTCACGACCTCTGAACCGGCTACGAAAGTCGTGTCTTGTTGCTCCGATCATGCAGCCCGCGGGCGGAACCCTTGAACGGATCAGCACCATATGCTTCTATCTGCTCGATAGTCGCCGAAAAGGTGCAGTTTCGAACACGATCGACCGGGTTCAACGCCATTCCGGGAGGGCTCCGTGCGCCGTCGTACCCTGCTGAAAGCCGCTGGTGCGGCTTCCGCTTTCACCTTGCTCCCGGCGAGCGTCCGGCAGGCGCTCGCCGCCGAGGCGCCGACGGGCGGGCTCGATGTCATCGAGCATGTCGTGGTGTTCATGCAGGAGAACCGGTCGTTCGACCATTATCTGGGGACGCTGCGCGGTGTGCGGGGATTCGCCGATCCGGCCGCGATCAAACTGCCTTCCGGGGCCTCGGTCTTCCAGCAGCCCGACGGCGCGGGAACGCTGCTGCCGTACGCGATCGACGACCAGTTCATGGCCGACGTCGACCACAGCTGGTCCGGCGGGCACCGGGCGTGGAACAAGGGCCGCCACGACGCGTGGCGCGCGGCCAAGGGTGTTCGCTCGCTGACTTATCACCGGCGTTCGGCGCTGCCGTTCTATCACGAACTCGCCGACGCGTTCACGGTCTGCGATGCCTACCACTGCTCGGAAATGGGGCCGACCAACCCGAACCGGATGTATCTGTTCACCGGCAAACTCGGCTTCGAACCGGACGGCACGACCCGCGCGATCGGCAATGACGCGTGGCAGAACCCCGGGCACACCGGCTACACCTGGAAGACCTACGCCGAGCGGCTTCAGGCCGCGGGCCGCAGTTGGCGGGTGTATCAGGAATGGGACAATTACGGCGACAATTCGCTGGACTATTTCAGCAGTTTCCTTGCCGTCGGTACCAAGGCCTTGTCGAAGGTGAAGGACTCCGCGGGCAAAGCCTTCCCGAAGCTGGAGTACTTCTACTACGCCCTGGATTCGGCCTCGGCCGCCGAACGGACCCGGCTGCTCGACGGACTGGCCGCGGGGGTGGCGACCTTGACCGCGACCGAGCGCGCTCTGTACGACCGGGGCCTGGCCAGGGTCGCGCCGAAGCAGTTGCCGGTCGCCTTCAAGGCCGATGTCGACGCGGGCAGGCTGCCGTCGGTGTCGTGGATCGTCGCGCCGGAATCGCAGACCGAACATCCCGCGTGGGGGCCCAACACCGGGGCCGAGCTGGTGAAGTCGATCCTCGACACGATCGCCTCGAAACCCGGCGTGTGGAACAAGACCTTGTTCCTGCTGACCTACGACGAGGACGGCGGCTTCTTCGACCACATGCCACCGCCCGCCCCACCCGCCTCGGACGACGAGGGCAAGAGTTCCGTGGCCACGACCGACGAATTCGTCTCCGGTGAGCCGATCGGGCTGGGGGTGCGGGTGCCCATGTTCGTCATCTCGCCGTGGAGCCGGGGCGGGAAGGTGTGCTCGGAGGTCTTCGACCACACCTCGGTGTTGCGGTTCCTGGAACGGTGGAGCGGCGTCGCCGAGCCGAACATCTCGCCGTGGCGGCGCACCGTATGCGGCGACCTGACTTCGGCGCTGGACACCACGGCGCCGAACGCGACCTATCCGGCGCTGACCGAACCGGTGCCGACGAGCGGGCCCTGGAACACTCAGCCGCAGCCGCCTTCCGTGCAGAAGCTTCCGGTGCCGGAGACCGGTGTCCGGCCCGCAAGGCCCTTGCCTTACCGGTTGGCGGTTTCCGGACGAGTGACGGCCGAGCGGTTCTGGATCGACTTCGCCAACACCGGAACCGCGGGCGCCCATTTCTCCGTGTACGCCAACGCGCACCGCACCGATGGGCCTTGGCGCTACACACTCGGCGGGAACGCGACGCTCTCGGATTACTGGCAGGTGGGTTCCCCGGAGGGCGCGTACGACCTCACCGCGCACGGCCCCAACGGTTTCCTGAGGCGGTTCGCGGGCAATCGGATCACCGCGACCACCGGCGGCGCGCCGAATCCGGAAGTCGTGCTGCGGCCGGGTTCCGGCGTCGTGTACCTGACGATGACCAACGCCGGCGCGGCGTGCGAGCTGACCGTGCGCACCGGCAACCGGGGTGGCGGACCGTGGACGTACACGGTCGCCCAAGGCGCGACGGTCGAGGACTGGTTTAGCACCGAAGGCGGCATGGGCGGCTGGTACGACCTGGCCGTTCAGGGGCCGGATGGCTTCTTTCGCCGCTTCGCGGGGCATGTCGAGACGGGCGCCGAGAGCATCAGCGACCCGGTGATGGGCTCCGGGCCGCTCGCCGCCACCGTCCGCTCGGCCGACAGCCAGGAGACCGTGGGCGAGTCCGGCGCCGCCACGAACGCCGTCGACGGTGATCCCGCCACCCACTGGCACACCAAGTGGTCCGGCGGGGAAGACCCGCTGCCCCACGAAATCCAGCTCGATCTGGGCGCCGCCCGCACCGTCACCGGCCTGGCCTACCTGCCGCGCCAGGACGGTTCCGGCCACGGCCGCGTCGGTGCGTACGAGGTCTGCCTGAGCACCGACGGGTCCGCCTGGGGAAGCCCCGTCGCCACGGGTACCTTCGCCGACGACGCCGCCCGGAAGACCCTGCGGTTCTGGCCTACTCGGGCGCGCTATGTGCGGTTCCGTGCCCTCACCGAGGCGGGCGGGCGCGGCCCGTGGACATCGGCGGCGGAGGTCACCCCGCTCGGCTGGGCGTGACACGAACGGGCCCCGTCTACTCTCGATCCTGAAGCCTGCCGAGGGTTCTGGCATGTGGAAGCCGACGCGGGTGACGACCATTCCGCCGGGCCGGACCCAGCCGCTCACCGCGAACTGGCCGCCACGCATCCGGGACTTACGTGAACGGAATCCTCGCCGACCCGGCGTGAGACTTCGGCCCGGCTACGCGGTGGCTGGGTGTACACCGCCCGCGCCGAAGTCACTCCAGTGACGTGTCGCCGAAGTGTTCGAGCAGCAGCCGCAGGCCGCCGATCAGTTCGGCCCACTGCGCCGGTTTCAGATCGGGCAGGAGGTCGGCTTCGTTCTCCAGGTGGAGTACGAAGACCTCGTCGACGACTTCGCGGCCTTTGCCGGTCAGCCGGATCTTGACCGAACGGCGGTCGTCGCTGTCGCGCACCCGCTCGACCAGGCCCTTGGCCTCCATGCGATCGATCCGGTTCGTGATCGCCCCCGAGGTGACCATCGCGGCCTTGAGCAGCGCGCCGGGTGTCAGGCCGTCGGCTTCGCCTGATCGGCGGAGCGTGGTGAGCACGTCGAACTCCCACGACTCCAGGTCGTGCCGGGCGTTGAACTCCTTGAGCTTCCGGTCGAGGATCCTGGAAAGCCGCTGAACGCGGCCGATCACCTCGGCGGGCCAGAGCTTGTCTTCGAGGTCCGGCCGCTCGTGCCGCCACAGCGCGATCACCGCGTCCACCGCGTCGGCCATGACGCCTCCAATCGTCTCAACATTAAGAGACTTGACATTGACAGAAGTCACTGCTGTTATCTCAACGTTGAGATTATCAGTGAGGAGACATCATGGCGGTCATCGCCGAACGGCCTGTCGCTCCGACCGAGCAGGCGGCCGCGAAACCGACGCTCCGTGACGCCGCGCTCGCCGCACTGGCACCGGCCAGCTGGGGCACCGTGTACGTCGTCACCGCGACCCTCCTGCCCCCGGACCGGCCACTGCTGGCCGCCGCGCTGCGGGCTCTCCCGGCCGGGCTGCTCCTGCTGGCACTGACCAGACGGCTCCCGCACGGATCCTGGTGGTGGAAGACGACCGTGCTCGGAATGCTCAACTTCGGTGCCTTCCTGCCGTTGATCTTCCTCGCCGCGTATCGCCTTCCCGGCGGGGTCGCCGCGACCCTCGGCGCCCTCCAACCGCTGCTGGTCGCCTTGCTCGCGCTGCCGATGCTCCGCGTCCGGACACCGGCGCCGATCCTGCTCGCCTCGATCGTCGGCGCCGGTGGTGTCGCCCTGCTGACCCTTTCGGCGGAAGCCCGCCTGGACCCGCTCGGCCTGGCCGCCATGCTCGGCGCCGTCGGGCTCATGGCCGTTTCCCTGATCCTGACCAAGAAATGGGGCCGTCCCGAGCATCCGCTGGCGATGACCGGCTGGCAGCTGACCTTGGGCGGCGTCGTCCTGGCCCCGGCGACGCTCCTGTTCGAAGGTCTCCCGGACTCGCTGACGACCGCGAACCTGCTCGGCTACGCCTACATCGGCATCGTCACCACCGCGCTGGCCTACCCGCTGTGGTTCCACGGCATCGACCGCCTCGCCCCGGCGTCGGTCTCCCTGCTGACGCTGACCAACCCCCTCGTCGCCACGGCCGCCGGGTTCCTGGTGCTCGGCCAGACCCTCACCGGTTGGCAGCTCACCGGATTCGCCATTGCCCTCACCGCTTTGACGCTCAGCCAAACACTCAGGAGCCCCAGGTGACCGGCAACTCGTGGACGCCGTAGATGTTCATGTCGGTCTTGAGCCTGACCTCGCCGGCGGGGACGGCGAGCGCGAGCGTCGGGAAGCGGCGCAGCAATCCCTCGAAACCCGCCTTCATCTCGATCCGCGCCAGCTGCTGGCCGAGGCACTGGTGGATGCCGTGCCCGAAGGACAACAGGCCGCGGGCGTTGCGACGCAGGTCCAACGCGTCGGGATTCTGGAACCGCCGCGGGTCACGGTTGGCGGCCAGCAGCGAGATGATGACGGTCGACCCCGCGCGGATCGTTTCACCGCCGAGTTCCAGGTCTTCCGTGGCGTAGCGGAAGAAGATGTCGGCGACGGACAGGTAGCGAAGCATCTCTTCGACGGCGCCGGGCAGCAGCTCCGCGTCGGCACGCAGTTCGGCCAGCTGTTCGGGGTGTTCCAGTAGCGCGAAAGTGCCCAGCGACAACATGTTCGCGGTGGTCTCGTGGCCCGCGAGCAGCAGCAGGAAAGCGGCTCCCGTCAGCTCCTCGATGGTGAGGTCGTCGTGGCGGCCGAGGTCGGACAGGATGTCGTCGCCGGGCGTCTCGCGTTTGCGGGTGACCAGTTCGGTGAGGAAGGTGTTCATCCCGATGAACGCGGCCATCTTCTCCTCCAGCGTCTGGTCCCTGACCATGAGCTGGGCGGAGTCGGCCTGGAAGTTCTCCCGGTCCTCGTAGGGGACGCCGAGCAGTTCGCAGATCACCAGCGACGGCACCGGCAGCGCGAACTCCTTGACCAGATCGACCGGCGGGACCAGCGCGGCCATCGCGTCCAGCTGCCGTTCGGTGATCTCGACGATGTGGTCTTCGAGCTGCTTCATCCGTTTGACGGTGAAAGCGCCGGTGAGCCGCTTGCGCAACCGGCCGTGGTCCGGCGGGTCCATGGCGACGAACATGCCCGGCATCGGCGGGGAGGGCTCGGTCGGGGTGGGCATCCCCGGCGTCTCGTACGGCGCGTGGAGGATGCCGATGTCCTGGCGCGAGCTGAACCGGGTGTCGGCCAGCAGCTGCCGGGCCTCGTCGTAGCCGGTGACGAGCCAGCCCTCGTGGCCGTCGGGGAAGACCATGGGACTCACCGGGCGGGCCTCGCGCAGCCGGGTGATCTCGCTGGGCGGGTCGAAGGGGCCCGCGTCGCGGTCCATCGGGAGGCCCTGCGGGATGGGAACCGTCTGAGTCATCGCTTCGCCTTTCGTGGTGGTTGTGACCACCACTGTCGTCGCGAGCCCTGACATCGGGCTGACACGGCGCTGACACCACCCGTGTCAGCGTCGTGGCGGGGGCGTGTCAGCGTGGCCGCCCAGAGTAGTGCCCATGACAGAAACAGCGATCGCGGTTTCGGGACTGCGAAAGACCTTCGGGGACAAGGTCGTGCTCGACGGTATCGACCTGGAAGTCCCCGCCGGCACCATTTTCTCCCTGCTCGGCCCGAACGGAGCGGGGAAGACCACGACGGTGAACCTGCTGACCACACTGATGAAGTCCGACGGCGGGACGGCGAAGGTCGCCGGCCACGACCTCGTGACCGAGGCCAAGGCGGTGCGCGCGGCGATCGGGGTCACCGGCCAGTTCGCGGCGGTGGACGAACTTCTGACGGGCCAGGAGAACCTGCAGCTGATGGCGGACCTGAGCCGCGGAACCGCGGGCAAGCGGGTCGTGGCCGACCTGCTGGAACGCTTCGACCTGGTGGAATCGGCGCGGAAACCGGCGGCGGCCTACTCCGGCGGTATGCGCCGGAAACTGGATCTGGCGATGACGCTCGTCGGCGATCCGCGGATCATCTTCCTCGACGAGCCCACCACGGGACTGGACCCGCGCAGCCGTCGCACGATGTGGTCGATCATCCGTGAGCTGGTGGGCGGCGGCGTCACCGTCTTCCTCACCACCCAGTACCTCGAGGAAGCCGACCAGCTCGCCGACCGGATCGCGGTCCTCGACCAGGGCCGCCTGGTCGCACAGGGCACGCCCGACGAACTCAAGCGCCGGATGCCCGGAACGCATGTCCGGCTGCGGTTCACCACCGTCGCCGAACTCGACGCGGCCGCGCGGATCTTCCCCGGGGCCTCCCGGGACGACGAGGCGCTCGCCCTGCGGGTCCCCAGCGACGCCGGGACGAAATCGCTGCGCTCGCTGCTGGACCGGCTCGACGAGTACGCGGTCGCCGCCGAAGAGTTCTCCGTCCACACCCCTGATCTCGATGACGTTTTCCTCGCCCTGACGGGCCACAGCACGGAGGCAGTGAAGTGAAATCCGCGTCCACGGTGATGTTGCGCCGTAATTTCAAGCACCTCGTCCGCAACCCGACCTCGGTGTTCAACGCGATCCTGATGCCGGTCGTGATGATGTTGATGTTCGTGTACGTGTTCGGAGACGCGTTCAGCGTCGGCGTCGATTACGTCGACTACGCGACGCCGGGATTGATGCTGCTGGCCGTCTGCTACGGGCTCGGCGCGACCGCGACCGCGGTGAACTCCGACATGACCAAGGGCATCATCAACCGGTTCAAGGTCATGGACGTCTCCCGCGGCGCGGTGCTGAACGGGCATGTCGCCGCCAGCGTGCTGACCAACCTGCTCGCCATCGCGGCACTCACCGGGGTGGCCTTCCTGCTCGGCTTCTCCCCGGCGGCCGGTTTCCTCGACTGGCTGGGTGTGGTGGGGATCGTCGTCCTGCTCGGTTTCGCGGCGGCCTGGCTCACGGTCGCGCTGGGGCTGTCGGCGAAATCGCCGGAAACCGCGGGGATGGCCTCGGTGCCGCTGGTCATGCTGCCGTTCTTCAGCAGCGCGATCGTGCCCGCCGAGAAGATGGGACCCGGGCTCCGGGAGTTCGCCGAGTACCAGCCCTTCACGCCGATCATCGAGACCCTGCGCGGGCTGCTCAACGGGGCACCGGCCGCGGGCGACGTGCTCCCCGCCCTCGGGTGGTGCGCCGGGATCGCGCTCGCCGGATACCTGTGGGCGTCCTCGACGTTCAAGAAGCGAGCGTGACCTCGGCCAGCCGCTTCCAGTCCGCTTCGGTGCCCTCTCGCGCCGCCTCCGCGAATTTCGCTTCGCCGAGGCGGCGCAGCACGGTCTCCTCGATCCGGGTCACGTCCGGACGGGACCGGTCCGGCAGCCCGCGCAGCTCGTCGGCCGCCCCGAGCAGCCGTGCGGCCTGCTCGGGATCGTCCTGGCGCAGGGCCAGATCCGCGATCCCGACGAGCATGTGGGCGATCAGGGGCACGTGCCGCACCTCGGCGGCCGCGTGCCAGGCCGCCTGCCGGTGTTCACGGGATTTTTCGAGCTCCTCCGCGAAATAGCCGAGAAGGTCGTGGCTGATGGCGCGAACGTGGCCGAGGCCGGCTTCGTCGCCCATCACGGTCGTCGCGATGTCGAGCTGCCGCGCCGCCTCCTCGGTTTCCCCGCGCCAGTGGGCGAGTTCCGCGTGCGCGAGGGCGAGCATGCCCAGCGCGCCCGGCCAGGTGACGCGTTCGGCGTACCGCTGCGCTTCGGCCACCGCGGCCGCGCTGGCCTCCTCGTCGCCCATCAGCCAGTACAGCTGCGCCTGCCGCGACCGCAGCCGGATGAGGTCCTCCATGGAGCCGACCTCGGTCACGACCGTGACCGCCTCTTCGTAGTACGCGCACGCGGTGGCGAACTCGCCGCGAGTGGCGATGCGGTCCGCCAGTTCGGTCAGGGCGAACGAGATCCCGAATCGTTCGCCGATCGCCCGGAACTCGGCGAGCGCCTGCTCGAGATACTCGTCCGCCTCCCGGCCGGGATGGCCGAGCGTGATCCGCATCTTGCCGAGGTGCAGCCTGCCCAGCGCGCGGACCCAGTCGTTCTCGTCCTCCAGCACCGGTTCCCACGCGGACAGCGCTTCGTCCCCGGCCAGCATGCGTTCCAGCGGGACGACGAGCCCGAGCAGCGGGTGCTTGTTCTCACTGCGCGTGCCCAGCCGGTACGACTCGTGGATCCACTTCGCCGCGGTGTGTTCGTCGGCGAAACCGGAACTCACGAACAGCGAGACGAGCCCGTACACCACGGCCGCGACGTCGTCGGACACCTCGCCCGGCGTCCTGACGGCCGCGCTGACCAGCTCCATGCCTTCCGTGCGGTGCCCGCTGAGCCACCAGTACCAACCGCAGGCCGCCGCGAGCCGCATCGCCTCCGGTCCCTCGCCCGCGGTGAGGGCGCCACGCATCGCGGACGTGATGTTGTCGTGCTCGGCCTTGAGTTTGGCGAGCCATTCCAGCTGCTCGGCGCGACGGAGCATCGGCTCCGCGGCCTCGGCGAGCTCGGTGAAATAAGCGAGATGCGCGTGGCGCGCCACCACCGTTTCGCCCGCCTCGGCGAGCCGTTGCGCGGCGTACTCCTTGATCGTGCCGAGCATCCGGTAGCGCGGCGCTTCGTCGCCCGCCGCGATCAGCAGCGACTTTTCGGTCAGCGTGGTGAGCAGTTCGAGGACCTCGTACTGCTCGACCGCCTCGCTGACGCAGACCCGCTCGGCCGCTTCGAGGCTCGCCCCGCCCGAGAACACCGAGAGCCTGCACAGGACCGTCCGTTCGGCGTCGGACAGCAGCTCCCAGCTCCAGTCGACCATGGCGCGCAGCGTCCGGTGCCGGGGCAGCGCGGTCCGGCTGCCGCCGGTCAGCAGGCGGAACCGGTCGTCGAGCCGGTTCGCGAGCTGCTCGATGGACATGGTGCGCAGCCTGGCCGCGGCCAGTTCGATCGCCAGCGGCATCCCGTCCAGGATCCGGCACACGCGCGCCACGGTGGACAGAGTCGTCTCGTCAGCCACGAAATCCTTGTGTACCGCGCTCGCCCGGTCCCGCAGCAACCGGACGGCGGGGGAGGATTCGATCTCGGCGGCGCCGGCGTGCCGGTCCGGCACCGCCAGCGGCACGACATGCCACAACGTCTCGCCGGTGATACCGAGCGGCTCCCGGCTCGTCGCCAGTATCCGCAGACGGCGGCATTCCCCGAGCACACGATGGGCGAACGCCGCGGCCGCCTCGATCACGTGCTCGCAGTTGTCGAGGATCAGCAGGACTTCCCGGTCCCGGATCGCGGCGATGACCCGTTCGACGGGCTCCGCGTTCGACGAGTCGCCGAGCAGGGCGTCCCGCAGCCCGAGCGCGGCGAGAGTCGCTTGCGCGACATCATCTTCCGGGCCGATGGCCGCGAGTTCCACCAGCCATGCCCCGTCCGGCAGATCGCCGAGCAAGGTGCGCGCGGTTTCCGTGGCCAGCCGGGTCTTTCCCGAGCCGCCGGGACCGAGCAGCGTGGTGAGCCGGTGCCCGGCGACGAGGTCGCGGACCTTGGCGACGTCGGCGTCCTTGCCGACGAAGCTGGTCAGCTCGGCGCGCACGTTGGTCTTGCGGTTCTCTTCACGCCGTCCCAGCTCGCCCCGCAGCAGCGCGACGTGTACCGCGGACAGCTCCGGCGACGGATCGACGCCGAGCGCGTCGGCCAGGGCTTCCCGCGTGCGCTGGTACACGAGCAGCGCTTCGGTGTCGCGGCCCGTCGCCGCGAGGGCCCGCATCTGCGCGGCGACGAGCCGCTCGCGCAACGGATGCGCGGCCACCAGATCGGTCAGTTCGGTGACGAGGTTCGCGCCGTGGCCGAGGTCGAGTTCAGCGTCGAACCGATCCTCCAGCGCCGTCAGACGAAGCCCTTCGAGCCGGGTGACCGCCGCGTCGAAGGCGCCGCTGTCCTGCAGGCCGACGTCCTGCATGGCCGCGCCGCGCCACAGGGCGAGGGCCTCACGCAGCCGCTTCGGCTCCTCGTCGCCGCGGGCCTGGCCGACGAGACGCTCGAACCGCACGGCGTCGACGGCGTCGGGCGACACCTTCAGCCGGTAGCCGTCGGTCTGGCCCTCGACGACCCCTTCCGGCAGCACCTTGCGCAGCCGGGAAACCAAGCGCTGCAAGGCGTTCGTCGCGTCGGCGGGAGGTTGTTCGCCCCAGATCCAGTCGACGAGCGTCGCCTTCGGGACCACCCGGCCCGGTTCGAGCGCGAGCGCGATCAGCAACCCGCGCAACCGGGCACCCGGCACGTCGGCGAGACCGCCGTCGTCCGTGCGCACCTCGAAGGGCCCCAGCATCCCGATCTGCATTGGGCCGATTTTGCCACGGGTGACCAGGGGACTTACGACTCGCCGGAGATCCTCGCCGAGCCGATCGACGCCGCGGTGATCGCCCTGGCGGCGGTCCGGGTCGACGAACCGGAGTTCAGGCCGGTGAGCGACGTCTGGTCGAGGGCGTGCACGACGAACTCGTAGGTGTTCACGGTGGAGGGCGAGCACGGGCCCTGGTAGCCGTAGAGGCTCGCGCTCCCGCGGTAGTAGACCTGCCTGGAGCCGACGGGCACCGGTGGCCGGTAGACGTGCTGGACGTTCTGGGGGAGCGAGGCCGTCGTCACCGGGATGTCGTAGATGACCCAGTGGATCAGGCCGGCGTTGTCGAGGTCGCGCATGACGATCGCGTAGCTCTTGGCCCCGGCTGGAGCGCCCGACCAGGCCAACGGCGGCGACTCGTTCTTCTTGGCCGGGTCCTGCCCGCCGCCGCTGGTGCACTCGTGGACCTTGGGCATGAGGCCGCCGTCGGCGAACGCGGAACTGGACAGGGTGAACGCGGTTTGCTCCGCCGCAGCCGTCGGGGAAAGGCAGGCGGCGCCGAGGGCGAACAGGGCGCAGAACACGATTCTCGTTGCTCTCATCGGAGACTCCCGAGGACGTTTGTGGTTCCCGTGCGCGGAATTCAGCGTAGGCAGCCCGGAACGGGGCGGCTAGCGCACTTTTCCGGCCTATCGAGGTGTTTTCGCCGGATTCAGCCCGTCTCACGCGTGCTTGAGTGGCGAACTCGCGTGCTTGAGCGGCGAACTCGCGAGTTCCGGCTCTGGACGGGCGGTTCCGGTCGCTCGCCCTGTCGTGTGGTGATGCCGGCGCGGCCGACGGAGCCGATTTTACCGTGAGGAAAGGAGAAAAAGACAAAGGGGGAGCGAGTCGTGCGAAGCTCAACCGCTCGGCTGCTTCTCGACGACCCTCCTGCGGCGGGTGCGGGCGGCGCGCCACCGGGACGGATGTACTGCTGTGTCTCCCGCGCGTCTTCACGTCTCGACCTCGATCTCTGAGCCGGCGTATACGGAATGTCGGCGCCCGGTCGCTAGGCTCGCGCGGATGGTGGAACCCGCATACGATCCCGAACTCGCCGCCGTACTGCCCGTGCTCGCGGGGAATGTGCCGGTCGGCATGACGGCGGATCAGCTGGAGCGCTACCGGGCGCTGCCTTTCCCGACGATCGAAGAGCAGATCGGCGACCGTCCGGTCACCTGGACCGACCACGAGATCCCCGGGTACGACGGCGCGGAGATCACGGTCTCGGTCATCGCACGCCGGGATCATCGCGGCGGCGGGCCGGGGATCTACCACGTGCACGGCGGCGGAATGGTGATGGGCGACCGGTTCGCGTCGGTGCATCCGCTCGTCGACTGGGCCATGAAGTACGACGCCGTCGCGGTCACCGTCGAATTCCGCCGTGCGCCCGAACATCCGCATCCGGTGCCGGTGGAGGACTGCTACGCCGGACTGGAGTGGATGGCCGCGCACGCGGACGAGCTGGGCTTCGACCCTGGCAAGCTGATCATCTTCGGTGGGAGCGGCGGAGGCGGTCTCGCCGCGGGGGTCACGTTGCTGTCGCGCGACCGCGGCGGGCCGGTGCTGTCCGGTCAGCTGCTCCAGTGCCCGATGATCGACGACCGGAACGAGACCGTGTCCGCGCGCCGGTACGACGGTGTCGGCGTCTGGGACCGGACCAGCAACCTGACGGCGTGGACGATGGTCCTCGGGGACCGGCGAGGCGCCCCCGATGTCTCACCGTATGCCGCCCCGGCCCGTGCGACGGATCTCAGCGGATTGCCGCCGACCTTCATCGACGTCGGCGCTGTCGAGGTGTTCCGGGACGAGGCCGTGGCGTACGCGAGTGCGATCTGGGCCGCCGGGGGAGAGGCGGAACTGCACGTCTGGAGCGGCGCCTTCCACGGCTTCTACGATCTCGCGCCGGAAACGGCCGTCGCCCGATCGTGCCTCGCCGCCAGGGAGTCCTGGCTGGAACGGCTGCTCGCCGGACGTGAACGAATTTCTCCGAATTGCCGCGGGAACGGGGCGGTGTAACCCTGGTCATACCGAACGACACCACCACCACGAAGTACAGGAGTCGTTATGACCACCACCGAAATGCCCGCTGTCCACGAATGCACGGTCAGCGGATGCTCGTACAACCACGACGGCTGTCACGCTTTCGCCATCACGGTGGGTGGCGGCAATGGATCGGCCGATTGCGGAACGTTCGTCCCGCTCAACACCAAAGGCGGACTCGATCGAGTGACCGCGCAGGTGGGAGCCTGCTCCCGGTCCGATTGCCGCCACAATTCCGCATTGGAATGCACCGCATCGAGTGTCCGGGTAGGGCCGGGCGAGGGTGACCATGCCGCCAACTGCCTGACCTACGCACCGTAGCGGGTACGGCTGGCCCTGAGTGGCGATTCGTGAGTGAAAAGGGTCGTTAGAACGACCCTTTTCACTCACGACCACCTGACCCGACCGCGCACCCCGCCTCCGTCACGTTGCGAAAGAGGCTTTCGCAACATGCCACCTTTGCCCCCTCAATAAGCCCGAATCGCCACTCACGACCGTTCGCGGGCGACGTCAGCTCCCGGCCTGGTCGCAGGTGGCGGCGTCGGTGCCGAGCACCGGGTCGGTCACCGGGCGGTTGGTGATCGGGATGGTCTTCTGGGTGGTCAGCGCGCCGTCGCGAAGGGTGTAGACGGTGCGGGTGCCCGAGTAGGTGAGAGGGTCGGCGCCGACGTCGTCGGCTTCGGCGGCGACGGTTTCGAAGGTGCGGCCGCCTCCTTCGAGCGGGGTGCACCGGTAGCCCAGGTGGGCGGCGACGCCACCGCCTTCGGCGATCGACAGCGGCTTGCTGTCGTTGTCGACGACCTGGCTGAGGTTGCGGCCGTCGTAGTGCAGAGCGGTGAAGAAGGTGGTGTTGGCGCCGACGGACTGGGTGACGATCAGTTCGGCACGGCCATCGCCGTTGAGGTCGGTGACGCGCGGGGCCTTGAGCGGGACGGAGCTGTCGGCGCCGAGGTGGATCGAGGTGAAGGTGCCGTTCACGGTGGCGGAGACGACCTGGTCGTTGTCGCCGGTGAGCTGGGCGGTGACGGTCTCGATCTCGCCGTTGCCGTCGAGGTCGGCCACGGTGGTGACCGGGTCGCCGGAGGGCGGGGTCAGCGGATTGTTCAGCGGGCTCGCCAGCGCCGGGACGATGGCGGCCAGGCTCAGCGCGGCGGCGACGCCGGTGATGGTGGCGGTACGGACGATGCCGGTGTGCTTCATGGTGTTCTCCCTCCACGCTTTCGGTGAACGTTTCACCGAAAGTGCTCTCATGAGGGGAGACGGTTGCGGCGCGGGAGCGTGCAGTGAGAGTGTGATGTGCCACACGAAAGCAACCCGGGTGGCCCGCCCCCGAAGGAGCGGGCCGCCCGGATCAGCCGATCGACCACGACTGGAGCGCGGAACCGGTGTCGGCCCGCTGTGTGACGGCCGCACCGTCCGAAGTGGACGCCGTGGTCAGGAGCAGGCCCGAACGGACGCTGGCGAGTTTGTAGGTGCCGTCGGGCTGTTTCGCCGCGGTCCAGCGTTGGTTGGACCCGCCCGTGCACGTCCACTGGATGACGCGCGCGCCCGCGGTGGTGGCTCCGCCTTCGACGTCGGCGCACAGTTTCGAATGCGTGTTGGTCAGGGTGTAGGAACCGTCGGTCTGCCTGGTGAACAGCCACTTCTGGTTGGCGCCCTGGTTCGGCGTCCAGGTGACCAGAGGTGTGCCGGAGGCCGTCGACGAGTCCGGGTCGTCGAGGTTCTTGCCTGCCGCGGCCAGGGTGTGGACCCCGCCGAGAGTGCCGGCGCCGGCGTCGGTGAACTTCAGCGTCTGCTCGGCCGCGGTCCGGCCACCTCCGACGGCGTTCCCGGTGGTGTCTGTCCAGGAGCGCAGCGGGGTGGTCTCCGCCAGCCGCGAGGCCTTGCCGGAAAGGCCGAGCACGAGCCCGCTGTAGCGGTTCACCAGCCGGAAGGTTCCCTTGTCCGCAGTGGACGGGATGACGAACCACTGCTGCCCGACCGTCGAGGACGACGTCACGGTGGGTTTCGCGCCCCACGTCCGGCCCGCCTGCACGGCGTCGACGCCGAGGAGCTGGCCCGTGGCGGCGTTGGTGACGCGGTACGAGCCGTCGCCGTCGGACGAGAACTGCCACGCCTCGCGGTCGGAGCCGGTCGTGCTCGCGACGGACGTCGTCGCGGTTCCGGTTCCCTGCGCGAGAACCCGGCCGTCGCCGAGGCCGATGCGGTACTTGCGTGAAGTGTCCACAGGGGACGGTGCGGGCGCGGACGACGTGATGGTCTGGGTGGTGTATTCACCGCCCGCGTTGTTCGAGCACGCCACCGCGCAGTACGACCGGAACTGCTTGCCGATGATGGTCGAGTTCGTCTTGTTCGCGGCGTCCACGAACCAGCGGTACCACGACTGGTTGGTGTAGCTCCCGGTGTCGCCGATCAGCCGCCACTTCTGCGTCGTCAGATCGTCGGTCACGTAATACCGCTGGGGGACGACGCTGTCCACGGCCTCCGGCGCGCCGATGTAGAGACCGAGATGCGCGTTGTAGGCGATGTTCATGATGAACAGATCCGATTTGCGCGGCAGTTGTCCCGCGGCGATCTGCTCGCTGACGTTGCCGGTGTTGGCCGGGTCGTAGTCGTCCGCGACGGGTGTGTAACCGGTGTCGCCCGGGGCGGACACGGGGACCATGTTGCTCTCGCGGCCGCCGACACCGGGCTGGGTCCATCCGCCGTCGAACCACTTCTGCCACGAGCCGGACGCCATCTTGGCCGAGATCGGCGAGCGGGCGACGTGCGCCAGCCCGGTCATCGGGCCGCCGGCGCCCGCCTTCGGCACGATGCGCGAACCGTAGTAGACGTAGAAGTACCCGGAGGCGGTGTCGACGAACAGGCGCGGGTCGCCGTCGCCGTAGTCGAACGTCTGATGCGGGAAGGTCGACGTGTCACCGCGTTCGGTGCTGTAAGGCGAGGTGATCACGTGGTCGGAGATGGTCCAGGTCTTGCCCTGGTCCTTCGACACGGCCATGTCGATCGCGTCGTAGTGGGAGAACGAGTAGGCGCCGAACGGCTCGGGCGTGAACTCGTTGTGGATCAGGCCGTACCAGTCGCCGGTGTCCGGATCGACCCAGGTGCCGACGAGGTCACAGAAGTTGCGCTGCGAGTAGCCCGACCCGGCGGGCGGGTAGGTGGACTCCTTGCCGGTGGGGCTGTTGTTGCAGCGCCAGGTCGTGTCGTCGTTGCGGTCGGCGGGGTTGGCCGGGTTCACCGCTGTGCTGATGGGGTTCTTGGTGAAGCTGTCGAAATCGCGCCCACTGTAGAAATCCCACTCACGCGGCTGGTCCGCGCCGTAGAGCGCGGCCGCCTGCTGGAAGTAGAACGTGCCGTCCTTGTCGACATAGCTACTCGCCGGGGTGTCGGTGGTCGGGCTGAACGACTTCTTGGCGTCGACCGTGATGGTGTACGTCGCGTCCGGCGGTGCGGCGTCGGACGACACCGGTACCACCGTGATCGCCGCCACGGCCAACGCCGCGGCGCCGAGAAGAGGCAGGGTCCGCATGACTCTCTCCCAAGGGTGACCCGCACCACAGTTGGCGGGGCGGTCGCCGATGTTATGAACGTTATTGCGCGTAAGTCAACGCGTTCACTCAACTTCAAGCGTCGTTCATGCACTTATTGCGCGGAAAGTCCAAGCGGTGCCGCACGGAAGTCCAAGCTCACTCCGGCTCGTCCGTCGGCACCAGCGGCGGATCGTCGGGCGAGGGGATCCGCGAACTCCAGCCACCGGGGACGGCCTGGACGCGCGACTCGCGGAAGCGCCCGGGCGAGACCCCGACCCGGCGGGTGAAGAGCCTGCTGAAGTAGGCGGCGTCCTCGTAGCCGATCGCCTGGGCCACCTCCTGAACCGGCATCCGCGTGGTGGTCAGGAGTTCCTTCGCGCGGTTGAGACGGAGGGTCAGCAGGTGGTCCTTCAAACCGGTCTCGGTGCTCCGGCGCACGGCGGCGCGCAGTTCGGGCAGCGTCATGCCGCGGCGGGCCGCGATCTCCGCGACGCTGATCGGCAGCAGGGCGTCCCGCGCCAGCGCCTCCAGCAGGGATCCGCCGCTCGGTGTGCTGTCGGCGCCGGCCCGCCGCAAGGCCACCAGCAGGTGATGCACGGCCGCCGAAGCGTCGACCTGTGCCAGCGGGCTGCCGCCTCGCGCGCAGCGCACGATCCGGCTCACGATGTCGCGGACGACCTCGACGTCGCCCAGCGGCACCACCGGCGTCCCGGGTGTGACGTAGCCGAGTTCCACGTAGGCGTCCACGGCGCCGCCGTCGAAGTCGACGAAACATTCTTCCCAGCCGTGCGCGGGGTCGGGCGCGTAGTGGTGCCCGACCCCGGGGACGAGCCACAGCAGGGCGGGCGCGACGACCTCCTGCCGTTCCCCGCCCGCCACGGCGAACCACCCGCGCCCCTTGGACACCACGACGGCCACGTAATGGTCGAGCACGCGCGGCCCCACCACGGGCAGGACGCCGTGCTGCAGCCCGACACCGAGGCACACCAGGCCCAGCCGTCGGTGCACGGCGGACGGTGTGAAGTACCGCATCCAGGTCCGGTAACCCATCCCCGCATCTTCGCGCAATCACCCCAGAGCGGCGTCGAGGGTGACCGCGGCGTCGATGAGCGAGAGGTGAGTGAAGGCCTGCGGGAAGTTGTCGAGTTGCTCGCCACTCGGCGCGATCTCTTCGGCGTAGCGCAGCGCGCCGAAGACCGACGGTGAATCGAAGCGCGGGCTGCGGAACCAGTCGATCGACCCGCCGGTGGTGACCAGTGCGGCGGTCTGCAGATCGCCGATCAGGCCGTGATCGGCGATCGCGGTTTCGGGCATGGTGCCTCCTCGGGTATCGGGTGCGGTCTCGATCACCGCCTCATCCGTCCGGGGTGAAGTGGTTCTTATTGAGGGGTAAGGCAAAGGTGGCCTTGTTGACGAAGGCGGGGGTACGTGGTCGGTCCCCGCCCGGCCACGCCATGATCGTCCCGCCCTTGGCCCTCGCCCAATACGTAGCCGGCTACGCGGCGACGACGATGACCGTGGCCGTCAGCGTGCTCGCCGCGGACCTCGGCGCCGGACGGCGGTCACGATCACCCGCAGGGCGATGCTCAGCACCACCAGGTTCGCCACCGTCTGGACCGTCGCCAGTATCCGTGCCGTGGCCGAAACCGGTCCTATGTCACCGAAACCCACCGTGGTGAACATCGTGACCGTGAGGTACAGGGCATCCGTCCGCGTCAGCTCGGTGCCGAACGAGCCGGGCTGGTCCTGGCCGAGCACGTAGTAGCCGTCGGCGAACAGGAGCAGGAACAGCGGCACGATCAAGGCCAGCGCCTGGATCCCTTGCAGGGCGGCGAACGGTGAACGCAGGATCATCCGTACCTCGCCGACGACGATCAGTACCACGATCGCGAGGCCGCAGGCGAAGGCGGCCACGGTCCAGGCGTGCAACCCCTGGTCGACCGGGAGCAGGTAGTACAGGCACAGCAGCGCGGTGACCGTCAGCAGCGGCCGCAGCACCGCGAGGTGGAAGAACCGCCATCCGGACGCCGACGTCAAGACGAGAGCGCCTTCCGCTTGAGGACGCGGAATTCCTCCTCGTCGATGGCTCCTTGGTCCAGCAGGCGTTTCGCCTCGGCGATCCGCTCCGCGGCATCTTTGCCCACTGTGGACGAAGACCGCGAGTGCCTGCCCTGGGTGCCCAGGTAGAGCAGGACACCGACGAAGGGCAGCAAGAACACCAGCACCGTCCAGCCCGCCTTGGCCCAGCCGGACACTCCTGGCCTGCGGTAGAGGTCGCTCAGGACGAGGAACAACAGCCAGAACCAGGCGACCCAGCAGAAGAACACCAGCATCGTCCACATCAGCTCGGAGAACGGGTAGTCCGTGCTCGCCAAGGCCATGATCTCTCCTCACACCGGATCGGTCGGGTCCGCTTCACTTGACCGGAGCCAGGGCCCGCTCGCCTCACCCGGGACAGGTGAGGCGAGCGGGCGTCAGCCCGGGAAATCGGTGACCTCGATGTCCAGCAGACCGCGCCGGAGCGCGATCGCCACGGCGTCGCGCCTGGTGCGGACGTCGAGTTTCGTGTAGATCCCGCGGACGTGGGTCTTGACGGTGTTCGGCGAAACCGTCAGGTCCTGGGCGATCTCGTCGATCGACCGCTGGGTGGGCAGCAGGCGCAGGACATTGCGTTCCCGTTCGGTCAGCGGCGCCGGCATCGGCGGAGTGCACGCTTCGCGTCGCCAGGCGAGCACCTGGCCCGCGAACCGCTCACCGGTGCCCAGTTTGCCGAGTCGCGTGGTCAGGAACGCGATGACGTCGGAAGGAGCGAACACGAACGGGAACCGGACGTCACCGGGTTCGGCGGCGCGCAGGGCGTCGTCCAGCGACCGCACCGCCCGCTCCGGCGCCCCGGCCGCCAGCGCCGCCCGCACGCCGACCAGCGACGCTTCGACCCCCGCCCACGGCAACAGCATCGGCGCGTCCTCTTCCGACAGTGACCGCAGCACGGAACTCGCCGCGCCCTGTCTGCCGAGCCGTAGCTGGGTCCGGGCCCGCATCAGCAGCAGTTCGCCCGAACCGGCGATGACCGGCTGGGCCCAGCGGAAGGTCTCCCTCGCCTGAGCCGCAGCGCCGAGCCGCAGCGCCGCCCGGTGCTCCAGTAGCGCGCACCACGCCGCGTGTTCGGCGGAGAAACTCCGCCCGGTGCCAAGGCGCGTGCGTGCGCGGCGCATCCGCCGCAGTCCCGAGTGCCAGCCGCCGAGCTCGAATTCGGCCGCACCCCGCAGGGTTTCGGCGATCAGGCCCAGGTTCCGGGCCGCCCGGGCGGGTGCGTCGCCGAGCATCCGCCCGATCTGCTTCGCGTGTTCGACGCATTCGGCGGCCTCACCGCGCAGCAAGGAGCCGTAGGCGAGCTGGGCGGACACCTGGGCTCCTTCGAGCGAGCGATGCGGGTCGTGTGCCACGTGGCGGGCCCGCACCCGGCGCGCCAGCGTGTCCATCGCCCGGTAGTCGCCGTCGGACCCGGCCAGTCCGCTCAGGGTGATGAGACATTGGGTGCCGAGGAAGTGGTGCCGCGCGTTCTCGGCGGATTCGGCTACGCGTGCCAGGGCCTCCCGCGCCGAACCCCGATCACGGCGGGCGGTCAGGACGCACACCCGGTGCAGGGTCGCCAACCCGCTGAGCCCGGTGTCCGCCGCCAGGTACTCGTCGACCTGCTCGGCCGCGCGGACGGCCTGCGCCGGCCCGCGATCGACCTGGGCGAGCCGGGAGTGCACCAGCTGCCGCAGCACCGTCAGCTCCGCTTCGGGTTCTTCCGGCCAGGCCGCTTCCGCGCAGCTCAGCTGCGACTCCGCCAACGTCGGCTCGCCTCGCTCCAGGTGCAGCGCGGCCGAGATCAGTGCGAGCAGGGGGGAAGCCGCGGCCCGCCGGTTGCCGAGGACGGCGAGCGCGAGCCGCAGCACGTCGTGCTCACCGGTGAGGAACAGCGTCACCGCGTGGCGGCGCAGCAATTCGCCGACGCGCGTGGTGTTGCCGGAGCGGACGCTGTGCAATAACGCGGAGGCGGCCCGGTCGTGTTCGGCGAACCAGCGCGCCGCCGCCGCGTGCAGGGTCCTGGTTCGCTCCGGGGCCCGCCGCAGCAACTCGGCCCGCAGGTAGGTGCGCAGCAGGGGTGGCAGTCGATGGCGTGCCGGTGTCCCGCCGGAGTCCACCAACTGCCCGGCCGGTTCGCCGAGATCACGCAACATCGCCTCCGCGTCCGGCCGGTCGGCCAAGGCGGCCGCCAGTCCGGCCGGGACTTCGTCGCAGATGCTGATCGCGCGCAGCAGGTCTCGTTGCGCGGCCGTCAGGGGAGCGAGCACCTCGTCGGTCAGGTAATCGAGTACCGCCCGGTCCCGTCCGGCGAAGAAGTCGGCGAGATTTCCTTGCCGTGCCGCGGAAGCGGCGGCGAGGCGCAGTCCGGCGGGCCAGCCGCCCGTCCTGGCGACGAGCAGACCGACCTGATGCGGCGGGATCCCCGGCCCGATCGCCTCGACGAGTGCTCCGGCCTCTTCCGGTGAGAACCGCAATCGGTCCACATTCACTTCGAGAAGCCTGCCCGCGACGCGGGCGCGCACCAGCGGTAGCGGTGGCTCACTGCGGCTCGAGATCGCCAGGCGCAGTCCCGACGGCTGGTGCCGCAGGAGCGCCCGCAGCCCGCGCCACGTGCCCGGATCGGTGATCTCCTGAGCGCCGTCGAGTACGAGCAGAACGGGTTCCGGCAGCATGTCCAGCGCGTCGGCGACCTTGGCCTGGAACGCGAGGTCCGTGCCCGGGGTGGCGGGCACCGCGAGTGACCGCACCGGGTTTCCCGCCGGGATCCGGGCGCAGCCGCTGAGCGCTTCGAGGACCGCTGACCAGAAGAACAGGTCGTCGTCCTCGGCGTCGGCGGAGACCCAGGCGACCGCGCCGCGGTGGCGGGCGGCCCAGTCGGCGAGCAGCACGGTCTTGCCGTAACCGGCAGGTGCCCCGACGAACACCATGGACCGCTCTTCCGCGTTGTCGAAGGCGGTCAGCAGTCGCGGTCTGGGAACGAGATCTCCGGGGGGATCCGGGATGGTCACCTTTGTCTTCGGCACCCGTCTCCGCGGCGAAATAACTTGGTTCTCCAGCATGCGCCTGCCTCCTTCACGGTCAGTTTCACACCCCCATGGCGGATCCTGCCAGGAAATTCGGCCGTCTCACCCGCGCTGGGCGAGGAAAAGGAATACCGCGCGCAGAATCGTGTGCTCTGTGAAAGTTCGTGGAGATTCATGGAGAAAGCGGAAAACCGGAAATCGGCCGACGCTCGCATTCGTCACGATGCAGTTATTCTGGGTCGGTCCCGTCGAGTTCGTGGTACTCGACGTTCTGCGAACCGGCCGTGTCGGCACCGAGGCGATGGTGTTCTCGCTCGCCGCCTTCCTTGCCACACTGACCTCGGTGACCTCGGTTCGGCTCGCCGTCAGGGCCGGTCTCGACCTGCTCGGGCGGTCGCTCTTCCTGCCATCGCACACCTGGTCGTCGATCATGTTGGCGGTCGATCTGGCTGTGCTCGCCGCGGCGTTTTTCTCGGCGGGGCGGGCAGGCGGAGGAAAGGGGAACCGATGAGCCTGCCGATTCCGGCTCGGCGTGGACCGTTGGCGGGAGCGAATTACGTCTTCCGGGGCAGTGGTCGAATCCCCGAACAGGCGGCCAGGGTGGTAGACGATTTCCGGGGAATGCTCGTGGTCCCGGTCGGCAAGGAGATGATCGTCTTCGGCACCGTCACCGATCAGGGGAGTATCTCGCGCATTCTGCGGACGCTCGAGGCACTCGGGATGTGTGTGGAGTCCGTGCACCGGGTCAGGGAACTTCCCCTGCGGGAGATCGGCGGGCGTTTTCCGAATACGCGGTGATCCGGGAAGGTGCCGTGGCGTCCGTGAAGGCCTCCTTGAGGGACCCAGAGTCCCTCAAGGAGGCCTTCACGGACCTACCGTCCAGTGCCTGGACCGGGTCAGAGCCGTCCGGGAACGGGGAACTCGCCGAACGCGGTGCGCAGTCGTGCCTCTTCCTCGTCGGAGAGATTCGTGGTCACCAGGGTGGCACCGGTCTCCTTGAAGGGCTCCGCGACCCGATCCAGGACGGCGTCGTCCGACATCACGAACAGCGCGGACGTGCCCGGCGTGACGCGGTTCCGGACGGTGGCGATGAACTCGTCGTCGATGCCGACGCGGGAAAGTGAACCGGTCATCGCCCCGATCGTCGCCCCGACGGCCATCCCCAGCAGCGGCACCAGGAAGATCAGGCCCAACAGCAGCCCCCAGAACCCGCCGCCCAGTGCCCCGGAGCCGGTCAAGGAGCCGAGTTCCTTGGTCTTCGGCTTCTTCCGGCCTTCGGGCCAGGTGACATAGGCCGCGTCGGCGATCGAGATGAGCTGTTGCTTTTGCAGTCGTTCCAGCAGCGCGAGCGCGTTCTCCGCGCCGTCCGCGGTGGGAAAGGCCCATACGGTCAGCGAAGTCATGATGCGGTCCTCCTCGATCCGGAATCGGTGGTCCGAGCGGCACTGTGCTCCGGGCCGCCCCCGCCCCGCATCGCCCGCGCCGGATGAGCCGGTGCGGTTCCGGCAGCGCCCGATCTCACCTGACGCGGGCGAGGCCGCCGTCATGGCGAACCCATCATGATCACCCGAGTCCGCAGTCCCTCCTCCCGGAAAGAGGAATCATGAGCGAAAGAGCGCACCACCGGACAACCACGCCCGGCACCGGGCCGCCGTCCCCGCCGGATCCGGCCGCCTCCCGGTCGCGGCGGTCTGGCTGGATCTGGTTCGCCGGGTCGATCACCGTCATGGCCGGTCTGTTCACCGCCGTGGAAGGACTGGTCGCGCTGTTCGACCAGAACTACTACCTGCTCGGCCCATCGGGGTTGCTCGTCTTCGACCTCGGCGCCTGGGGATGGATCCATCTGATCGTCGGCGCCCTCGCGGTGCTCGCGGGGAGCGCGCTGTTCACCGGGGCTCCGTGGGCCCGCATCATCACCGTCGTGCTCGCCGGCTTCAACGCGTTGGCGCAGATGGTGTTCCTGTCCGCGTATCCGATCTGGGGCGTGGTCGTCATCGCTCTCGACGTCCTGGTGATCTGGGCGGTGCTGGTGCACGGGGACGAGGCCGCGGAAGAGCTCTGGTGATCCGGAGGCCACACCGCTGACCAGCACAGTCGTGGCCTCGCCGGGGTCGCGGTCCCTCGGACGATCAAGAGGTTGACTTGCCCGCTCGAACGACGTCGCGGTCCTGGCGGATGCCCGGAGCCAAGGTGATGGTGCCGCGGGTGCCGGGCATCTTCGTCCCCCGTTCCCGGCTCATGGCCCTGTTCGACCGCGCCGGCACCCGGCCGGTGACCGTGCTCCGGGCCCCGGCCGGTTCCGGGAAGACCACCGCACTGGCCGGATGGGCCCGCGATCGGCGGGACGTCGGCTGGGTGTCGCTGGACGACGACGACAACGACGAACGCCGTCTGTGGGCGGCGATCCTCCTCGCGTTGCGGCGTAGCCCCCGCCTGCCGGAGTTCCGGCTCAGGCCGCCGGTGCCCGGGCGGCGCACCGAGTTCCTGGCCGACCTCGGTGAAGTGTTCGCCGGACTGCGCGAACCGGTGTGGCTCGTACTGGACGACGTCCAGGAGATTTCCGACCCGGAGCCGTTGGAGGCGCTCGCGGCGCTGGCCCGGCATCAGCCTCCGATGTTGCGGCTGATGCTGGCCACCAGGGTCGAGCCGAAACTCCGGCTGGCCCGCCTGCACGTCGAAGGCGCGCTTTCGCGGCTCGGTGCCGCCGAACTGCGGTTCAGCGTGGAGGAGACGGCGTGCCTGTTCCGCGCCACCGGGGCCGCGGTGAGCGAAGACCTCGTCCGCGATCTGTCCGAGCGCACCGCGGGCTGGGCGGCCGCGCTCGGCTGGGCCGCTGTTTCGCTGCGCGATGCCGGGGACACGGACGGGCTCGTCGGCGCCGTCGGGGGCGACGAGCCCGCCGTGGCCCGGTTCTTCGCCGACGAGGTCCTCGCCTCGCTGCCGTCAGCGACGTCGGATCTCTTGCTGTGCATCAGTGTCTGCGACACGGTGAGCGCGAGCCTCGCGGCCCGGCTGTCGGGCTCGCCGGACGCCGGAGTGACACTGGACGAGCTGGAGCGCGAGACCGGGCTTGTCGTGCGCACACCGGCCGACACCTACCGGCTTCCCGCCCTGTCGCGGGGTTTCCTGCAGGCGGAGCTGGCGCGCCGGTCCCCGGCGCGGGTACGGCGGCTGCAGGGGATCGCGGCCCGCTGGTACGCCGGGGAAGGGCGGTTCGGGGAAGCACTGACGCACGCCATCGCGGGCGGTGACCGCCAACGTGTCCTGGGGTTGGCGCGGGACCACGCGGTGCGTCAGGTGCTGGCCGGCGACGGGGAACTCGTCCGCGGAGCGCTCGCCTACCTGGGGGAGGGGGCTTTGGTCGCGAGCCCACGGCTCCGGCTGGCGTCCGCGCTGGACCACGTCCAGCGCGGCGAGTTCACCGCCGCCGCCACCGATCTCGGCGACGACGGCCTGCGCCTGCTGGCCGTGCCCCATCTCGCGCTGGTGACGGGGAGCGGCCCACTCGAGACCGCGGTGCCCCGGGTGGCGGGGGCCCCGGAGGCAGGCGCTTGGGAGAAGCTCGATCTGGTCTGGCGGTCCCTGCATCGGGGCGCCCGGCGCCACGCCGTCACCCGCGCCGAAGAAGCGCTGCGCCTGGCCCACGGAGAACGTCTCGAACACCTCGTGCTCCACAGCAGACTCGCGCTCGCTGTCGCGACGGCGTTGCTCGGTGACCACACGGCGATGAGGCGAGCATGCATCGGAGCGCTCGCCGTCGCACGACGGCACGGGTGGCGCCGGTCACCGGGTGTCGCCGAATGCCATCTGATGCTGGCTTACGACGACTTGATGCGCTTCGAGCCGGTGGCGGCGGCAGGCGAGTTGGCCAGTGCCCCGCGAGCTGAGGTGCCCGGCTCCGCGCCGGTTCTCGGACCGCTCCGCGGGTTCTTCGAGGGCATGGTCAGCTTCGACGGCGGCGACCGGGTGGCGGGCTCGCAGGCCATGCGGACGGCACGGCGACGGCTCGCGGATCTGGACCTGCCTCGCGAGATCACGGGAATGTGCACGGTCGTGGAACATCACGCGGCGCTCGTGGTCGGCGAAGGGCTGCACGCGGCCGAGGTGTTCGCCTGGGCGCAGGAGAGATTGCCCGGCACCGCCGAGCTGGCACTGCTTCGGATACGGGCCCACCTCGCGGCCGAAGAGACCGATCTGGCCGAGAAGGCCCTGCGGGCCACCGCCGCCGCTCCCGCGTTGCTGCCCGCCACCCCGGTGGACACCTGCCTGGCGGAGACCGCGCTCGCGTTGCGTTCCCATCGGCGGACCCTGGCGCTGCACGCGCTCGACCGCGCGCTCATCCTCGCCCGGCCACATCGGCTGGTACGTCCGTTCGCGCTCGCCGAGCCGCGGGTCAGGAACCTGTTGATCGACCATTCGGGCGGGTTCGGCTCGCTGGACCGCTTCGCGCAGACGGTCCGCGGCCGTCTCGTCCCGGACACCTCGTCCAGCGAGCTGACCGATCGAGAACAGGTGGTGCTGAGGCGGTTGCCGTCCCAGCGTTCGCTGGACGAGATCGCGTCGGACCTCACGGTTTCGGTCAACACGGTGAAGACCCACGTCCGGTCCATCTACGGCAAGCTCGGGGTGAACAACCGCCGGTCGGCCGTGGTGGTCGCGCGCCATCACGGCCTGACCTGACCGCACCGGTCAGTCCTTCTCCCGGTTCGGCGCGCACAGCAGCGCCTCCGCCCACCGGGCGCGCGGATCGACGTCGATGAGCAAGGCCTTGGCCAACAGCGTCGCCGGCACGGCGAGGACGGCGCCGAGCGGACCGAGCAGCCAGGTCCAGAAGACGAGCGCCAGCACGGTGACCAAAGTGGACAGACCGACCGACTCCGCGACGAACCGGGGCTGGATCAACGACTGCACCACGAAGTTCAGCAGGACGTATACGGCGACGGTCATGAGCATGACACGCCAGCCACCGTCGAGGAGCGCGATGAGCGCGGGCGGGGCCACACCGATCACGAAGCCCACGTTGGGCACGTAGTTGGTGACGAAGGACAGCAGGCCCCACAGCACGGCCGCCGGGATGCCGAGCAGAGCGAGCGCGACGATGTCAAGCGCCGCCACCACTCCGCCGAACACCGTCGTCACGATCAGGTACCTCCTGGTGCCGAAGGCGAAACGGCGCAACGCCGCGCTCGCCCAAGGCCGATCGCGCGCGATCCGTCCGAGCCGTTGCCCGGCCCACGCCGATTCGGTACTCAGGAACAACATCAGGGCGAGCAGGAAGGCCAGGTTCGTGACCAGGCCGCCGACGCCCGCGAGCAGGGAACCGGCGAAACCGATCAGCTTCCCGGTGTCCACAGCGGACATCATTTCCCGAATCTGTGGATCGCCGATCCCGAACCGGCCGAGGAACGCCATTCCGTCCCGGAGCAGTTCGTCGGCCTGTCCGGCATAGCGGGGGAGCAGGGCGGACAACTGCGCGAGGGACACCACGATCACCAGGAACAGCACGAGCAACGCGGCGTAGACGGTGACGACCAGGACGGCGACCGTGAGCCAGCGCGGGAAACCCTTGCCGCGCAACCACGCTCGCACCGGATCGAGGGTGATCACGATGACGAGGGCGAGGAACACGGGCCCGACGAGCCAGGCGACGGCGTTCAGTCCGGCCAGCACGATGACCGCGGCGGCGGAACCGAGCAGCACCACCAGCGCGCGGGGCAGTGGCGCGCCGGTGCCCCGCAGGTCGGGAGGCGGCGACGGAACCGGTGGCGCGCCGGTGGAGAGCCCTCTCGCGAAGCGGCTGACTTCCTGTCGCTCGTCCGTTGTCCGGCGGTGGCGTGCCCATCGCGGCCGGCGGAGCGGGTGCGATGGGAAATCGTCGAATGAGATTCGCACCATGCGGCATCCTCCGGAGACGGTCTGGCGATCGGCTGTTCCACGGTGGCAGGGCATCACCGTCCGGAGGTCACCCGGCGTGGGCGAAAGCTGCCGTCCCTGAGGCGGCCGCGCCGCGCCGGCTCTCGTGAGTGGTGAGGACGGTTGGAACCGTGAAAGAGGGAATTCGGCCGATTCACCGCTTGATCGCAGCGAATTCCTCAGCCGTGCGTCGGCGCCTGCGCGCCCGCCGGAAGTTCCGGTATACGTGGAAGGGACGGCGCCGCCGGGGAGGACGGCATGGCGCTTCAAACAAGGGGGAAATCGATGTTCGACGCACGTATTGTCGCCGATCAGGTCAGTCCGCTCGCCAAGCCGAAGATCAGAATCCTGTTCTACACGGATTTTGTCGGCTTCACCGGGAACAACGGATTCTCATTGGGGATCGTCCGTGATCTGATCTTGGCGAATCAGCCGTTCTTCGCTCAGTTCGAGATTGATTTGATCAACCGGCACGAGGGCGGGCACGCCGCCAACAAACTCACTTCCGATGTCCTCGGCGGATACGAGCAGGTGTGGTTCTTCGGACTGCTGCAGTCCAACATGCCGGGGGAGCCGGAAAACGAGCTCGTGGACGCGGAGGTCGCCGCGCTGCGGGCATGGATGGACGCCGGTGGTGGCGTGCTGATCACCGGTGATCACTCGAATCCGCGTCCGCCGGGGGCGGATCCGTCGCTGCCCGAGTACCTGAACCTGGGGCGGGCGCTGGGGCACCGGGTTCCGCGCGCGGGTGAGCTGCGGGTGTGGAACGACCGGCCGGACGCGAGTATCGAGTTCAGCCACAACACCCACCAGCCGGATCCGTGGGGCAGCGACATCGACAACCCGATCCCGAACGACCTCGACCCGTACCCGCAGGAACTGATCCTGCGGAAGCGGCTCGGCAGGCCGCACGCGTTGTTCCAGGGCAGGCGGGGTCCGATCACCGTTTTCCCGGACCACATGCACGAGGGCCAGCTGCTCATTCCCGAGCGGTATCCGTCGGACGTGTGGCCGTCGGGGCGCACGGGACAGCCGAAACCCGAGATCGTCGCGCAGGGCACCGACAAGCGCAACGGTCAGGTCTACGGCGTGTCCAGTGTGTACGACGGTGTGGCCGCCGGGGTCGGGCGGATCGTCGCCGACGCCACGTGGCACCATTATTTCGACATCAACCTGTGGGGTTTCCAGAACGGCGGCGAGGTGCTCGACCGCCTCACCGAATACTACGTGAACCTCACGCTGTGGTTGGCGCCGAGGCCGGTCAAGCTGGAAGTGAACGCGCAGCTGCTGTACTGGCTTTCGCGCAACCTGAGCGTCCGCGCGGTGCTGCCGGAGGGTTTCCGGGTGCCGGGGATCACCGCGGCCGGACTGGTCCGCGAGGTCGGCGGGCAGAGTGTGCTCGACGACCTCGTCTGGCCGCTGGAAGGGAAGCCGGGGGTGCCCGAAGAATTGTTGCTCGGTGCCGTCGTCAAGGAGTCCGTCGCCGCGCTGAGCGGCGGGGACGTCGAGGCGTTCGACTCCGTGGGCGTCGTCGAACGGGGCCTGCGGGCCGGGGCCGAGGAGTACGCCGCCGAGCTGCGAGCAGCGCTCGATGACGTCGAAGGCCTGGGCGAGCGCATTTCGCAGGGTATTCGCTGACCTTCCGGGTCTACGTGAGTGGTGAGGACGGTTCTGACCCAATGCCACGTAGCTCAAGTTGATCAATCTCTTGGCCTGCGGTTTTGTCGGTGTCGACTGTCGGTGCGGCATCAGGCGGGGGTCGCGGGGTCGTGAGTGATCCGGGTCGTTAGAACGACCCTTTTCACTCACGACCCCTGTACCGACGCCACACGGCACACCCGCCACACCAGCACCGCCGAGAAGCACTCAGCGAAACGCAGGCCCCGGCCAGGACAACGAAGACACGGAATTGGGTTTCATCCTCAAGACAAGCCAAGTGGCATTGGGTTCTAACCGTCCTCACCACTCACGACCCCGCGGTCGCCCGCCCGGTCATCGGGCCTGAGTCCGAGCGCGAGGTGGAGCTGGCGCGCCCACCAGCGCACTTGCGCGGCCGAATCGTCCGACGCGGCTCCGGTGATCCCGGCGCTGCGCCGGAAATCGCTCCCGTACAGGGCCTCCGTGGCCATCGCCTGATGCAGGGCGGCGACGGCGAGCCGCGTGTCTTCGAGGGAGCAGCCGGGCGGCCGCAGCCGGTGGAGGGCGTCGACGACCGGGTCGAGCATCCCGCTGCCCGGGTCGCGCCAGCCCGCCGCGTGCAGTGCCACCGCGAGCTCGCCGTAGCCGTTCCGGTACAGATCGTGCAGCGCCTCGACGAGTTCGAGCAGGTCGGCGCCGCGGTCGAGCCAGCTCGCGAGGAGTTCCTGAAGGGCGTCCCGCAGACGGCGGCCACCGTGCCGGAGGAGTTCGGCGAGCAGTTTCTCGCGGTTGCCGAAGTGATGGGCGACGCCGGCGTCGGTCATGCCGACCCGCGCGGCAACGGCCCGCATCTGGACCGCGGCGACACCGGACTCGCCGAGCAGTGAGGCCGCGGCGTCGAGGATCAGCCGCCGGGCCTCTTCGGGAGTCCGGCGTGCTCGGGGAGTCGTCACAATCGGGATCGTACCTTGAGGTGCCAAGGTATCCGCGCTACCTTGACAGGTCAAGGTGAGGAGGGCTGTCATGAGTGCCGAAACCAGTCTTGACCTGGGCGATGTCATCCTGCGGAGCACGGTGACCGGCGCCGGTCCGACGGTTCTGCTGCTGCACGCGGGCGGGGAACGCCGCGCGGTCTGGGCGCCGGTCGCCGCGGTGCTGGCCCGGCGCGGGTTCCGGTCGGTGGCCTTCGACCTGCGTGGTCACGGGGACAGTTCCGGCCGGGCGACCACGCTCCGGGCACTGGCCGGCGACGTGGCCGGGATGATCGGGAGTCAGCCGGCGCCGATCGTCCTCGTGGGGGCCTCGGTCGGCGGTTTGGCCGCCATCGCCGCGCTGGCGGACCCCGTCGTCGCGGCCAGGGCCTCCGGGCTCGTGCTCGTCGACGTCGTACCCGACCTCGAACCGGCCCGGGTGCGTTCGTGGCTCGGCTTCCACGGGCTCGGCGGCCGCTACACCCGCCTGGTGGAGGACGTCCTCGGCTCGGGTTCCGCCCTGCTCGCGACGGCGGGGGCCCTGGACATGCCCATCCTGGTGGTGCACGGCGGGCAGGGCTCACCGCTCCGCGAAGCCGATGTGGGTCGTTTGCGCACGGCCAATCCGCGTGTCGCCGTCACCGGTGTCCCGGCGGCGGGGCACCTCGTGGCCAGAGACGCTCCGGAAGCCCTCGCGGACCTCGTGTCGGCGTGGCTTTGTGGCATCCGTCACGGGACGGTTTCGACGCCGGGGACGGGCGGGCAAGATCTGCGATAGAGCTGTACGGCGCAGGTGAAGACAACGTCGTGCACTCGGCGCTACCGGTTGGTAACTTATTGTCCGGGCATCGAAAACCCCATAAGAAGCGGCAACATCGCGCTGCCTACAATGTCGGGCATGACCTACAGCGAACCAGCGCGATCAGCTGCCCCCCGCACCGGATCGCTGGCGTCCGCCTCCTCCTCGGCCGTCTTGGCAAGGGGAATCACGATTTATGGATGCGGGCAGGACGAGGCCGCCCTGTTCCGGGAGATGGCACCTCGTTTCGGCATAATGCCGACCATTTCGGAGGAGCCGGTATCCGAGGCCAATATCGAACTGGTCTCCGGAAACAGGTGTATCAGTATCGGTCATAAGACCCAGGTCACGAATACCATTCTTCTCGCGCTCGGCAAAGCGGGCGTGAAATACATCTCCACGCGGAGCATCGGCTTCAACCACATCGATGTGGAGTACGCGGCGAGCGTCGGCATCACCGTCGGCAATGTCGCCTACTCGCCGGACAGCGTCGCCGACTTCACGCTGATGCTCATGCTGATGGCGGTGCGCGACGCCAAGTCCATCATCCGCCGCACCGAGGTCCACGACTACCGGCTGAACGAGGTGCGCGGGAAAGAGCTGCGCGATCTGACCGTCGGAGTGGTCGGAACAGGGCGTATCGGGGTCGCCGTCCTGGAGCGGCTGCGTGGCTTCGGCTGCCGGGTGCTGGCCTACGACACGGTGCTGACCGCCTCGGCCGATTACGTCCCACTCGACGAATTGCTGCAGCAGAGCGACATCGTGACACTGCACGTGCCGCTCAACACGGATACCTATCATCTCCTCGACGAGAAGAGCATCGAGCGGATGAAGGACGGCGCGTACATCATCAACACCGGACGTGGTCCGCTGATCGAAACCGAAGCCCTCATTTCGGCACTGGAAAGCGGAAAGCTGGGCGGAGCGGCGCTGGATGTCCTCGAAGGAGAGGAAGGTATCTTCTACGCCGACTGCAGGAACAAGGCGATAGAGAGCGAAACGTTGCTGCGGTTGGAAAAACTGCCGAACGTGCTCATCAGTCCGCATACCGCCTATTACACGGACCACGCGCTGAGTGACACTGTTGAAAACTCCATCATCAATTGTCTCCAATTCGAAAGCGGGAAGTAGTATGGGTAGGCTGAAAATCGGAATTCTGTTCGGCGGGCTTTCCGAAGAACATCCTATCTCCATCAAATCTGCGCGCGAGGTCCAGAAGAACCTCGACCTCGAGAAGTACGAGCCGTACTACATCGGGATCACCCGGAGCGGTTCCTGGATGCTCTGCGACGGCCCCGCCGAGGATTGGGAGAACGGGAACGTCCGCCCGGCCGTGCTGTCGCCGGACCGCGGGGTACACGGTCTGCTCGTCCTGGACGAGGGCAAGTACGAGACGATCGCCCTCGACGTGGTGCTGCCGGTCCTGCACGGCAAGTTCGGCGAAGACGGCGCGATGCAGGGCCTGCTGGAGATCTCCGGCATCCCCTACGTCGGCTGCGACCTCCCGAGCTCGGTCATGTGCATCGACAAGGCCCTCACCTATTCCGTCGTCCGCGGCGCGGGGATCGCGACGCCGACCTTCTACATCGTCACGCCGGACAATGACGTCGACCCGGATCAGCTGAACTACCCGGTCTTCGTGAAGCCCGCCCGCTCCGGCTCGTCGTTCGGCGTCAGCAAGGTCTCCGCGAAGGAAGAGCTGCCCGCCGCGCTGGCGGAGGCGCGCCAGTACGACGCGAAGGTCCTGATCGAAGAGGCCGTCATCGGCAGCGAGATCGGCTGTTCGATCCTCGGCAACGACGAAGACCTGTTCGCGGGCGAGGTCGACCGGGTCGCGCTGACCCACGGCTTCTTCAAGATCCACCAGGAGAAGAGCCCCGAGACCGGCTCCGAGAATTCGAGCTTCATCGTCCCCGCCGACATCCCGGACGAGTCGCGTGACCTCGTCCAGGAGACGGCCAAGGTCATCTACCGCGCCCTGGGCTGCCGCGGGCTCGCACGGGTCGACCTGTTCCTCAAGGAGGACGGGAGCGTGGTGCTCAACGAGGTCAACACCCTGCCCGGCCTGACCTCGTACAGTCGTTACCCGCGCATGATGGCCGCCGCCGGCCTCTCGCTCGGCGACGTGATCGACCGCCTGGTGAAGCTGACGCTGGCGGGCCGTGACGAATGAAGGATGATTTCGTCTTCGTAGACGAGGTTGTCTCCGGAATACGCTGGGACGCCAAGTACGCCACGTGGGACAACTTCACGGGCAAGCCGGTGGACGGGTACCTGGTGAACCGGATCGTCGGCACGCGGGCGTTCTGCGCGGCGCTGGAGAAGGCGCGGGACAAGGCCGAGGAACTCGGCTTCGGGCTGCTCCTGTGGGACGGGTACCGCCCGCAGCGCGCCGTGGACCGCTTCATGCGGTGGGCGGAAGAGCCCGAAGACGGCCGGAAGAAGGTCAGGCACTACCCGAACATCGACCGGCCTCAGATGTTCGAAAAGGGCTACGTGGCCACCAAGTCGGGCCACAGCCGCGGCAGCACCGTGGACCTGACGCTCTACCACCTGGACACCGGCGAACTCGCCGACATGGGTGGTGACCACGACCTGATGGACGTCGTCTCGCATCACGGGGCGGCGGGCGTCACGGAAGAGGCCGCGAAGAACCGCGCGCACCTGTGCGCGGCCATGGAGGGATCGGGCTTCAGCTCGTACGAGTGCGAGTGGTGGCACTACAGCCTGAAGGACGAGCCCTACCCGGACACTTATTTCGATTTCCCCATCGCGTAGGTGTCGCGCGTGAAGGCCCCCTTCCCTCGGCTCAGCCGAGGGAAGGGGGCCTTCGCGCGCTTCGGGGTTTGTGAAGGCACTCTCGCGGCGACAATTGCCGCGAACACCATTTCATCCTATGAATTTCCGTGCGGGGGCCGGACGGTGTGGTCCGTCCCGCGTGGTGATCGGGGGAGGTCGAACGCTGTCCTTTTCCTGTCCTGTGCGCACGAAACCTCCTTCCGGTGGATCGGTGGACGGCGCCGCCGACCATGACGGCACGGACGAACCGGGGCCGGCTTCCAGCCTGCCACGCTTCGCTTTGCTCGCGGGTGATCCCCGGCCGGGTGAGATTCCGCCCGGACCGTGGGACGCGGGCTCGGCCGTTCGTGTGAACAAGTGTCGAAGAACGGAACATGAACCGCCGGTGCTGTGATCATCCGGAGAGAAGACGAGCCGCGCGAACGGCCTAACAAGACCTGCGAACAGGCTAACCGGACGACAGGAACAAGGCTTGTACGCGGGCCCTTTACTTATGTTCGCCAAACGAGTCAATACGGCATGCGGAGTTCCGGATATTGATCTTGGGCCCCCTGTTCACTACGAAAATCACACTGTTCGTCAATTGCCGACATGGATTGTTCATGCCATGCTGCACAGGTGCGCATCAGCTGGGGCTGACATGGTGTGCACGCTTTGCTGGGGACAGAGGGGGTGCGTCGGTGACTCGCGACCACGAGCCAAACCAAAGACTTCACTCGCCGATCCTCTGAACCGAGCAGGTATGGAGTCATAAGATCGGACATGTCCGGGACTCGCGCTGAAGCGGGTGTCGGTTTCGTCAGGCTGACCAAGTGTCGGTCCTGCCGGGCCGAAGCCGTCGAGCGTTTCGTCTCGCAGATCGCCGTCGGGGCGATGGGAGGATGCCGTTCAGCTTCGGTAGTTCGTCGGAATACGCGCCAACGGTCAGCTGGGAGACCGTCGAGGCGGGCCGCCGCATGCGGTTCTGCCTGTGGCGCTTGAGGGTTCCTCACCGTCGAGGACATCCCGCCCTGCGGCCGAGGCCGGCGTCGGACGGGTTCATGGTGTCCAAGCACCGAAGCCGAGCAGTTGGACGGTGGGTTTCCGTGCCGTGTCTGAAAGTTGCTGAATCAACAGATTCAATGGGGGCTAGGTGGATCCGACGAGAGTTGACTTGTCCGCTCTCCCTGTCGTCGAAATCGAGCTGTCGAGACTGTCCACTGCTTGTTCGCCGCGCACTTCGGGCGAGGATCCAGAGCATGTCGAGACACTGTTGTCGGCGGAGTGGGAGCTACCGCCCATTCTCGTTCACCGACCGACGATGCAGGTGGTCGATGGCCTGCACCGGCTGAAGGCGGCACGAGTACGAGGCGATACGAAAATCTCCGCGAGGTTCATCGACGGCGCCGAGTCCGACGCCTTCGTGCTCGCGGTGGAAGCGAACATCCGGCACGGTCTGCCGCTTTCCCTCGCGGATCGGAAACGGGCGGCCGTCCAGATCATCGGGACACATCCGCAGTGGTCCGATCGGCGGGTGGCTTCGGCGACCGGTATTTCCGCGGGAACCGTGGCGGACCTGCGCAGGCGGGGCGGCGAAGGCGGAAACGGCGCCAGGATCGGGCGGGACGGGCGGATCCGGCCCGTCGACAGCTCGGAGCGGCGGAAGCTCGCCGCCGATCTGATCCGCAACGATCCCGGTCTTTCACTGCGTCAGGTGGCCAAGCAGGTCGGCATCTCCCCGGAGACGGTCCGGGACGTGCGCGGCAGGCTGGAGCGTGGGGAAAGCCCGACCCCGGACGGGAGCAGGAGACTGCGCACGAAGCCGGATCCGTTGAGCCTGACGGAAACCGACCTCGGTCACTCGCTGGACCGGGAACGGCTCACCGTGCTGGAGCGGCTCAAGGCCGACCCGGCGCTGCGGTTGAGCGAGGTCGGCCGGATCCTGTTGCGCATGCTCGCCATGCACTCCATGGACGGGCAGGAATGGGAACGGATCCTGCACGGTGTCCCGCCGCACCTGTACGGCGTGGTCGCCGGATTCGCCAGGGATCACGCCCGGGTCTGGGCGGGGTTCGCGGATCACCTGGAGAGCCGGGCGACCGATCTGGCCGCACGGTGATCGCGGGCGGCATCGGGTAGGCGCGAAGGGGGCTTTTCCGCACCACACGCGGAGAAGTCCTCTTCGTATTTCTCGCACGGTGCCCAGGCCGCGCGGCTCGACATCGCCGGGAGAGCGGCCTAAGAAGTAGCTGTGACCATCGAGAAGGCGCTCGTCGTCGGCACCGGCCTGATCGGCACGTCGGCCGCGTTGTCCCTGCGGGAAAAGGGTGTCACCGTCCATCTCACCGACATCGACGAACACGCCGTACGAGTGGCGCGGGAGCTCGGCGCCGGCCGCGAATGGACCGGCGAGGAAGTGGATCTGGCGGTGATCGCCGTCCCACCGCACCTCGTGGGGGAGCGGCTGGCCGCACTCCAGAAGCAGGGCGCGGCGCGGGCGTACACCGACGTCGCCAGCGTCAAAGCCGGTCCGATCGCCGACGCGGAGCGGCTCGGCTGCGACCTGATCTCTTACGTGCCAGGGCATCCGCTCGCGGGACGGGAGCGATCGGGACCGGCCGCGGCCCGCGCCGGCCTGTTCGCGGGCCGTCCGTGGGCGCTGTGCCCCGGCGTCGAAACCGGCGCCGAGGCACTACGGCTGACCTGCGAACTGGTGTCGCTGTGCGGGGCCGAGGCCGTCACCGTCGGCGCGGCCGAGCACGACTCGGCGGTGGCGCTGGTGTCGCACGCCCCGCACGTGGCGGCCTCGGCGGTGGCGGCGAGCCTGGCGAACGGCGACGACGTCGCTTTGCGCCTCGCCGGGCAGGGGTTGCGTGACGTCACCCGCATCGCGGCCGGAAATCCTTCGCTGTGGCGAAAGATTCTCGCCGGGAACGCGCTGCCGGTGGCGGCGGTCCTCGACCGGATCGCGGCCGATCTCGCCGCGGCGGCCTCGGCGCTGCGGGCGGGTGACCTGGACGACGTGACGGATCTGCTGCGGCGCGGGGTGGACGGCCACGGCCGGATCCCCGCCGGTCCGGCCGTGGCCCCGTAGGGCCGGTTCTTCTGAGAGGTAAGGCAGGCTTGGTGTGTTGCGAAAGTGGCTTTCGCGACATGAACGCGCGCCGCACCACCCTGTACAGAGTCCCTTGTGGACGGTCCGGCCGGAGATGGTCCCGGGCGCCACTCGTGGACATCGACACGATTCAGCACGATTGAACTCGCCGACTTCGTGCGTGAGAGGGATGCCCAAATGGAAGTAATGTTGCGCTTCGGGGCGTCGCCCAAGAGCGATGACGACCCCGATCCCTGGTCGAACCGGGTCCGTCCGGGGACGGTGCGCAGAGTCCTCGCGTATTTCCGCCCCCACGTCGGCAAGGTGGCGATCTTCGTCCTCATCGCCGCGATGGAGGCGTTCGTCGTCGTCGCGACTCCGTTGCTGATGAAGGAGCTCATCGACGGCGGCATCCTGAAGAACGACTTCGGGGTCGTCATCCTGATGGCGGTCCTGACCGCCGGCCTCGCCGTGGCGGGCGCGCTGCTGTCGCTGTTGTCCGCTTACGTCTCCGCGAAGATCGGGGAGGGAGTCACCTACGACCTCCGGGTGCAGGCCCTCGATCACGTCCGGCGGCTGCCGATCGCGTTCTTCACCCGCACCCAGACCGGGGTGCTGGTCGGCAGGCTGCACACCGAGCTCATCATGGCGCAGCAGGCGTTCGGTCATCTGCTGATGGCGGCCACCAGCGTGGTCACCGTCCTGCTCGTGCTGGCCGAGCTGTTCTACCTGTCCTGGCTGGTCGCCGTGGTCACGCTGGTGCTGGTCCCGCTGTTCGTCATTCCCTGGATCTGGGTGGGGCGGATCATCCAGCGCCGCACCGGAACGCTGATGGAGACGAACGCCGGGCTCGGCGGGCTCCTCCACGAGCGGTTCAACGTCCAGGGCGCGATGCTCTCGAAGCTCTTCGGCCGCCCGGACGAGGAGATGGCCGACTACCGCAAGCGTGCCGGGAAGATCCGCAACATCGGCGTGAGCATCTCCATCTGGGCCCGGATGTCCTTCGCCATGATGGCGCTGATGGCGTCGATCGCCACGGCGGTCGTCTACGGGGTCGGCGGCGGGCTCGTGATCGAGGGGGCGTTCCAGCTCGGGACGCTCATCGCCATCGCCACCCTGCTGGGGCGGCTGTTCGGGCCGATCACCCAGCTGTCCGGGCTGCAGGAGACCGCGCAGACCGTGGTGGTGAGCTTCGCGCGGATCTTCGAGTTGCTCGATCTCAAGCCACTGATCCAGGAGCGCCCGGACGCGAAGGAACTCGAGAAGAACGCGGCGCCGGGCATCGAGTTCGACGACGTGGTGTTCCGCTATCCCACCGCGGACGAGGTCTCGCTGGCGTCGCTCGAACACCTGCGGACCAAGCGGGAGAACGGGGACAAGACGGCGGACGTCCTGCGCGGCATCAGCTTCGAGGCGCCCGCCGGGACCCTCACCGCGCTCGTCGGCCCGTCCGGCGCGGGGAAGAGCACCATCACCCACCTGGTCTCCCGGCTGTACGACCCGAACGCCGGCGCGGTCCGCTTCGACGGGCACGATCTGCGCGACCTGTCCTTCGACTCGATCCGCGGCACGGTCGGGGTGGTCAGCCAGGACGCCTACCTCTTCCACGACACGATCCGGGAGAACCTGCTCTACGCCCGTCCGACCGCCACCGAGGAAGAGCTGGTCGAAGCGTGCAAGGGGGCGCAGATCTGGGACCTGATCCAGTCGCTGCCCCGCGGGTTCGACACCGTCACCGGCGACCGCGGCTACCGGATGTCCGGTGGCGAGAAGCAGCGTCTGGCCATCGCCCGGTTGCTGCTGAAGGCGCCCACGGTCGTCGTGCTGGACGAGGCCACCGCGCATCTGGACTCCGAGTCGGAGGCCGCCGTCCAGCGGGCGCTCAAGACCGCGCTGCGCGACCGGACGTCGCTGGTGATCGCGCACCGGTTGTCCACGATCCGCGAGGCCGACCAGATCCTCGTGATCGACGGCGGAACGGTCCGTGAACGCGGGACGCACGACGAGTTGCTGGCGCGGGGTGGGCTGTATTCGGAGCTCTACCACACGCAGTTCGCCAGGCCGGAGAACAACGCGCCCAAGCCGGAGCCCGAGGAAGACGAGTTCGACGAAGAGCCGGAACCGCTGGACACCGTGGTCTACGGAGGATGACGATGAGTTCCGCAGCGCAGGCCGCACCGACGGTGCTCGATCTCTTCGCCAGGCAGGTGGGCCGGGCGCCCGGCGCGGTGGCCGTGGCCGACGGGGACCGGCTCCTCACTTATCGGGAGCTCGACGAGCTGGCGGGCAGGCTGTCCGGCCGGTTGGTCGCCCTGGGCGCCCGCCGGGTCGCGGTGATGCTGGACCGCTCGGCGGATCTGCTGGTGGCGCTTCTCGCCGTCTGGAAGGCGGGCGCGGCGTACGTGCCGGTGGACGCCTCGTATCCCGCGCCGCGGGTGGCGTTCATGGTCGCGGATTCGGGCGCGTCCCTGATGCTGTGCTCGGCCGCGACGCGCGACAGCGTCCCGGACGGGATCGAGGCGATCGTCGTCACGGACGAAGCGGGTGACGTCGCGGTCGCTCCGGCGAGCCCGGAGGACCTGGCGTACGTGATGTACACGTCCGGCTCGACGGGCAAGCCGAAGGGCGTCGCCGTCCCGCATTCCAGCGTGGCGGAACTGGTGGGGGATCCCGGCTGGGCGATGGAACCCGACGACGCGGTCCTCATGCACGCGCCGCATTCCTTCGACGCGTCCCTGTGCGAGATCTGGGTGCCGCTGGTGTCGGGTGCCCGGGTGGTGATCGCCGCGCCGGGGCCGGTGGACGCCCGCCGGCTGCGGGAGGCGGTCGCGGCCGGGGTGACGCGGGCGCATCTCACCGCGGGCAGTTTCCGTGCGGTGGCGGAGGAAGCGCCGGAGTCGTTCGCGGGGCTGCGCGAGATCCTGACCGGCGGGGACCTGGTGCCCGCGCACGCGGTGGACCGGGTGCGCCACGCCGCGCCCGGCGCGCGGATCCGGCATCTGTACGGGCCGACGGAAACGACGCTGTGCGCCACGTGGCACGTGCTCGAACCGGAGGACGACCCGGTGCCGGTGCTGCCGATCGGCCGTCCGCTCGCCGGACGGCAGGCCTGGGTGCTGGACGACTCGCTGCGGCCGGTCGCCCCGGACGTGGTCGGCGAGCTGTATCTTTCCGGCGCCGGGCTGGCCGACGGCTACCTCGACCGGGCCGGGCTGACCGCCGAGCGGTTCGTGGCGGATCCGTTCGCCCCGGGCAAGAGGATGTACCGCACCGGCGACCTCGCGAAGTGGACACCGGATGGCGAACTGCTCTTCGCGGGCCGCGTCGACGACCAGGTGAAGATCCGCGGGTTCCGGATCGAACCCGGTGAGGTCGAAGCCGCGATGACCGCCCAGCCGGACGTCCACGAGGCCGTCGTGGTGCCGATCGACGGCCGCCTGATCGGCTACGTGGTGGCGGACGTGGATCCCGCGCTCGTTCGCGAGCGGCTTCAGGCGGTCCTGCCCGACTACTTGGTCCCGGCCGTGGTCATGGCGGTGGCCGCGCTGCCGCTGACCGGCAACGGCAAGGTGGACCGGGCGGCGTTGCCCGCGCCTGATTTCACGGCGAAGGCCGACGGACGCGAACCCGTCACCGAGGCGGAGCGTGTCCTTTGTGGACTGTTCGCCGAAGTGCTCGGCATCGACCGGGCGGGCGTCGACGACGGCTTCTTCGAACTGGGCGGGGATTCGATCCTCGCGGTGCGTGTCGCGGCCCGGGCGGCGAAAGCGGGCCTGCTGGTGACGCCTTCGCAGATCTTCGGGGAGCGGACCCCCGCTCGGCTGGCCGCGGTGGCGGGCGCCGTGCGGGCCGAGCGGCCCGTCGACGGCCCCTTGGTCGAGCTGACCGCGGAAGACGAGACGGAACTGGCGGCCGCGGTCCCCGACGCCGTCGAGGTCTGGCCGCTGGCGCCGCTTCAGGCGGGTCTGCTCTTCCAGACGACCCTCGACGACCAGGGTCCCGACATCTACCAGACCCAGTGGATCGTGGAGCTGACCGGGCCGCTGGACGTGGCCAGGCTGCGGTCGGTGTGGGAGGCGGTCTTCGCCCGGCACCCCGAACTCCGGCTGACGTTCCACCGGCTCGCGTCGGGCAAGGCGGTGCAGGCCGTCGCCGGACGCGTCGAGCTGCCGTGGCGCGAGGTCGACCTGACCGGCGCGAGCGATGTCGAAGAGGCTGTCAAGGCGCTGTCCGTGGAGGAACAGCGGGACCGGTTCGACCTCGCCAAGGCGCCGTTGTTCCGGCTCGTGCTGATCAAGGTCGCCGAGGATCGGCATCGACTGCTGGTCGTCAACCACCACATCCTGACCGACGGGTGGTCGGTGGCGGTGATCCTCAACGAGGTGTCGGCGGCCTATACCTCCGGCGGCTTCCCGGACCGGACGGCCGCCTCGTACCGCGACTATCTGGCGTGGTTGGACAGGCAGGACAAGGAAGCGGCGCGGGCGGCCTGGCAGGCGGAGCTCTCGGACATCGACGTGCCCGCACTGGTCGCCAAGTCGGACTCCGCGACGGAATACGACTACCGCGTCACCCATCTCGCACCGGAGCTCTACACCCGGCTGACCGCGTTCGCCCGCGACCACGGGCTGACGCTCAACACGGTGGTGCAGGGCGCGTGGGCGCTGGTGCTGGCGCGGCTCGCGCGGCGAACCGACGTCGTGTTCGGCACCACGGTCGCCTGCCGTCCCGCCGAACTCCCGGGCGTCGAGTCGATGCCGGGACTGATGATGAACACGATCCCGGTGCGCGTCTCGCTGGACGGAAAGCAGTCCGTGGCGGATATGCTCGCCGGCCTTCAGCGGCGTCAGGTCGAGCTGATGCCGCATCAGCATCTGGGGCTGACGGAGATCCAGAAGACGGCCGGACCCGGCGCGATGTTCGACACGCTGCTGGTGTTCGAGAACTACCCGCGGGACTTCGCCGACCAGTTCTCGTATCTGGGCACGGTCGAGGGGACCCACTACCCGGTGACGGTCGGGGTGATCCCGGGCGAGGAGTTCCGGATCCAGCTCGCCTACTGGCGCGGGCAGATCGACCGGGCCGTCGCCGATTCCCTGCTGGACTGGTTCTCCGGTGCCCTCGGCGCGATCGTCGAAGATCCGTCCGGTCTCGTCGGGCGGACCGGTATGGGCGAGATCCCGTTGCCCCGCTGGGAACCCGCGCTGCTGGACGGCGAGCCGCTGCCGGAGCTGATCGGGCGGATGGCGGCCGAGCGGCCGGACGCGGTGGCGGTCACGGACGGCGAAGGCGACCTGACCTACGCGGAACTGTGGGACCGGGCGACGAGGTTCGCCGCCGTACTGCGGGCGGCGGGCGTCGACCGGGAGTGCCGCGTCGGACTGGTGGCCGGACGGTCCGCGTGGTGGCTGATCGGGATGCTCGGGGTTTCACTGGCGGGCGGCGTCTTCGTCCCGGTGGATCCCGCGTACCCGGCCGAGCGGGTGAAGCTGATCTTCGGCAGCGCGGATCCGATGCTGCTGGTGTGTCAGGGAAAGACGCGCGACGCGGTGCCGGAGGAGTTCGCGGACCGGCTCGTGGTGCTCGACGAGCTGGACCTTTCGGCGGCCCCGGACGTGGTCTTGCCGAAGGTGGGGATGCGCGACGCGGCGTACGTGATCTACACGTCGGGATCGACCGGAACCCCGAAGGGCGTGATCGTCACCTACTCGGGCCTGGGCAACCTGGCGATGGCGCATATCGAACGCCTGGCCGTGACGCCGTCGTCCCGTGTCCTGCAGTTCGCGGCGCTCGGCTTCGACACCATCGTGTCCGAGGTGATGATGGCGTTGCTTTCGGGCGCGACGCTGGTGATGCCGCCGGACGAGGATCTGCCGCCGCAGGCGTCGCTGAGCGACACGCTGGAGCGGTGGGACGTCACGCACGTGAAGGCTCCGCCGTCGGTGCTGGCCACCGTCGACGTGTTCCCGGCCGGGGTCGAGACGGTGACCGCGGCGGGGGAGCTCTGCCCGCCGGGACTGGTGGACCGGCTCTCGGCCGACCGCCGGATGCTCAACGCCTACGGGCCCACCGAGACCACGATCTGCGCGACGGTGAGCATGCCGCTGGCGCCGCACGGCGAGGTGATCCCGTTCGGCGGGCCGATCGCCGGGGTGCGCGGCTATCTGCTGGACGCGTTCCTGCGTCCGTTGCCGCGCGGCGTCGTCGGTGAGCTGTACCTGGCCGGGATCGGGGTGGCGCGGGGCTATCTGGGCCGCGCGGCGCTGACGTCGGAGCGGTTCGTCGCCGATCCGTTCGTCCCCGGTGAGCGGATGTACCGGACGGGCGACCTGGCGTACTGGACGGACGAGGACGAGCTGGTGTCCGCCGGCCGGGCCGACGACCAGGTCAAGATCCGCGGGTTCCGGGTCGAGCCGCGCGAGATCGAGTTCGCGCTGTCCAACCATCCCCGGGTCACGCAGGCCACGGTGACCGTTCGCGAAGGCCGTCTGGTGGCTTACGTGTCGCCGGGCGACGTCGACCCGGAGGCGCTCCGGACCGAACTCGCCGAGCGGATGCCCGCGTACATGGTGCCCGCGGCGGTGATGGCGCTGGACGTCCTGCCGCTGACCGCGCACGGGAAGATCGACCGGAAGGCGTTGCCCGAACCGGATTTCTCGTCGAAGACGGTCGGCAGGGAGCCCGCGACCGAGGCCGAGCGGATCCTGTGCGAGGTCTTCGCCGAGGTGCTCGGGCTGGCGCGGGTCGGGGTCGAGGACAGTTTCTTCGAGCTGGGCGGGGATTCGATCTCGTCCATGCAGGTCGCGTCCCGCGCGCGTCGCGACGGCATCGCGCTGACCCCGAAGCAGGTGTTCGAACACCGGACCCCGGAACGGCTCGCGCAGCTGGTGGCGCCGGCGCCGCGGCAGGAATCGGGCAGGGCCACCGATGGCATCGGTGAAGTCGCGCTGACGCCGGTGATGCGGCTGTTCGGGGACGGCGTCGCGGCGCCGGGCTTCGCGCAGTGGATGGTTCTGGGTGCCCCGGCGGATCTGACGGAAGAAACGTTGACAGCCGGGCTCTCGGCGGTGCTGGACACGCACGACATGCTGCGGGCGCGGGTCGACGATGGACGGCTTGTGGTCGGTGAGCGCGGCTCAGCGGGGACTTTCACTCGCCTGAAGGTCGAAGGCTCGCTGGACGAGGCCGCCGACGAAGCGGCGCGGGAGGCCGTCGGACGACTGGATCCCGCTGCAGGCGTGGTCGTCCAAATTGTGTGGTTGGACGCCGGAGCGGACCGGGTCGGCCGTCTGATCGTGGTGGCGCACCACCTCGTGGTCGACGGGGTTTCGTGGCGAGTCCTGGCGGCGGATCTGCGAGCGGCGTGCGAGGCCGCGGCGGCCGGTCGGGAGCCGGAACTGGAGCCGGTGGCGGTGTCGTTCCGCCGGTGGGCGGGTCTGCTCCAGGAGTGGGCGGTCTCCGCCGAGCGGGTCGCGGAACTCCCGGCGTGGCAAGCGATTCTCGGGCGGGAGGAAAAGCCCGGACGTGCCCCGGCGGGGAAGGTGCGCTCGAAGTCGTGGGTGGTTCCTTCGGCTCAGACGTCGGTGCTGGCCGGGCGGGCTCCGGTGGTGTTCCACTGCGGCGTGCACGAGGTCCTGCTGGCCGGGCTCGCGGGAGCGGTGGCCCGGTGGAGTGCGTCGGACTCGGTGCTGGTGGACGTCGAGGGCCATGGTCGTCATCCGGCCGAGGGAATGGACCTGTCCAGGACGGTGGGCTGGTTCACCAGCACACATCCGGTGCGGCTCGACGTCTCCGGGATCGATTTGGCCGGGGTGCTCGTCGGTGACGCTGCGGCCGGGACATTGCTGAAGGCGGTCAAGGAACAGTCGCGCGCGGTGCCCGGCGACGGGCTCGGGTACGGGTTGTTGCGCCATCTCAACGCCGAGACGGAGCCGCTGCTGGCGGCGCTGCCGTCGGCGCGCATCGGGTTCAACTACCTCGGCCGGTTCGCCGCCGGTGAGAGTGGCGATGTGCGGGCGTGGCAGCAGGTCGGCGAGATCGGCGGCTCGATCGACGCGGACATGCGGCTGCCGCACGCACTCGACGTCAACGCGATCGTCCAGGACCTGCCGGACGGGCCGGAGCTGATCCTCATGCTCGAATGGTCGGACGACGTGTTCGACGAAGCCGGAATCGCACGACTGGTCCAGGAATTGCTGGATGTGTTGTCCGGACTGGCTTCCCAAGCGGAAGACCCCGCCGCGGGCGGGCACACCGCATCCGATTTCGGTCTCCTCGAATTGGACCAGGACGAGATCGAGAGCTTCGAAGCATTGGCAGCGGAACTCAGCGAAGGCCGGGCATCGTGAACACTTCGACGACAAATTCTGGATCGGCCCCTTCTGGATCGGCACTGGCCGAGGTCTGGCCGCTTTCCCCGATGCAGGCGGGCATGCTCTACCACGCCTCCTTGGACGACGAGGCGCCCGACATCCACCTCATCCAGCAGACGCAGATCATCGACGGGCCCTTGGACACGGAGCGATTCCGGAGATCCTGGGAGATCGTCCTCGCCAGGCACGCGGCGCTCCGGGCGAGCTTCCAGCGGCGGAAGAACGGCGAGACGATCCAGCTCATTCCCCGGGATGTCAAGCTTCCGTGGGCCGAACGCGATCTGTCCGATCTGTCAGAACCCGACGCGCTGGCCGAGGTGAGCGCGATCGCGGAGAAGGAGCGCTCCACGCGGTTCGACCTCACGCGGCCGCCGTTGCTACGGCTGATGCTGATCCGGCTCGGCCCGGACAAGCACTGCCTCGTGACCACGAGCCATCACCTGCTCATCGACGGCTGGTCGCGGGCGCTCATCGAGGCGGATCTCCTGGAGATCTACGCGACGGGTGGCGTCGCGCGTGCTCCCGGTTCCTACGGGAATTACCTCGCCTGGCTGGGAAAGCAGGACAAGGAGGCGGCCAAGGCGGCTTGGCGCGCGGAGCTGGACGGGGCCGACGGAACGTCGCTCGGGCTTCCCGAAACTCCCGGAAAGTCGCATGGGCTGCCGTCGAGCGAGGTGGTCCGCCATTCGCCGGAGTTCACCTCCGCGCTGGCCGAGTTCGCCCGCCGCAACGGATTGACGTTCAACACGCTCGTGCAGGGCGCGTGGTCGCTGGTGCTGGCGCGGCTGGCGCGCCGTCAGGACGTCGTGTTCGGCGCGGTGGTCTCCGGGCGGCCCGCCGGACTGCCCGGCGCGGAGCAGACCGTGGGGCTGTTCATCAACACGGTGCCGGTCCGTGTGCGGTTGGACGCCTGCCAGCCGGTCCTGCAGATGCTCACGGAACTGCAGGGGCGGCAGTCGGACCTGATGGCGCACCACCACCTCGGCCTGCCGGAGATCCAGAAGCTGGGCGAGGCGGGTTTCGACACGATCGTCGTGTTCGAGAACTACGCCGACCCCGCGACCGACTCGCCGTCCGAACTCAGCCTGACCCTGCGCGACTTCAACCAGGCGACGCCGTACGCGATGACCCTCGGCGTGATGCCGGGCGAAAGCCTGGAAATCGAACTGCAGTATCACGCTGTCGAGGCCTCGGTCGCCAAGGCGGCGCTGGACGGGCTCACCCTGGTGCTGGAGCGGATCATCGCGGCACCGGGGACGCCGGTCGGCAGGCTGGATGTGCTCGACGAGGCCGGCCGCGCGCTGGTGATCGAGCGCTGGAACGAAACGGACGACATCGTGGACGCGTCGTCAGCGGTGGAACTGTTCGGCCGCCAGGTGGAACGGACTCCGCACGCGACGGCGATCGTGGCCGCGGACCGGAAGTATTCGTTCGCGGAACTCGACGAATGGTCCGGCAAGCTCGCGACGGTGCTGACCGTGCGAGGTGTGCGGCGTGGTGACCGCGTCGGGGTCGTGGTCGAACGGTCGGCGGAACTGTTGGCGGCCTGGCTCGCGGTGTGGAAGGCCGGCGCGGTGTACGTGCCGATCGATCCGGACTATCCGGCCGAGCGGGTCGCGTTCATGCTGGAGGATTCCTCGGCGGCCGCGGTGGTGTGCCGCGCCGGGACCGCGACGCCGTCCGGGTATCCGCGGATCCACGTGGACGATCCGGTCGACGGCGAGGCGTCCCTGGTCCCGGTCGGTGCGGACGACCTGGCGTACGTGATGTACACGTCCGGCTCGACAGGAACGCCGAAGGGCGTGGCCGTCTCGCACGGCGGCGTCGCGGCGCTGCTGGGCTACCAGGTGTGGGATCTGCACCCCGGTGACGCGGTGCTGATGCACGCGCCGCATACGTTCGACCCGGCGGTGTACGAGGTCCTGGTGCCGCTCGTGGCGGGCGCGCGGGTGATCCTCGCCGGTCCGGGCGTGATCGACGCGGACACCCTCGCCGCGCACGCGGCGCGAGGCCTCACGTCGGTGAACTTCACCGCCGGCCAGTTCCGCGCGCTGGTGCAGGAGAAACCGGACTGTTTCGCGGGGCTGCGTTACTTCCAGACCGGCGGGGACGTGGTGCCGCTCGGTGCGGTGGAGCGGGTGCGGCAGGCGTGCCCGGACCTGCGCGTCCTGCACACCTACGGGCCGACGGAAACGACGTTCTGCGCGTCGTGGAAGGTGATCCGGCCCGGCGACGAGCTGGGCTCGACGCTGCCGATCGGCAAACCGCATCCGGGGCGGCGGCTGTACGTGTTGGACGTCTTCCTGCGGCCGCTGCCGCCGGGTGTCGCGGGCGACCTGTACATCGCGGGCGCCGGGGTGGCGCACGGCTACCTCGGTCGCACCGCGTTGACGGCCGAAAGGTTCGTCGCCGATCCCTTCACCCCCGGCGAGCGCATGTACCGGACGGGGGACCTGGCGTACTGGAACGACGAGGGCGAGCTGGTCTTCGCCGGACGCGCGGACACCCAGGTCAAGATCCGCGGCTATCGCGTGGAACCGGGCGAGGTCGAGGCGGTGCTGGCGGACCAGCCGGGCGTCGACCAGGCGGTGGTGGCGGTCCGCGACGGACGGCTGATCGGCTACATCGTGTCCGGCGCCGGGGTGGACCCGGTGCGGCTGCGCGACCGGATCGCCGGGCTACTGCCGGAGTACATGGTGCCGTCGGTGGTGATGGCGCTGGCCGCGCTGCCGGTGAACGCGAACGGGAAGGTGGACCGGAAAGCGCTGCCGGAGCCCGATTTCAGCGGGCATATCGCCGGCAGGGAACCGGTCACGGAGATCGAGCGGCTGCTGTGCGAACTCTTCGCCGAGATGCTCGGGCTGGACCGGGTGGGCGCGGACGACAGCTTCTTCGAGCTGGGCGGGGATTCGATCGTCTCGATGCAGCTGGCGGCGCGGGCCCGGCGTGAGGGGATGACCTTCGGCGCGCGGGAGGTGTTCGAGTACCGGACACCGGCGGGTCTCGCGTCGTTCGTCGAGCTGGGGGAGGAGCCGGACGAGGTCCCCGCGGCGCGGAAGCCCGCCGCCGACTTCGAACTGGTCGACATGGGGAAGGACGAGATCGAGGAACTCGAGTCCGAGTTCGACACCGTGTAAGGCTCGCTTTTCGCTTTGGGGTCGTGAGTGGCGTTTCGGGTTCTTACCCGAATCGCCACTCACGACCCCCTTTCGCTTTTCGGTGGTGCAGGGGGCGGTGTCGCGAAAGTGGCTTTCGCGAGACCGGGTGCCTGGGTCGCGCTGGTCGTGAGTGGCGTTTCGGGTTCTAACCCGAATCGCCACTCACGACCCCCTGTACCGCAGGAAAACGAGGCCCGTTGGACATGTTGTCCGTGCCGACCCTTCGGGCGACGATTCTGCGGGGGGACATGCCGCGTTCGACGTCGGCTCCTCGACTTCGCGCAGACGGGAACGAGGAATTCGAGGCTGGTTCGCCGAAGGACTTCGCTGATCGAGGGAGATATTGATGGCTCAGTCGCGGATCGAGGACATCTGGCCGCTGTCGCCGTTGCAGGCAGGGCTGGTCTTCCACGCGGTCTACGACGGTGAAGGGCTCGACGTCTACATCGGACATTGGATCCTGGAGCTGGACGGGCCCGTGGACGCGGCGAGGCTGCGCGCGGCGTGGGAGGCGCTGCTGGCCCGGCACGCGTCGCTGCGGGCTTGTTTCCGGCAGCGCAAAACCGGTGAGACCGTGCAGATCATCGCCAGGCAGGTCGAACTGCCGTGGCGCGAGATCGACCTGTCCCACCTCGACGACACCGCATATGCCGTGCGGGAGCTGGCCGAGGAGGACCGGACGAAACGGTTCGACCTCGCGACGGCGCCGTTGCTGCGGCTGACGTTGATCCGGCTCGGCGACGACAGCCACCGCCTCGTGGTGACCTGCCATCACGCGATCATGGACGCCTGGTCGCTGCCCATCGTGTTCGACGAGCTGTCGGCGCTGTACGCGGCGGCGGAGCTGCCGGAAGTGACGCCGTACCGCGAATATCTCGCGTGGCTGAACCGCCAGGACAAGACGAAGGCGCTCGCGGCCTGGACGAAGGAACTCGGTGATCTCGAGGCGCAGACCCTGGTGGCGCCCGCCGATCCGGGGCGGGCGCCCGGCATTCCCGAGAGCGTGACGGTCGAACTGCCCTCGGAGCTCACCCGCTCGCTGGAGGAGCTGGCCCGCGGCAACGGACTCACGCTGAACACGGTGGTGCAGGGCGCGTGGGCGCTGGTGCTCGCGCAACTGGCCGGCCGCACGGACGTCGTGTTCGGTGCGGTCGTTTCGGCGCGCCCGCCGGATCTTCCCGGCGTGGAGGGGATGGTGGGGCTCTTCCTCAACACCGTTCCGGTGCGCGCGCGGCTGCGTGGCTCGGCGCCGGTCGTCGAGATGCTGGCGGAGTTGCAGAAGCGGCAGTCAGCGCTCATCCCAGACCAGTTCGTCGGGCTGGCGGACATCCAGCAGGCGGCCGGACCCGGCGCGAGCTTCGACACCATGATCGTCTTCGAGAACTTCCCGCGTGAGCTCGGCGGGCCGGATTCCGCCGCGCCCTTCGGCATTCGCGTGAACCAGGGCCAGGAGGCCGCGCACTACCCGCTGACGCTGGTCGCCGTCCCCGGCGAATCGATGCTCGTCAAACTCGACTACCTGACGGACCTTTACGACGAGGCGGCCGCGCGAGCCATCGTCGAGCGGTTCACCGGAGTGCTGCGTCAGCTGTCGGGTGACCTCACCGTCGCCGACATCGACGTGACGAGCGCGGTCGAGCGCGAAACGGTCGGGCAGTGGGGTGTCTCGGCTGAGCCGGCACCGGACGTACTGGCGCCGGATCTGTTCTCGCGTCAGGTCGAAAGCGCGGTCGCCGTCGTCGCCGGTGACGAAACGCTGTCGTACGGGGAACTGGCCGAGCGTGCCGAACGGCTCGCGGGGTACTTGAGCGGCAAGGGAGTCCGGCGCGGCGACCGGGTCGCCGTCGTGATGGACCGGTCGCCCGATCTGATCGCGACGCTGCTCGCGGTGTGGAAGGCGGGCGCGGCGTACATCCCGCTGGACCCCGCGTACCCGGCGGAACGCGTGAAGTTCATGCTGGCGGACGCGGAGCCGTCGGCGGTCGTGTGCTCGGAAGCGCATCGGGACGCCGTCCTGGATGGTGGTCTGGAACCGATCGTCCTCGACGATCCGGAGACTCGGCGAGCGGTGGCGGAGTCCGCCCGGCTGTCGATCGGCGCCACGGCGGACGATGTCGCGTACGTGATGTACACGTCGGGCTCGACGGGAACGCCCAAGGGTGTCGCGGTGTCGCACGGCAACGTCGCGGCGCTGGTCGGTGAGCCGGGCTGGGACGTCGGTCCCGGCGACGCGGTGTTGATGCACGCGTCGCACGCTTTCGACATCTCCCTGTTCGAGATGTGGGTGCCGCTGCTGTCGGGTGCCCGGCTGGTGCTCGCCGGGTCGGGTGCGGTGGACGGCGAGGCGCTGGCCGGCTACGTGGCGGCCGGGGTCACGGCGGCCCACCTGACGGCCGGGAGTTTCCGGGTGCTGGCGGAGGAAGCGCCCGAATCGGTCGCCGGGCTGCGCGAGGTGCTGACCGGAGGCGACGCGGTGCCACCGGCGGCGGTCGAGCGGGTCCGCAAGACTTGCCCGGACGTGCGGGTGCGGCATCTCTACGGGCCCACCGAGGCCACGCTGTGCGCGACGTGGTGGCTGCTCGAACCCGGCGACGACATGGGGTCGGTGCTGCCGATCGGCCGCCCGCTCGCGGGACGGCGCGTATACGTCCTCGACGCGTTCCTGCGGCCGGTGCCCGCGGGGTTGCCCGGCGAGCTGTACGTCGCCGGAGCCGGCGTGGCGCAAGGCTATCTGGGCCGCTCGATGCTGACGGCCGAACGATTCGTCGCGGATCCGTTCGTGCCCGGCGGGCGCATGTACCGGACCGGGGACCTCGCGTCCTGGACGGAGAACGGCACGCTGGCGTTCGCCGGGCGCGCCGACGACCAGGTGAAGATCCGCGGTTACCGGGTGGAGCCCGGGGAGATCGAGGTGGCGATCGCCCGGCTGCCCGGGGTCGCTCAGGCCGTGGTGATCGCCCGTGGTGAGCAGCTGATCGGCTACGCCGTGCCCGAAGCGGGGCAGGATCTCGACCCGGCGCGCCTGAGCGGGCAACTCGCCGAGACGCTGCCCGAGTTCATGATCCCGGCCGCGATCCTCGTGCTGGACGAACTTCCGTTGACCGTCAACGGCAAAGTGGACCGGCAGGCACTTCCCGAGCCGGACTTCTCCGCGAAGGTGGCGGGCCGGGAGCCCTCGAACGAGGACGAACGAGTCCTTTGTGGAGTGTTCGCCGACGTCCTCGGCCTGGAGCGGGTCGGCGTCGAAGACAGCTTCTTCGAGCTGGGTGGCGACTCGATCTCGTCGATGCAGGTGGCCGCCCGCGCCCGGCGGGAGGGGATCTCCCTGACGCCGCGGCTGGTGTTCGAGCACCGGACGCCCGAGCGGCTGGCGGCGCTGGCCAAGGAAGCTCCGGCAAAGCCCTCCACTGTGGACACAGGCGTCGGCGAGATCCCGATGACACCGGTGATGCTCGCTCTGGGCGAGAACGCCGTGCGCCCCGGCTTCGGGCAGGCGAGGGTGATCGTCACCCCCGAGGGCTTCGACCAGGACGCGCTGGTCAAGGCCCTGCAGGCCGTGCTGGAAACGCATGATCTGCTGCGGGCGCGGGTGGAAGCGGGACGGCTGATCGTGCCCGAGCCGGGTGCGGTCGACGCGGCCGGTCTGGTGACGCGGGTCGAAGCCCGCGACCTGGACGAGGCCGCCGAACGCGCGGTCCGGACGGCGACGGGCACGCTGGACCCGGCGGCCGGGGCGATGCTGCGCGCGGTGTGGATCGACGATCCGGAATCCGGACAGGGACGGTTCGCGCTCGTGGCGCATCACCTGGCCGTGGACGCGGTCTCGTGGGGAATCCTGCTGCCCGATCTGCGCTCGGCCTACGAAGACGCGGCGCTCGAACCCGTGGCGACGCCATACCGGCAGTGGGCGCGGAGGCTGGCCGAGCAGGCGCGCGACGAGCGCACCGTGGCCGAAACCGAGCAGTGGATCGCCCTCCTCGACGGCGCGGAACCGGCCGTGGAACTGAGCCCCGGCAAGACGCACTCGTGGTCCGCGACGCTGTCCGGCGGCGTGGCGAACGACCTGCTGACCCGGTTGCCGAGCGCCTTCCACTGCGGGATCCAGGACGTCCTGCTGGCGGGTCTCGCGGGTGCGGTGACGCGGCTGCGCGGGACCGGGTGCGCGGTGCTGGTGGACGTCGAAGGCCACGGCCGCGAGGCCGCCGACGGCGAGGACCTTCTGCGCACGGTGGGCTGGTTCACCAGCGTGCACCCGGTCCGCTTCGACGTCTCGTCGGGGAATCTGCTGAAGACCGCCAAGGAACAGATCCGCGCCGTTCCCGGAGACGGGCTCGGCTACGGGCTGCTGCGTTACCTCAACCCCGAAACCGGCGCCCGGCTGGCGGAGTCGCCGTCCGCGCAGATCGGCTTCAACTATCTCGGCCGCACAAGTCTTTCCGCCAAGGACCGTGCGTGGCAGCCAGCGGGCGAAGGGCCGCTCGGTGGCGGGCCGGACATGATCCTGGCCCACCCCGTCGAGGTCGGCGCCGAGGTGCAGGACACGCCGGACGGGCCGCGGCTCGGGCTCGCCATCGACGGCCGGGATGTCGACCCCGCCACGGTGGAGCGCCTCGGCGAGGCCTGGCTGGCGACACTGAACGCGCTCGCCGACGATCCGGCCGCGGGCGGGCACACGCCGTCCGACTTCGCTCTCGTCGAGCTGGCGCAGCAGGACGTGACGGAGCTGGAAGCCGCGACGCCGGGGCTGACCGACATCTGGCCGCTCTCGCCGCTGCAGGAAGGCATGCTCTTCGAGCGAGCCGTCGCCGACGACGGCGTCGACGTCTACCAGAGCCAGCGGATCCTCGACCTCGACGGGCCGCTCGACGCCGAGCGGCTGCGCGGCGCGTGGAACCAGGTGGTCGCCCGGCACGATTCGCTCCGGACGGGTTTCCACCAGCTGGCTTCCGGCGAGCCGGTGCAGGTCGTCGCCGCCGAAGCGGAAATCCCTTGGCGTGAGGTCGATCTGTCGCACGTCGGGGAGGCGGACGCGGCCGCGGAGATCGAACGCCTGCTCGCCGAAGACCAGGCGGAGCGCTTCGACGTGACCAAGGCGCCGCTGCTCCGGCTGATGCTGATCAAGCTCAGCCCGGTGCGGCACCGGTTCGTGCTGACGTCGCACCACGTCCTCCTCGACGGCTGGTCCACACCGCTCGTCCTGGGTGAGGTGTCGATCGCGTACGCGGGCGGGCAAGCGCCGTCGAAGTCACCGTCCTATAAGGACTACCTGACCTGGCTCAGCCGCCAGGACGAGCACGCGACGCAGGCGGCGTGGCGGGCCGAACTCGCCGGTTCCGACGAGCCGACCGTGGTGGACGCCGACGCGGACAAGGCGATGGTCGTACCGGGTGAGCACGCCGAATCGCTGCCCGAAGCGGCGACGCGCGCACTCACCGGTTTCGCCCGCGGTCACGGCCTGACGTTGAGCACGATCGTGCAGGGCGCGTGGGCGCTGGTCCTGTCGCGGCTGGCCGGCCGGACGGACGTCGTGTTCGGGACGGTCGTGTCCGGGCGACCCGCGGACGTGCCGGACGTGGAGCAGATGGTGGGGATGTTCATCAACACCGTCCCGGTCCGCGTGCGCCTCGACGGCGACCTGCCGGTGCTGGAAATGCTCCAGGATCTGCAGGCCCGGCAGTCCGCGTTGACCGAGCACCAGTACCTGGGGCTCTCGCAGGTACAGCGCGCGGCGGGGGCGGGCGCGGTCTTCGACACCATCGTGATGATCGAGAACTACCCGCATGACGCCGACGGTCTCGGTGACGACGGCGGTGTCGCGATCAGCGCCGTCGAGACCAGGACCGGCACCGGTTATCCGCTGACCATGAGCGTTTCGCCCGGCAAGAGCCTGCTGATCCGCATGGCCTACCGGCCCGACCGGATCGACGCCGGAACGGCGGCGGAGGTCGCCAGGCAGGTCGTCCGGGTACTGGAGCGGGTGCCGGCGGAGGCATCGCTTCCCGTGGGACGCCTCGGCGTGACGAGCGAAACGGCACGCGAGTCCGTGGTGGACCGGTGGAACGCGACGGCCGAGGCGACGACGGGTGTCACGGTGCCGGAGCTGTTCCGGCGGCAGGCCGGGAAGTCCCCGGAGGCGGTGGCTGTCGTGGACGGCGAACGCACGCTGTCCTACGCCGAGCTCGACCGCGAATCCGATGGGCTGGCCGGGAATCTGGCCGCGCGGGGTGTCCGGCGCGGTGACCGCGTCGGCGTCGTGATGGAACGCGGCGCGGATCTGCTCATCGCGCTGCTCGCGGTCTGGAAGGCCGGTGCGGCGCAGGTCCCGGTGAACGTGGACTATCCCGCGGAACGGATCGAGCGGATGCTGGCCGATTCCGGTGCGGCGCTGGCGATCTGCGTGGCGACGAGCCGCGATTCGGTGCCGGACGGCGTCGAGCCGGTCGTCATGGGCGCGACGGAGCACGCGGCGCCGCCGGTCGTCGTCGGCGCGCACGACACGGCTTACGTGATGTACACGTCGGGATCGACCGGCGTACCGAAGGGTGTTTCGGTGCCGCACGGCAGTGTCGCGGCGCTGGCGGGTGACCCGGGCTGGTCGCAGGGCCCCGGAGATCGCGTGCTGCTGCACGCTTCCCACGCGTTCGACGCGTCGCTGGTCGAGATCTGGGTGCCGCTGGTGAGCGGGGCCGCCGTGGTGGTCGCGGAGCCGGGCGCGGTCGACGCGCAGCGGGTGCGGGAAGCGGTCGAGCGCGGTGTCACCACGATTCACCTGACCGCCGGGACTTTCCGTGTGGTGGCCGAGGAAGCACCGGAATCCTTCACCGGACTGCGGGAGATCCTGACCGGCGGCGACGCGGTGCCGCTCGCCTCCGTCGAACGGATGCGCCGCGCCTGCCCGGACGTCCGGTTCCGCCAGCTGTACGGCCCCACCGAGATCACCCTGTGCGCCACGTGGCTCGTTCTCGAACCCGGCGCCGAAACGGGCAGTGTCCTGCCGATCGGCGGACCACTGGCCGGAAGGCAGGCGTACGTACTCGACGCGTTCCTCCAGCCGGTGGCGCCGGGCGTGACCGGTGAGCTGTACCTCGCCGGTGCCGGTCTGGCGCACGGTTATCTGGGCGCTCCGACCGCGACGGCGCAACGGTTCGTCGCCAGCCCCTTCGCGGCCGGTGAGCGGATGTACCGCACGGGCGACCTCGCGCGCTGGACCGAAGACGGCGAGCTGCTGTTCGGCGGCCGGGCCGACTCCCAGGTGAAGATCCGCGGCTACCGCGTCGAACCGGGGGAGATCGAGGCGGCGTTGACCGCGCTGCCCGACGTCGCGCAGGCGGTCGTGGTGGCACGGGAAGAACGTCCCGGCGAGAAGCGGCTGATCGCCTACGTGACCGCGGAATCGGGACTGGACTCCGAGGCGCTCCGAGCGCGGCTCGCGGAGCGGCTTCCGGAGTTCATGGTGCCCGCGGTGGTGCTGGTGCTGGACGCCTTCCCGTTGACCCTCAATGGAAAGATCGACCGCGCCGCCCTGCCCGCGCCCGAATTCGCCGGCAAACCGGCGGGCCGCGAGCCGCGGACCGAAGCCGAACGCGTGATGACCGATCTCTTCGCCGAGATCCTCGGGCTGGACCGGGTCGGCGCGGACGACAGCTTCTTCGAACTGGGCGGCGACTCGATCCTCTCGATGCGCCTGGCCGCCCGTGCCCGGCGCGAGGATTTCGTCTTCGGTGCCAAGCAGGTCTTCGAGCAGAAGACCCCCGCGGGGATCGCGGCGGTCGCCGGACGCGGCGTGCGGCAGGCCGAGGTCGCCGATGGCGTCGGCGAGGTGCCGTGGACGCCGGTCGTGCGGGCGCTGCTCGAACGCGATCCCGGCGCGATGTCGCGGGGCGCTTTGGCGCAGTGGGTGACGGCGGGCGTGCCCGGCGACCTGTCGCTCAAGGCGCTGACGGCCGGTCTGGACGCGCTGATCGACACCCACGACCTGCTGCGGAGCCGAGTCACCGAGTCCCGTCTGGTCGTTGCCGAGCGGGGAACCGTGGACGCGGCGACCTTGCTCCAGCGGGTCGAGGCGGGCGACGGTGACCTCGACGAGATCGCGGAGCGCCACGCGCACGAGGCGGCCGGACGGCTCGATCCCGTCGCGGGTGTGATGTTCCAAGCCGTTTGGGTGGACGCGGGACCCGATCGGGCGGGACGGCTCGTGGTGGCCGCCCATCACCTCGCGGTCGACGTGGTGTCGTGGCGTGTCCTGCTGGCGGATCTGCAAGCGGCCTGCGAAGAACCGGTGCTCGATCCGCCGCCCGTCTCGTTCCGGCGCTGGGCGCGGACGCTGGCCGACCAGGCCGCGCAGCGGACCGGGGAACTGGAGACCTGGAAGGAAATCCTCGACGGCGCGCGGGCGCGGGTCGGCGTACTCGACCCGAAACGCGACACCATCGCGACTTCCGGACGCCGCTCGTGGACGTTGCCGCGGGACCGCGCGAGCGTCCTCGCGGAGAAGGCGACGTCGGCTTTCCACTGCGGCATCCACGAGGTGCTGCTGGCGACGCTCGCCGGTGCGGTGGCCCACTGGCGGGGCGGCACCGCCGTCGTGGTGGACGTCGAAGGCCACGGCCGTCAGCCACTCGACGGGATGGATCTGTCGCGGACGCTCGGCTGGTTCACCGATGTCCATCCCCTGAGGTTGGACACCTCCGGGGCGGACGCGCCTGGCCAGTTGTTGAAGCAGGTCAAGGAAAACGTGCGTGCGGTACCCGACGGCGGCCTCGGCTACGGGATGCTGCGGTATCTCGACGACGAAGCCGGGAAGGTGCTCGCGGCACTGCCGTCGCCGGAGATCGGCTTCAACTACCTCGGGCGGTTCTCGCCCCGGCCCGACGGCGACGCGGAACCCTGGCAGCTGGCCGGGACCATCGGCGGCACGGCGGAGGACGACCTGCCGCTGCGGCACGCCGTCGAAATCGACGCGGTGGTGCTCGACGGAGACGCCGGACCCGAGTTCACCCTGACCATCACCTGGGCGGAACGGCTGCTCACCGAAGCCGACGCCGAGTCGCTCGGCCAGGCGTGGCTGGAGATGCTGACCGGGCTCGCCATCCACGCCGAGGGCGGCGCGGGAGGACACACGCCGTCGGACTTCCCGCTCATCACGCTGACGCAGCAGGAGGTGACCGACGTCGAGGCCCTCGTCCCGAGCCTGCACGACATCTGGCCGCTTTCCCCGCTGCAGGAAGGGTTGCTGTTCCACGCGGTGGACGAGCGCGGCCCGGACGTCTACGCGGGGATCCGCGACATCATCCTCGACGGTCCGCTGGACGTCGCCCGGTTCCGTGCGGCGTGGCAGACCCTGCTCGACCGGCATCCCGCGCTACGGGCGGGTTTCCACCGCCTCGGCTCCGGGACCGCCGTCCAGGCCGTCGTCCGCGACGTTCCGGTGCCGTGGCAGGAGACCGACCTGTCGCACCTGCCTGAGGACGAGGCGCTGGCGGAATTCGAGCGGCTCGCGGCGGCATCCCACGCCGAGCGGTTCGACCTGGCGAAGGCGCCGCTGCTGCACCTGCACCTGGTGCGGTTCACCGATCGCAGGCACCGGCTGGTGCTCCGGTCGCACCACATCTCGGCCGACGGCTGGTCGCTTCCGGTCTTCCTCGGCGAGGTGATGGCAGCGTACGAAGACGGCCGGACGCTGCCCGCACCGACGTCGTACCGGGAGTACCTCGCCTGGCTTTCCCGTCAGGACAAGGCGGCGGCCAAGGAGGCCTGGCGGACCGAGTTGGCGGGGCTCGACGAGGCGACCCATGTGGTGCCGCCGGACACGATCGCCGTGCCCATCGAGCCGGACCGCGTCCGCTTCGAACTCGACGACGACCTCAGCGGCCGCCTGATGGAGTTCACCCGGCGGCACGGCGTCACGACGAACACGCTTTTCCAAGGCGTGTGGGCACTTCTGCTGGCCAGGCTGACCGGACGCGACGACGTCGTCTTCGGGACCACGGTGGCCGGACGGCCGGTCGAGATCCCCGGTGTCGAATCGGCGGTCGGCCTGTTCATGAACATGCTGCCGGTCCGGGCCAGGCTCACCGGCGCCCAGCCGTTCCTGGAGATGCTGGCGGATCTGCAGGAACGCCAGGTCGCGCTGATGCCGCATCAGCACGTCGGACTGACCGAGATCAACCAGCTCGCCGGTCCCGGCGCGGCCTTCGACACGATCGTGGTGTTCGAGAACTACCCGCCGCCGCCCCCGCCGTCCGACGATCCCGACGTCCTCGCCCTGCGCCCGGCGGGGATCCCGGACGACACCGGGCACTATCCGTTGTCCATCCGCGCTTCCGAGGGCGGCGGCGTCCACGGTGAGGTCATCTACCGGCCGGACGTGTTCGGCCGGGACCGGATCGAGGAGATCGTCGCGTCGATCATCCGGGCGCTCGACCAGGTCGTGACCGAGCCGCGGGTGCCGGTCGGCCGGGTCGCCCTGATCGGGCCGGAGCAGCGTCGTCTGGTGATCGAGGAGTGGAACCGGACCGAGGTGCCGTTCGAGGCCGAGACCCTGCCGGTGTTGTTCCGCCGTCAGGTGGAGCGATCGCGCGACGCGGTGGCGATCGAGGACGCGAAGCGCACCCTGACTTACGGCGGGCTGTTCGACGAGGTCGAAATGCTGGCGCGGTTGCTCGTCGGGCTGGGTGTCCGGCGGGAGACCCGGGTCGGGGTGCTGGTCGAACGGTCGGCCGAACTCGTGGTGACCATGATGGGCGTGACGTTCGCGGGCGGGGCGTTCGTCCCGGTCGACCCGGACTATCCGGCCGAGCGCATCGAACTGATGCTGACCAGTTCGGCGCCGGAGGTCCTGGTGTGCACGGCGGCGACCCGGGCGGTCGTGCCGGCGAACTTCGACGGCGAAATCCTGCTGCTGGATGAACTTCCGGCCGCGGATCCGTCGGTCGTGTTGCCGTCGGTGAAGACGACCGACGCGGCGTACGTGATCTACACGTCCGGTTCGACTGGGGTGCCGAAGGGCGTCCAGGTCACTCATTCCGGGCTCGGGAACCTGGCGACGGCGCATATCGAACGCCTTGGTGTGACGTCGTCCTCGCGGGTCCTGCAGCTGTCCGCGATCGGCTTCGACGCCATCGTTTCGGAGCTGTACATGTCCCTTCTGGCCGGCGCGACCCTGGTGCTGGCCGACGCGGAGAGCATGCCGCCCCGGGTGACCCTCGGCGACGCGCTTCGCCGGTGGGGGATCACCCATCTCACCGTGTCGCCGAGTGTGCTGGCGGTCGAGGAGGATCTGCCGGACACCCTGCGCGGCGTCCTGACGGGCGGCGAGGTGTGCACACCGGCACTGGTCGACCGCTGGTCGCCGGGCCGCCGGTTCATCAACGCGTACGGCCCCACCGAGACGACGATCTGCTCGACCATGAGCGCCCCGTTGTCGCCGGGACACGAGGTCGTCCCGCTCGGCGGTCCGATCCGGAACGTGAAGCACTACATCCTCGACGCGTACCTGCAGCCCGTGCCGCCGGGGGTGGCGGGCGAGCTGTACATCGCGGGCGCCGGACTCGCCCGCGGGTATCTCGGACGGCCGGGACTGACGTCGGAACGGTTCGTCGCCGACCCGTTCACGCCGGGCGAGCGCATGTACCGCTCCGGCGACCGGTTCCGCTGGGATCCCGACGGCGAGCTGATCTTCGTCGGCCGCGTCGACGCGCAGGTGAAGGTGCGCGGCTACCGGGTCGAACCCGCGGAGATCGAGAACGTGCTGGCCGAGCATCCGGGCGTCGCCCAGGTGGCGGTCGCCGTCCACCGGGACGGGCCGGGTGACAAACGGCTGGTGGCCTACGTTGTGCCCGCCGACGAGGCCGACGGCTCGCTCACTTCGGTGCTGCGCGAGATGGCTGCCGGACGGCTGCCGGAGTACATGATGCCCGCGGCGTTCGTGGCGCTGGAGAAGATGCCGCTCACCCCGAACGGCAAGCTCGACCACCGGGCGCTCCAGGCGCCCGACTTCTCCGGCCTGTCCTCCGGCCGCGATCCGCGCACGGCCATGGAGGCGAAGCTGTGCGAGCTGTTCGCGGAGGTGCTCGGCCTGGAGCAGGTCGGGCCCGACGACAGCTTCTTCGAACTCGGCGGCGACTCGATCATCTCGATGCAGCTGTCGGCCCGCGCCCGCCGCGAAGGGCTGGAACTGAGCCCGTGGCAAGTGTTCGAAGAGAAGACACCGGAACGGCTGGCGACGCTCGTCAAGGAGATCCCGGCCGAAGGCGAGAGCACCCCGGAACCGGAGGCGGAGCCCACCGGGGGCGTGGGGGGCTCGCTTGTCGCGCTTTCCCCGGACCAGTTGGAACAGCTTGAGGCCGGGTTCTCGTGAGTGGCAAGGACGGTTAGAACCGTCCCTGCCACTCACGAGCCCCATCGCAAACGCGAGTTGATTCGCCCATCTCACCAAGGAGCAGATCGTGACCGTTGACGACACTCGCGCGAAGCCGCGTTCCAGCGTGGAGGACGTCTGGCCTCTTTCCCCGCTGCAGGAGGGAATGCTCTACCACACCGCCCTCGACGACGAGGGGCCCGACACCTACACCGTGCAGACCGTCTACGGTATCGACGGCCCGCTCGACGCCGCCCTGCTCAGGGCGTCGTGGCAGGCGCTGGTCGACCGGCACGCCGCGCTGCGGGCCTGTTTCCGTTACGTCAGCGGCGCGCAGATGGTGCAGGTCATCACGCGGGACGCGCAGATCCCTTGGCGCGAAACGGATCTCACCGGGCTGCCGAAGGAAATCCTCGACAGCGAGGTCGACCGGCTGGCCGCGGACGAGCTGGCCGAGCGGCTCCGCATCGAGGTCGCGCCGCTGATGAAGCTGCACCTGATCCGGCTCGGGCCGGACCGCCACCGGCTCGTGCACACGCTGCACCACGTGCTGACCGACGGCTGGTCGATGCCGATCATCCACCGCGAACTCGCCGCGATCTACGCCGCGGGCGGGGACGCGTCCGGGCTGCCGCCCACAGTGTCCTATCGGGACTATCTCGCCTGGCTCGGCAAGCAGGACAAGGAAATCGCTCGTGCTGCCTGGCGCGAGGAGTTCGCCGGGGTCGATACGCCCACCGCGGTCGCGCCCGCCGATCCCAGCCGGGTGCCGGAGATCGACACCGCGATCGTCGAGCTGTCCACGGAACTCACCGACGGGCTGGCGAATCTCGCGCGCGGCCACGACCTCACGCTGAACACCGTCGTGCAGGGTGCGTGGGCGGTCGTGCTGTCGCAGCTCGCCGGGCGTACCGACGTGGTGTTCGGTGCGACCGCTTCGGGCCGACCCGCCGAACTGGCGGGGGTCGAATCGATGGTCGGCCAGCTGCTCAACACCCTGCCGGTGCGCGTGCGGCTCGACGGCGGGAAGCGGGCCGTCGACCTGTTCGCCGAACTGCAGCGCGACCAGTCCGCCCTCATGGCCCACCAGCACCTCGGCCTCCAGGACGTGCAGGCCGTCGTCGGACCCGGCGCGGTGTTCGACACGCTCGTCATCTACGAGAACTTCCCCCGCAAGGGACTCGGGCAGGCCCACGACGGCTTGACGCTGCGTCCGGTCAAACGCGGGCGCAACTCGTCGCACTATCCGTTCACCCTGGTCACCGGTCCGGGTGAGCAGATGCCGCTCATCCTCGACTACGACCGCGGCCTGTTCGACGAAAAGGCCGCCAGGTCGGTCGTCGGTGCGCTGGCCAGGGTGCTGGAGCGGCTGGTCGCCGAGCCCGACGTCCTCGTCGGCCGGTTGACGCTGCTGAGCGAGGCCGAACGTGCCTTGGTGGTGGAGGAATTCAACGCGACCGAGGGGCCGGTGCCGGGCGACTCCGTCGTCGAGCTGTTCGCGCGGCGGGTGGCCGAGGCGCCCGAGGCGGTGGCGATCACCGACGCCGCGGGCGCGAACCTCACCTACGCCGAGGTCGACCATGCGTCGAACCGCCTGGCCGCGTACCTCGCCGCCCGTGGCGTCGGCCGCGGTGACCGCGTCGGCGTGGCGATGGAGCGGTCGCCGGATCTGCTCATCGCGTTCCTGGCGATCTGGAAGGCGGGTGCCGCGTACGTCCCGGTGGACGTCGAGTACCCGGCCGAGCGGATCGCGTTCATCCTCGACGACTCCGCGGTGTCGGTCGTCCTGTGCACGCAGGCCACCAGTGGCGTCGTGCCGAAGGGCACGATCGTCCTCGACGCACCGGAAACGCGTGCCGCCATCGACGCTTTTGCCGCCACAGCAACGGAATTCCGGCCGAGCGCGGACGACCTGGCGTACGTCATGTACACCTCCGGCTCCACCGGCCTGCCCAAGGGCGTGGGGATCCCGCACGGTGGCGTCGCGGGTCTGGCCGGTGACCAGGGCTGGCAGATCGGCCCCGGCGACGGCGTCCTCATGCACGCGACGCACGTCTTCGACCCGTCGCTGTACGCGATGTGGGTGCCGCTTTCGACGGGCGCCCGTGTCCTGCTCACCGAGCCGGGTGTGCTGGACGCGGCCGGGGTGCGGCAGGCCGTCGCCCGCGGCGCGAACTACGTCCACCTCACCGCCGGCACCTTCCGCGCGCTCGCGGAGACGTCGCCGGAATGCTTCGACGGCCTGGTCGAAATCGGCACCGGCGGCGACATCGTTCCCGCGCAGTCCGTGGAGAACCTGCGGCGGGCCCAGCCGAACCTTCGGGTGCGCAACACCTACGGGCCGACCGAGACCACGCTGTGCGCGACGTGGCTCCCGATCGAACCCGGCGACGTCGTCGACCGGGAACTGCCGATCGGGCACCCCATGACTAACCGCAGGATCTACATCCTCGACGCCTTCCTGCGGCCCGTCGCACCGGGTGTGGCGGGCGAGCTGTACATCGCGGGAACGGGACTGGCACGCGGATATCTCGACAGCCCGGGACTCACGTCCGAGCGTTTCGTGGCCTGCCCATTCCTCCCGGGCGAACGCATGTACCGCACCGGCGACCTGGCCCGCTGGACCCGCGACGGCGAGGTCGTGTTCCTCGAACGCGCCGACGACCAGGTGAAGATCCGCGGCTACCGCGTCGAACTGGGCGAGGTCGAGTCCGTGCTGGCAGCCCAGCCGGGTGTGGTCGAGGCTGTCGTCATGGCGCGCGAGGACCAGCCGGGGGAGAAGCGGCTGGTGGGGTACTTCGTCTCCGACGGCGGCGACGCCGGTCCGGAGGAGATCCGGCGCCAGATGGGCCTGGTCCTGCCCGCGTACATGGTCCCGATGGCGGTCGTCGCCCTGCCCGGTCTGCCCGTCACTCCCAACGGCAAGGTGGACCGACGGGCCTTGCCCGCCCCGGATCTCGCGGGTCGCGCTTCGGAGAAGGCGCCGGAGAGCGAATCCGAAAAGGTGCTCTGCGAGCTGTTCTCCGAGATCCTCGGCGTCGACAACGTGGGTGTCGACGACGCTTTCCACGACCTCGGCGGCAGTTCGGCGCTGGCGATGCGGCTCATCGCGCGGATCCGCGAGGTGATCGGCGTGGACCTGCCCATCCGGCAACTGTTCTCCTCGCCGACGCCCGCCGGTGTCGCCAGGGCGCTCGCCGCGAAGTCCCGTCCCGCGCTGGAGCCGGCCAAGCGGCCCGAGCGGGTTCCGCTCACCGCGCGGCAGCTCCGGGCCTGGCTGCTGGCCAGCCCCGGCGAGGAGACCGCCGGTCTGCACATCTCGGTCGCACTGCGCCTGCGCGGCAGGCTGGACGTGGCCGCGCTGGCGGCGGCACTCGGCGACATCGCCACCCGGCACGAGGTGCTGCGCACGACCTTCCCGGGAGACGCGCAGAACGTCCGGCAGCTCGTCCACGAGCCCGCGGCCATCGAGCTGACCCCGGTGCCCGCCACCGAGGAAGAGCTTCCCGGCCTGCTCGCCGGACTGCGCGCGTCGGTCTTCGACCTCACCAGTGAAGTGCCTTGGCGCTGCGACCTTTTCGCGCTCGCGGAGAAGGAACACGTGCTGCACCTGCGGCTGCACCGGATCCTCGCCGACGACGACTCGCTCGACGTGTTCTTCCGCGACCTGGCGGCCGCGTACGGCGCACGGCGTTCGGGCCGCGTCCCGGAGCGCGCGCCACTGGCGCTGCAGTTCGCCGACTACGCGATCTGGGAGCAGCGGCTGCTCGCGGACGAGGACGAACAGGGCAGCCTGATCAACGAGCAGATCGTCTTCTGGCGGGACACCCTGACCGGGATCGAAGGGGAGATGGTGCTCCCGTTCGACCGGCCGCGTCCGGCCGTCCCGTCGCGGCGGGCGGGCACGGTCGCGCTGCGGCTGGGCGCCGAGCCGTACGACCGCCTGACCGAAGCGGTGGAACGGCTCGGCGCCGACACGATCCACGTCGTGCACGCCGCGCTCGCCATGCTGCTGAGCAAATTCGGCGCGGGCGAAGACCTGGTGATCGGGACGAAGCTGGCTCGGGACGAGGACCTCATCGACCTCGAACCGATGATCGGGCCGTTCGCCCGGCCGCTCGCCCTGCGCACGGATCTCTCCGGTGACCCGACCTTCCTCGAGGTCGTCACGCGGGTGCAGGAGGCCGTCCGGGGCGCGCGCCAGCAGCTGGACGTGCCGTTCGAGCGGATCGTCGACCTGCTGGACCTGCCCGCCTCGTTGTCCCGTCACCCCGTGTTCCAGGTGGGGCTGGAGGTGGACGAGGAGGACATCGGCGCGTGGGACGCGGCGGAACTGCCCGCCCTGCGCACCAGCGTCGAACCCGGCGGAACCGAGGCCACGGAACTGGATCTCGCGGTCAAGCTCACCGAGCGGCTCGACGAGGACGACAACGAGGACGGTCTCGAAGGCACTCTCCGTTACGCCGCCGACCTTTTCGACGAGGCGACGGCGGAATCGGTGGCACGGCGGCTGGTCCACGTCCTGGAGCAGGTCGCGGAGGATCCCCAGCGGCGGATCAGCGAGCTGGACCTGTTCCTCGACGAGACCGAACGCGGCCGTCCGGCGATCGCGCCGGCACGGTGGGCGGGCGAAGTGCCTTCGGTGGTCGCGGAGCTGGGTCCGCTCGGCGCGCTGGTGCTCGACGGCCAGAAGCGACCTGTCGCCCCTGGCGTCGTCGGCGACCTCTACGTCACCGGACCGGCGGTGGACGAGGGCAAGTCCGGTGAGCCCTGCCCGTTCGGCGAGCCGGGGCACCGGATGCTGAACACCGGCCTGCTCGCCCGCAAGACCCCGGCCAAGACCCTGATCGTGGTGGGGGAGCGGCGGCGCACGAGCACCTCGGTGAAGACGGGTGACTACGAGATCCTGTTGCCGCTGCAGGCAGGCGGAGACCGGCCGCCGCTGTTCTGCGTGCACGCGAGCGGTGGGCTGAGCTGGAACTACGGGCCGCTGCTGCGGCATCTGCCCGCGAACCAGCCGGTCTACGGCGTGCAGGCACGCGGCCTCGCGCGGACCGAACGCCTGCCCGAGAGCGTCGAAGAGATGGCGGCCGACTACCTCGAGCACATCCGTGCCGTGCAGCCGACCGGGCCGTACCACCTGCTCGGCTGGTCGCTCGGCGGCCGGATCGCGCAGGCGATGGCCGCGATGCTCGAAGCGGACGGGGAAGAACTCGGCCTGCTCGCGCTGCTCGACGCCTATCCCGTCTACATGGGACGGAACGCGACCGGCACGGTGACCGAAGAGGCGGCGCGCGACGAAGACGGCCTCCAGAAACGGAAACAGCAGGATCTGGAGCTCGCCGGAGGCATGGTCCAGGGCCCCGGTGCCCGGGAGCGGCTGGAAGCGGTCATGAAGAACCTCTGGAAGGTCGGGCCGCAGCACACGGCCTCGCCGTTCACCGGCGACATCCTGCTGTTCGTCGCCTCGGAGGACCGGCCTGCCCACCTGCCCGTGTCGGAGGCCGTCGCCGGCTGGAAGGACTTCACCAGCGGCACGATCGAACACCACGAGATCCCGACCAACCATTACGACATGGTGCAACCCGCGGCGTTGGTCCAGATTGGGTCCATCGTCGCCGAGAAGCTCCGGCCGCGGCCGGGCGCGTGAAAGGAAAAGCAATCATGAGCAACCCCTTTGACAACGAAGACGGTTCCTTTTTCGTGCTGGTGAACGACGAGGGCCAGCACTCGCTCTGGCCGACGTTCGCCGAGGTGCCCGCCGGCTGGACCCGCGTCCACGGGGAGGCCTCGCGCCAGGAATGCCTCGGCTACGTCGAGGAGAACTGGACCGACCTGCGGCCGAAGAGCCTGATCGCGGAAGTCAACGGCTGAGTGAGGTGTCCAGCCGCTCAAGGCGAGCGGTTGGACGAGTCGTGAGTGGCGATTCGGGTTCTAACCCGAATCGCCACTCACGACCCGCCGGACGAAAGACGAAAGGAACTGCCGTGTTCGAGGAGCTCAACGTCGTCAAGGGCCTGGAAATCCACCGGAGGAACCGATTCGATCCGGGAGCGGAACTCCTCGCCCTGATGGCCGAAGGCCCCATCTCCGCCTTGGGCACCGAGGAAGACGGAGAACGGCGGACGGCGTGGCTCGCCACCGGATACGACGAGGTCCGTCAGGTCCTCAGCTCGGACAAGTTCAGCGCGCGCCTGATCTACGGCGGGACCGCGGCAGGTATCGCCTGGCCAGGCTTCCTCACGCACTACGACCCGCCGGACCACACGCGCCTGCGCCGCCTGGTCACCCCGCCGTTCGCCATCCGGCGGATGCAGGGGTTCCGGCCCGAGGTCGCGCAGATCGTCGAAGACGCCTTGGACACCATCGAGGACATGGGCGGTCCGGTGGATTTCGTCCCGCACTTCGGCTGGGCGATCGCCACGACGGCGACCTGCGACTTCCTCGGCATCCCGCGGGACGACCAGGCGGATCTGTCCCGCACCCTGCACGCCAGCCGCACCGAGCGGACCGACAAACGGCGCAACGCGGCGGGCAACAAGTACATGCAGTACATGAACAAGGCCGTCGCCCGCGTGCGCCGCGATCCCGGTGACGACCTGTTCGGTGTGGTGGTGCGCGAACACGGCGACGAGATCACCGACGCGGAACTGGCCGGAGTGGCCGCGTTCATCATGGGCGCCGGCGGCGACCAGGTGGCCCGTTTCCTCGCGGCGGGCGCGTTGCTGATGGTCGATTTCCCGGAGCAGTTCGACATCCTGCGGGACCAGCCGGACACGATCCCGGACTGGCTGGAAGAGCTGAACCGGTATCTCACCACCGACGAGAAGCTCCACCCTCGTATCGCGAAGGAGGACGTGACGATCGGCGGCCGTCTCGTCAAGGCCGGTGACACCGTCACGTGTTCCCTGCTCGGGGCGAACCGGGCGAAGTTCCCCGCGCGAGAGGACGAATTCGACATCACCAGGGAGAAGTCGCCGCATGTCTCGTTCGGGCACGGGATCCACCACTGCCTCGGCAGGCCACTGGCGGAGATGGTGTTCCGGGAGGCGATTCCGGCGCTGGCTCGGCGTTTTCCCAAGCTGAGGCTCGCCGAGCCCGACCGCAAGCTCAAATTCGGACCGCCACCGTTCGACGTGGAAGCCCTGCCGCTCGACTGGTAACGCCAGAAAGCCTGAGGAGAATCATGGTAGTTCCCTTGCCGCATCAGCGGATCCGGCTCGATCCGGCGCCGGAGCTCTGGGCGTTGCACCAGGAAGGCCCGCTGCACTCCTACGACACGGAGACGGGGCTCAACGGCCGCAGGCAATGGTTGGTCACCGGGTACGACGAAGTGCGCGAGATCCTCGCCGACGCCACGCGGTTCAGCTCGATGCGGCCGGTCGACGACGAGGCGGACCGCGCCCATCTGCCGGGGATCCTGCAGGCCTACGACCCACCGGACCACACCCGTCTGCGCGGGACGGTGGCCCCGGCGTTCAGCGTCCGGCGGATCGAGCGGTTGCGGCCGCGGGTCGAAGAGATCATCGAGGAAGGCCTCGACGATCTGGAGAGCATGGGGTCGCCGATCGACTTCGTCCGGTACGCGGGCTGGCCCATCCCGGCGCTCATCGCCTGCGAGTTCCTCGGTGTCCCGCGCGACGATCAGGCCGACCTGTCGCGCATGATCCGGGACAGCCGGGAGAGCCGGATCCCCAAGCAGCGGGCCCAGTCGAGCCTCGGCGTCGTCAACTACTGCGAAAAGCTCGCCGCCCGCGAACGCCGCGATCCCGGCGACGAGCTGATCGGTTTCATCGTGCGCGAGCACGGGGACAAGGTCAGCGACGAGGAACTTTCGGGGCTCGCCGAGGCGATTCTGATCGTGGCCGTCGAGCAGATGGCCGCCCAGCTGGCGATGGCGGTGCTCCTGTTCGCGACGAATCCCGCCCAGCTGTCCTTGCTGCGCGAGCGTCCGGAGCTGGTGGACAGCGCGACCGAGGAAGTCCTTCGCTTCCCGACGATCGTCGAGGCCCCTTCACCCCGGACGGCGCTCGTCGATCTCACCATCGCCGGATACGACATCCACGCCGGTGACGTGCTGACCTGTTCGATGCTGGCGGTCAACCGCGCGCTCGGGGACAAATTCGACATCACCCGGGAGAACAGCCCGGGGCATCTCGCCTTCGGGCACGGCATCCACCACTGTGTCGGGGCTCCGCTGGCGAGGCTCGAACTGCGGGTGGCGCTGCCGATCCTGGCGCGCCGGTTCCCGGCGCTGCGGCTGGCGGTCCCGGAGGAGGAACTGCGGTTCGTGGCGGGCAAACCCGCCCCGTTCAACATCGAGGAGCTCCCCGTTGAGTGGTGAGGACACGCGTCCGCTGCACATCCGCAGGCAGGACCTCGATCCGGCGGACGAACTGCGCGCCGCCGGGCCGCTGTCGAAGGTCACGGTGGGCACCGGGGCGGACGCCGAAACCATCTGGATGGCCGCGGGACACTCCGTCGTCCGCCAGGTTCTGGGCGACCACAAGCGATTCAGCACCCGGCGCCGGTGGCACGAGCAGGACGAGGTCGGCGGGCGGGGCATCTTCCGGCCGCAGGAGCTCGTCGGCAACCTGATGGACTACGACCCGCCCGAGCACACCCGGATGCGGCAGAAGCTGACCCCGGGCTTCACGCTGCGGAAGATGCGGCGCATGGAGCCGTACATCGAGCAGATCGTGACGGAACGGCTCGATGCCATGGAGGACGAGGGTTCCCCCGCCGACGTGATCGAGCTCGTCGCCGACGAGGTGCCGGGAGCCGTGCTGTGCGAACTGATCGGGGTGCCCCGTGACGATCGCGCCATGTTCCTGAAACTGTGCCACGGACATCTCGACGCCTCGCTGAGCCAGCGGAGACGGGCGGCCGCCGGCGAGGCGTTCTCCCGCTACCTGCTGGCGATGATCGCCAGGAACCGCGAGGAACCCGGGGAAGGACTGATCGGCGCCGTCGTCGCCGAACACGGCGACGAGGCCACCGACGAGGAACTGCGGGGTTTCTGCGTTCAGGTGATGCTGGCCGGTGACGACAACATTTCCGGCATGATCGGCCTCGGCGTGCTGGCTCTGCTGCGGCATCCCGACCAGCTCGCCGCGGTGCGGGGCGACGGCCAGGCGGCGGACCGGGCGGTCGACGAGCTGATCCGGTACCTCACGGTCCCGTACGCCCCGACACCCCGCACGGCCATGGAGGACGTCGTCATCGGGGACGAGGTGATCAAGGAGGGCGAGACCGTGCTCTGCTCGCTCCCCATGGCGAACCGTGATCCCGCGCTGGTGCCGGATCCGGACCGGCTCGATCTCACGCGGGAGCCCGCGCCGCACGTGGCGTTCGGGCACGGGATCCACCACTGTCTCGGCGCTTCGCTGGCGCGGCTCGAACTGCGGACGGTCTTCACGTCGCTGTGGCGGCGTTTTCCGGACCTGAGGCTCGCGAATCCCGCGAAGGACACCATGTTCCGCCTGACCACTCCGGCGTATGGGCTCACGAGCCTGATGGTCGAGTGGTGAGGGTGAGGCGTCGGTACAGCGGGTCGTGAGTGGCGATTCGGGTTATTGAGGGGTAAGGCAAATGTGGCGTGTTGCGAAAGCCACTTTCGCACCGTCAGTTCAAAGTGATCGCCCCAGGTGGTGGTGAAGGCCTCCTTGCCTACTCTGAAGGTAGGGAAGGGGCCCTTCGCTACGCCGTCGACGTGGCTTTCGCGACACGATCGAAGGCGGCCATGAGCGGACCGCCCACCGCACCCGACACGTTTGCCCTTCTCCTCAATAGAACCCGAATCGCCACTCACGACCCACCGGACCCACCCCGCACCCTGACGTCCATGGCCGCGCTGGACGTCCCGCCCGATCGCGGATGAAGATTGCGGCGCGGCGAACGGCCGGACCGCACTTCCTGGTCACCGAAGGAGCTTCCACTCGGTATGGAGCACGCAATCGACGAGGTCGCGCCGGCCGTGGAGCCGACGGCGAACTACATGATGAGGACGCACTGCGATCCGCACGAGGACATGTTCACGTTGCGGGAGAAGGGCCCGTTGGTCCGGATCCTCGGGGACGCGTCCACCCAGCTCGGCAAGGGCTACGTCTGGCAGGCGCTCGGCTACGACGTCGTACGCAAGATCCTCGGCGACCACGAGAACTTCACGACGCGGCCCCGGCTCACCGAGGCGGAGGCGGAACGGACGACCAACGGCGAAGACGTGCCCATGGCGCCGCAGTTCGTCGGCCAGATCTCGACCTACGACCCGCCCGAGCACACGCGGTTGCGGCGGATGCTGACCCCGGAGTTCACCGTCCGGCGGATCCGGCGGCTGGAACCCGCGATCCAGGAACTCATCGACGAACGTCTCGACGAGGTCGAGGCCGAAGGCCCACCCGCTGACGTACAAGGACTTTTCGCCGACCCGGTGGGCGGCGGTGTCCTTTGTGAACTGCTCGGCATCCCGCGCGACGACCGCACCGAGTTCATCCGGCGGATCCGGCGGAACGTCGACCTCAGCCGGGGCTTCAAGGCGAGGGCGGCCGACAGCGCGGCGTTCAACCGGTACCTGCTCGGCCTCATCACCCGCCAGCGCGAGGATCCCGACGACGGTTTCCTCGGCATGCTCGTGCGCGAGCACGGGGACAAGGTCACGGACGACGAGCTGAAGGGCCTGTGCACGGCGCTGCTTCTCGGTGGCGTCGAGACCGTCGCGGGAATGCTGGGGTTCGGCGTGCTCGCGCTCCTGGATCACCCCGACCAGAAGCAGATGCTCTTCGAAGGCCGTGAAGAGGCGGATCGCGTCGTCAACGAATTGCTGCGTTATCTCTCGCCCGTGCAGCAGCCGAATCCGCGGATGGCGCTCAGGGACGTCGTCGTCGGCGGACAGCTGATCAAGGCGGGGGATTACGTCCTCTGCTCGATCCTGATGGCCAACCGGGACGAAGCGCTGACACCGAACCCGAACGTCCTCGACGCGAGGCGTCCTCCGGTTTCGGACGTCGGATTCGGGCACGGCATCCATTACTGCATCGGCGCCGCGGTCGCGAGGTCGGTGCTGCGCATGGCCTATCAGTCCCTGTGGCAGCGATTCCCCGGGCTGCGCCTGGCGGTGTCCAACGACGAAGTCACCCTCCGGAACGCGTTCATCGACTGCCCGGATCAGTTGCCGGTCGCCTGGTAGAAGGGAAGCGAAATGCGCGTGTTGTTGTGGGCGTGCGGGTCACGCGGGGATGTCGAACCGCTGGTGGCGTTGGCCGCGCGGTTGAAGGAAGCCGGCGCGCAGGTGCGGGTGTGCGCGCCGCCGGACAGCGCGGAGCGGCTGGCCGAGATCGACGTGCCGCTGGTGCCGGTCGCCCGGCCGGACCGCGGGATGAACGACGGCGAGGGCCGAGACCCTGAGCTCGCCGCCGCCGGGATCGCCGACCAGTTCGACCAGATGCCCGCCGTCGCCGAAGGCTGCGACGTCGTGGTGGCGACAGGTCTGTTGTCCGGCGCCGTCGCCGTACGGTCGGTGGCCGAGAAGCTCGGAATTCCTTACTACTACGTCGCTTTGTGCCCGATCCACCTGCCGAGCCACCTCGATGCGCCGCAGCGGGAAATGTACAACCAGGGCGCCGACGGCCTGTTCGGCGACGCGCTCAACGCGAAGCGGGCCGAGATCGGCCTGCCGCCGGTGAAGGACCTCTTCGACTACTGCTCGACCGAAAAGCCTTTGCTGGCCGCGGATCCGATTCTCGCTCCGCTGGAGCCGCGGCACGAGGCCGAGCAGACCGGCGCGTGGATCCTGCCCGACGAACGGCCGCTTCCCGCGGACCTGGAGGCGTTCCTCGCCGCCGGTCCGCCGCCGGTGTACGTCGGTTTCGGCAGCTCGTCCGGCACCGCCGACGCGGCGACGGTGGCCATCGAGGCCATCCGCGCGAAGGGGCACCGGGTGATCCTTTCCCGTGGCTGGGCCGGTTTGGACCTGCCCGAGGATGAGGACGACTGTTTCGCCGTCGACGAGGTGAACCTTCAGGAGCTGTTCCGGAGGGTCGCCGTCTCCATCCACCACGACGGCACGGGCACGACCCATATCGCCACCCGGGCGGGCTCCCCGCAGATCATCGTGCGGTCGATCGTCGGCCAGCAGTACTACTCCGACCGGGTCGCCGAACTGGGGATCGGTGTCGCCCTCGAAGGGCCGGCGCCGACCTTCGAAGCCATGTCCGCGGCGCTCACCACGGCGCTGGCCCCGGAGACCAAGGCCGAGGCGATCGCCGTGGCCGACACGATCCGCGCCGACGGGACCACGGTCGCCGTGGACCTGCTGCACGACGCGGTCAGCCGGGAAAAGCCGTCGGTTCCCGCCTGAGCTGAAAGAACGGGGAATTACGTGAAGCGCGTGTTGCTGGCGACGTCCGGAAGCCGAGGCGACGTCGAACCGCTGGTGGCCTTGGCCGTGCGGCTGCGGGAGGCGGGGGCCGAGGTGCGGATGGCCGCGCCACCGGACTCCTCCGAGCGGCTGGCCGGGGTCGGTGTCCCGCTGGTGCCGGTCGGCCAATCGACCCGCACCGCGATCAAGGGGGCGAAGCCGCCGTCTCCCGAAGACGGGCCCCGGCTTTCGGCCGAGGCGATGGCCGTCCAGTTCGCCGAGGTCCCGGCGGCCGCCGAGGGCTGTGACGTCGTGGTGACGACCGGGATGCTGGCCACCGCGGTCGCCGTCCGGTCGGTGGCGGAGAAACTGGGCATCCCGTACTTCTACGGTTTCTACTGCCCGCGCTTCATCCCGTCGCCCCATTACGCGCCGCCGCCTCCGCTCGGCGAACCTCCCGCGCCGGAAGGGGCCGACAACCGGGCGCTGTGGGAGCGCAACAGCCGGAGCGCGCTCAAGCGCTTCGGCGAGCCGCTCAACAGCCAGCGGGCCGCGATCGGCCTGCCGCCGGTCGAGGACGTCTTCGGCTACGGCTTCACCGATCATCCCCTGCTGGCTGCCGACGCGTCCCTCGCTCCGCTCCAGCCGACAGATCTCGACGTCGTCCAAACCGGCGCTTGGACACTGCCCGACGAGCGGCCGCTTTCCCCGGAGCTGGAGGCGTTCCTCAATGCCGGCCCGCCACCGGTGTACGTCGGCTTCGGCAGCATGCGCGCCCCTGAAGAGGCTGCCAAGGTCGCCATAGAGGCGGTGCGCGCCCACGGTCGCCGGGTGATCATTTCCCGTGGCTGGGCGGACCTCGCACTGATCGACGACCGGAGCGACTGCTTCGCGGCGGGGGAGGGCAACCAGCAGCTGCTGTTCGGCCGGGTGGCCGCCGCGGTCCATCACGGTGGTGCGGGCACGACGACCACGGCCACCCGGGCGGGTGTTCCACAGGTCGTGGTCCCGCAGATCGCGGACCAGCCGTACTTCGCCGTCCGGGTGGCCGAACTGGGGATCGGCGTGGCGCACGAAGGCCCGACACCGACCTTCGAGTCACTGTCGGCCGCGCTCGAGACGGCACTCGCCCCCGAAACCCGGGAACGGGCGACTGCCGTGGCGGGCACGGTCCGCACCGACGGGGCCGCCGTGGCCGCGAATTTCCTCCTCGACGCGGTCGACCGCGTTTCCGTCTGAACCCTGGGAGACGAAATGCGTGTGTTGTTGTCGACGACCGGACTCCGTGGAGACGTCGAACCGGTGGTCGCGCTGGCGGTGCGGTTGCGGGAACTCGGCACCGAGGTGCGCGTGTGCGCGCCGCCGGACACCGGGGAACGGCTGGCCGAGTTCGCCGTTCCGTTCGTCCCGGTCGGTCAGTCGTTGCGCGCCATGATGCAGGGGATGACGGAAGGGGAGGGGCCGGAGCCGCGGCACCCCGCCGACGAGCTCGCCGAGCAGTTCGACGCGGTCCCAGCGGCCGCCGAGGGCTGTGACGTGGTGCTGGCGACCGGCGTCCTGTCCGCCGCCATCGGCGTGCGGTCGGTGGCCGAAAGCCTTGGCATCCCGTACTTCTACGCCGCCTACTGCCCGATCTATCTGCCGTCGCCGTACTACCCGCCGCCCCTGTCGCGGGGCGACGGACGGCCGCCCGAGGAGGCCATGGACGACAACCGGGCGCTGTGGGACTTCTACAACGAGGTCTTCTCCCGGCGATACGCGGACGCGCTCAACGGCCGTCGCGCGGCGCTCGACCTGCCGCCGGTGGAGAACCTCGTCGAGTACGGCTTCACCGAGCAGCCTTGGATGGCGGCGGATCCGGTGCTGGCCCCGCCCCGGCCCGAACTCGGCGCCGTGCAGACCGGCGCGTGGATCCTGCCCGACGAGCGCCCGCTTCCCGCCGACCTGGAGGCGTTCCTGGCCGCCGGTCCGCCGCCGGTTTACGTCGGTTTCGGCAGCACGCCCGAAATCGCGGACACGGTGAAGCTGGCTGTGGAGGCGATCCGCGCGCAGGGGCACCGGGTGGTCCTCTCGCGGGGCTGGGCGGACATGGCCCTCCCCGACGACGGAGCCGACTGCTTCGCCGTCGGCGAGGCGAACCTCCAGGCGCTGTTCGGGCGCGTCGCCGCCGTCGTCCACCACGCCGGTGGGGGCACGACGACCGTGGCCGCGCGGGCGGGCATCCCGCAGGTCGTGCTGCCCCAGATCACCGACCAGCCGTACTTCGCCGAGCAGGTGGCCGCGCTGGGCATCGGCGTGGCGTTCGAGGAGTTCGGCCCGGCCCCCACTTTCGATTCGCTGTCCGCCGCGCTCGCGACGGCGCTGTCCCCGGAGACCCGGGCGCGGGCCGCGGCCGTCGCGGGCTCGATCCGTACCGACGGGACGACCGTGGCCGCCGACCGGCTGCGTGCCGCGGTCGGCCGCGTCTCCGTTTGACCATCCCGAAATCGACCAGGGTGAGGAAAATGTCCGATCTGGCTGCAGAACCGCACGAGAACCGGCAGATGGCGCAGTGGTTCGGCGCAGACGCCGAACGGTACGACCGCGCCCGGCCCACCTACCCCGAAGCACTGGTCGACCGGATCGTCTCGATGAGCCCCGGCAAGAACTTCGTGGACGTCGGCTGCGGTACCGGCCTTTCGTCCCGCCCGTTCCAGGCGGCGGGCTGCACGGTGCTCGGCGTCGAGCCGGACGCGCGGATGGCGGAGGTCGCCCGCAGGCGGGGGCTGGACGTCGAGGTCGCCAAGTTCGAGGACTGGGACCCGGCGGGCCGCACCTTCGACGCGGTCACCTCGGGGACCGCCTGGCACTGGGTGGACCCGTTCGCGGGCGCGGCCAAGGTGGCGGAGGTGCTCGCCCCCCACGGGCTGATCGCGTTGTTCGACAACGGTTTCGAACTCCCGGAAGCCGTCATGACGGCGCAGGGCGAGGCATACCGGCACGCCATGCCGGACGTGAAGTTCGAGCCGCCGTCCAAAAAGGACGAAGACGTCGAAGAATACGTCCAGCAGGTCTACGCCAAGCAGTACGTGAAGGCCGCGGAAGGCATCCTCCGGACCGGCGCGTTCAGCGAGCCGGAGGAACTGCGGTTCGAGTGGTCGCGCGTCTGCACCCGTGACGAATGGCTGGACCAGATCCCGACGCAGGGCGGGCTCAACCACCTCGCGGAGGACGCGCGCGCCCGGTTCCTGGCGTATCTCGGCTCGGCCATCGACGAAATCGGTGGGTCGTTCACCATCAACTACGCCACGGTCGGCATCGCCGCGGTCCGGCGCTGAAGTACACCAGGGGATACGAAATGCGCGTGTTGTTTTGGTCGTACGGAACCCGCGGCGAGGTCGAACCGCTGGTGGCACTGGCATTGCGGTTGCGCGAGCAAGGTGACGAGGTGCGGATGTGCGCGCCTCCCGACTACACCGGACGGCTGGCCGAGGTCGGCGTGCCGCACGTCGTCGTCGGCAAGCCCGTGCTCGAAGAAGCGGGCGCGCTGGGTGGACCGCCCGAATCGCCCGAGGCCGCGATCGCGGGGATCGCCGAGCAGTTCGACAAGATCCCGGCGGCCGCCGAAGGCTGTGACGCGGTGGTGGCGACCGGCCTGCTGTCCGGCGCGATCGGTGTCCGTTCGGTGGCCGAGAAACTGGGCATCCCGTACTTCTACGTCGTTCCCTCGCCGGTGCTCGTGCCGTCGTCAGAACACCGGGGCATGTACAACAACGGCGCCGACGGGATGTTCGGCGGCGCGCTCAACGACCTGCGTGCCGCGATCGATCTCCCGCCGGTGAAGAACCTGTACGACTTCAGCACCACCGACAAGCCCTTTCTGGCGGCGGACCCGCTGCTGGCACCGGCGGATGGCGGTGTCCAGACCGGCGCTTGGATCGAGCCCGACGATCGTCCGCTTTCCGTGGAGCTGGAAGCATTCCTCGAGGCCGGCACGCCGCCCGTGTACGTCGGTTTCGGCTGCTCGCCTGCCCCCGTCGACATCGCGAAGGTGGCCGTCGGGGCGATCCGCGCCCAGGGGCGCCGGGTGGTCCTTTCCCACGGCTGGGCCGGTTTGACGCTGCCCGACGACGGCGCCGACTGCCTGGCCGTCGGCGAGGAGAACCTGCGCGCGCTGTTCGGCCGGGTGGCCGCCGCCGTCCATCACGGAGGCACCGGTACGACGCATGTGGCGGCGCTGGCGGGGGTCCCGCAGATCGTGGTCCCGCAGATCGCGGACCACCCGCATTTCGCCGCCAAGGTGGCCGAACTGGGCATCGGGGTGGCGCACGACGGCCCGAACCCGACGGTCGAATCCTTGTCCACCGCGCTCGTCACGGCGCTGGCCCCGGAAACCTCGGCACGCGCGAAAACCGTCGCAGGCACGATCCGCACCGACGGGACGACGGTGGCAGCAGAACTCGTGCGCGCCGCGGTTACGTGTTGAGCTCGTGAGTGGTAAGGACGGTTCTAACCGTCCTTACCACTCACGAGCCGCAGGCTCTGTCCAGGCTCACCAGTTGAAGCGCGACAAGGCGGTAACCAAAATCAGCACCATGCTTCCAGGCCCCGGCGCGACCCGGCTGCTGGCGATATCCCCCCATTTGGACGACGCGGTCCTCTCCCTCGGCGCGAGCCTCGCCCAAGCGGCGCGGGACGGCGCGGAGGTACTCGTCAACACGGTCTTCGCCGGAACGGCTCCGCCTCCCTATTCCGCGGCGGCGGAGCGAATGCACGCGGTCTGGGGTCTTTCCCCGGAGGACGACGCGCCGCTCCATCGCCGGAACGAGGACATCGCCGCGCTCGCCCACTTGGGGCTGGCGTACCGGCACGGCCGGTTCCTCGACTCCATCTACCGGAGGCTGCCGGACGGCCGGTGGCTCACCGATCACGTGGAGGGCGGGCAAAAGCTCGCGGTCGCCCAGGATTCACCGGGCGACGACGGCCTCGTCGCCGACATCAAGGACGACATCGAGGCGGTCGTCGCCGAGTTCGAGCCGACCTTGATCGTCACGTGCGCGGCCGTCGTCGACCATCCCGACAACCTGGCCACCCGTGACGCTGCCTTGTCCGCCGCGCGCGCGAAGAACGTTCCGATACGGTTGTGGGAAGACCTTCCCTATTCGATGTTCAAACCGGGAACGATCGAACTCCCCGCCGGTTTCCGACTCGGCACTTCCGAATTCGAGTCCGCCACCACGGAGACTTGGAAACGGAAGCAAGAAGCGGTCGAGTGCTATTCTTCCCAGCTGACGATGCTCAACGGCAGGAACAAGAATCTGTTCGCAAGGCTGGACGAGCACGCGCGGAAGAACTCGCCGCGGGGCGGATTCGGCGAAACCACCTGGCCCGTTCTCCTCGACGACAACAACGGTTAAGCGAATCCGCGACAGCCGCCGTATCACGCCCGGAGGTACCGGAGTGTCCGCAACACTCACCCATCTGCCGTCACCGTCATTGGACCCCGCGCCCGAGGGTGTGCGCGGCCGCTGGGCGTTCTGGCGCTCACCCGCCGATCAGCCGCGGTGGGCCCGGCCGGCGCTGCTGGGCATCGCCTTCGTGGCCTTGGTGCTCTACGCCTGGAACCTGCCGAGGGTCGACTTCGCGCCGCTGTACTCGGACACGGCCAAGAGCATGTCCGAGAGCTGGAAGGCGTTCTTCTACGGCACCGTCGACCCGGGGGCGACGTACACGCTCGACAAACTCGCCGGATCGTTCGCGCCGCAGGCCATCTCGGCCAAGATCTTCGGCTACCACGAATGGTCGCTGGCGCTGCCGCAGGTGATCGAGGGCGTGATCTCGGTACTGGTGCTGTACCGGGTCGTGCGGCGCTGGGCGGGCGTGGTGCCCGGCCTGCTCGCCGCGGGCATCTTCACCCTCACCCCCGTCCTCGCGTCCATGTTCGGGCACAGCATGCAGGACGGTCTGCTCACCCTGTGCCTGGTGCTCGCCGTCGACGCCTACCAGCGCGCCGTTCTCGAGGCGCGGCTCCGGTCGCTGGTCTGGGCCGGTGTCTGGGTCGGTATCGGCTTCCAGGCGAAAATGGTGCAGGCGTGGATGATCCTGCCCGCGCTGGCGATCGGCTACCTGCTGAGCGCCCCGGTCGAGCTGCGCCGCCGGGTGAAGCACCTGGCGCTCGCCGGTGTGGTGACGCTGGCGGTGTCGCTGTCGTGGATCGCGCTCTACACCTTCACCCCGGACGGCTCGCGGCCGCATATCAGCGGCACCACGAACAACAGCGCGTTCGCCATGGTGTTCGGCTACAACGGTCTCGGCCGCGTCGGCATCCACCTGCCCGGCGCCGAGGACCCCAACGGCCGCGGTGGCCTTCCGTCGCTCGGCCCGGGTGGTCCCGGTGGCGGACCTGGCGACTTCCCTGGTGGCCCTGGCGGTCCTCAGGGCGGTCCGGGTGACGGCCCCGGCGGGCCGGAGGGTGGTCCCGGGGATCCGCAAGGCCCCGGCGGTGGCCAGGGGCTGGACGAGAACGGGAACTTCGGGACCAAGCACCAGGACGAACAGAACGGGGACTTCGGCCCGAAGGCCGAAGGCGGCCAGCCTGTCGGCCCTGGCGGTCCGCAGCCGGATGAGTCCAAAATGGAGACACGGGCGGACCCGATGGGGGCGACCAAACTGCTCGACGGTCACCTCGGCGTCGCGATCGCCTGGTTGTTCCCGCTCGCCCTGCTGTCCCTGCTGTGCGGGCTCTGGTGGTGGCGCCGCGCCGAGCGCACCGATCCGGTGCGCGGCGGGCTGGTGATGTGGGGCGTCTGGCTGGTGACCTTCCTCTTCGTGTTCAGCGCGAGCGCCGTCGCGCACACCGCGTACGTGGCCTCTCTCGCCCCTGCGATCGCGGCGCTTTCCGCGCTCGGCATCGTCACCTTCTGGCGGGCGTACCACAACGGCGGCAGGCAGGGCTGGATCCTTCCGATCGCCATCGCGGCGGAGCTGGCTTGGGGCGCCTGGCTGTGGTCCCATTACCCGAACTTCCTGCCGTGGGCGAAATGGGGCACGCTCGTGATCGGGGTGGCCGCCCTCGTCGTGCTGATCGTGGCCCGAATGCGTGAGAACGCGTCGAAGTCCTTGGTCACCGCCGCTCTCGTCCTCGGTGTCGCGGCGATGATCGCCGCGCCCGCCACCTATGCCTTCTCCGTACTCCATCCCGATTACTCCGGCAGCTCTTTCGACGCCAATGCCGGACCGGCGTCCGGCTCCTTCTGAGGCGGGCCGGTGTCGTTCTCAACGTCTGCGGAAGTCTCCGCCGGCCGGAAAGGAAATCTGCCGATGCAGGAATCGCTCGACTCCACCGAGGTTCACCGTCGTTTCCAGCTGATCGCCAACGGTCCCGCCCTGTTCAACGCGGTGGTGTCCGGTATCGAGCTGGACATCTTCGACTTCCTGGAAGAGCGCGGCGGCGCCGACGCGGCGGCTCTCGGTGAGTTCACCGGGCTGGAGCCGCACAAGCTCCGGGTGCTGATGCTCGCCCTGACCACCACGGGCCTGATCGAGAAGCGGGGCGTCGACTATGTGAACCACCCGGTCGCGACCGAACTGCTCGCCACGAGCGGACCGGAGAGCTGGCAGCACATCCTGCTCAGCTGGAAGACCATCTACTACCCGGCGTTCGCCCGGATGACCTCCGCGCTGCGCGCCGGCACCAACGAGGCCCTCGACGCTCTCGACGGCCCGGGGGACACGCTGTACGCGCGGCTCGGCAACGACCCGGAGAAGGCGCGGATCTTCTACACGGCGATGTCGGCGTTCTCGCTGCAGACGATGCCGGGGCTGCTGGAGCACATCGACGTGAAGTCGTCGCGGCACCTGCTCGACGTCGGCGGCGGCGACGGCACCACGGCGGCGGCCCTGCTGAAGGCCAACCCCGGCCTCAAGGCCACGCTGCTCGACCTGCCGAGCAGCGTGGAGCTGGCCGAACAGCGCGTGCCCGCCGAGGTCACCGACAGGCTCACCCTGCACCCGGCCGACCTGCTGACCGACGCGTTCCCCGACGGCCCCGACCACGCCCTGTTCAGTCATGTGCTCGACACCTTCACGGCCGAGCAGTCCGTCATGCTGCTGGCCAAGGCCTACGAGGTGCTGCCGTCCGGCGGGAAGATCTCGATCTACGGCTTCGCGGCCGCGGACGACGAGACCGGCGGGCCGCTTTCCGCGCGGCTTTCTTTGTACCTCAACATCCTCGCCACCGGACGCGGGATGGCCTGGCCGCAGGCCGAGGCCTCGGCGTGGCTCAAGTCGGTGGGTTGCGTCGACGTCCGCTCGGTGGAGCTGCCGTTCGAGCACGCGCTGGTGACCGGTACTAAGCCGTGACCGGGTAAGGGCGGCGGTGTGGGGAAACAGGGACACGCAACCTGGCCCCCGATCGGGGCCCAGGGACGTAACTTGCGTGATCAGAGGCGTAACTCGCGTGATTAGAGGCGTAACTCGCGTGATTAGAGGCGTAACTCGCGTGATCAGAGACGGGCCGCCTCCAATCACGCGAGTCACGTGCTCAATCACGCGAGTCACGTCCCCTGCGCGCCATGACAGCTCATTTCGAAGTACGTGAAGGCCGGTCGCAACACCCGCTGCTTCCCCGAAAAGCAGGAAAGGCCCCCATCCCGAACCGAGGGATGGGGGCCTTCACCTACCAGCGCGACCTCAGGGAAGCCGCGGCCCGATGAGCGCAGCGAGCCGCGCGACGCCTTCTTCGATCAGTTCCGGAGTGAGCAGGCTGATCGAAAGCCGGAGCTGGTGGAATCCGCCCTTGCCGCCGTAGAAGTGGTGCATCGGGGTGAACAGCACGCCGTGGTCGCGAGCGGCGATTTCCAGCAGTTCGTCGTCGACGACGAACGGGACCGTGACGGTGACGAAGAATCCTCCGGTCGGGGTGTTCCAGCTGACGCCGGCGCACGATCCGAGCCTGCGGTCGAGTTCGCCCAGCGTCAGCTGCAGATTGCGCTGGTAGATGGCGATTTCCCGCGCGTTGGCCTTGGTGAGGCTGAAGTCGTTGAGCAGCAGTTTCCCGGCGATCACGGCTTGGGCGATCGGCGAGGTGTTCACCGTGAGCATGCCCTTGAGCTTCGAAAGCTGGTCGGCGTACAGGCCGCCGTCGGCCATCCGCTGATCCGCCACCGCGAAGCCGACGCGGGCGCCGGGCATGCCGGTCTTGGCGAAGGAGCCGATGTAGACCACGGAGCCCGACCGGTCGAGGGATTTCAGCGACGGCAGCCGCTCGGAGCCGAACAGCCCGTACGCGTTGTCCTCCAGGAGCAGGATCCCGTTCTGCTCGGCGACGTCGAGGAGACGGTGGCGCGAAGGCAGATCCATGCTGGTGCCGGTGGGATTGGCGAAGTTGGGGGTGACGTAGCAGGCCCGCACCCGCTTGCCCTGCTCGTCGGCGCGCTTCAGCTGGAGGACGAGGTCGTCCGGGTCGATGCCGTTCTCGGTCGAGCGCACCGGCCACACGGGGGTGTCGGTGAGCAGCGCGGCCCCGGTCAGCCCGACGTAGGTGGGGGCGGGGGCGAGCAGCACGTCCCGGTCGCCCGCCCGCAGGGTGCGCAGGACCAGGAACATGGCCTCCTGCGCGCCGACGGTGACGACGACGGATTCCGGGGCGGCGTCGATGTTCTCGTCTTCGGCGATGTTCCTGGCGATGAGATCGGCGATGACGCCCTTGGTGGTGCCGTATTGGAAGAGCGTGCGGGTCACCCCCGCCTCGTCCAGTTTTCGATCTTCGCGCAGATGCGCGCAATAGGCGTCGATGTACTCATGAATGAGCCGGATGTCGAAGAACTCTTCGTACGGCCGTCCTGCCGCCATGGAAATGGCCACAGGGTATTCGTCGATCAGTTCGTTGAGCAGATTCATCGACGAGATGGCCGGATCGGTGAGCGATCCATGCAGCGTTTCCACGTTCAAGTGAGTGGACAGACCGTTTGAATCCATGAATACTAGGATTTCCATACGCCGTTGAGGTGTCAAGAACGGGCCGTGGACGCCATTTCCGGAGAATGTCCATCGCCGAATCCTCCAGACACTCGATCCCCGAAGGTACGGTCGTATCCGCGTCCCACCATCTCATCGCGGCGCAGCAGTCATTTTCCCTCAAGGAGCATCATGCTGATGACAACCGAGAACGGGATCCGGTTGTCCTACAACGACTGTGGTGACGGCCCGCCGGTCCTTCTGCTGACCGGCACCGGTGCGCCGAGTTCGGTGTGGGACCTGCATCAGGTTCCCGCGCTCCGTGCCGCCGGTTTCCGGGTGATCACCATGGACAACCGCGGGATCCCGCCGAGCGACGACGGCGCGGGCGGATTCACGATCGCGGACCTCGTCGACGACGTGGCCTCCCTGATCGAGTACCTCGACGCGGTGCCCTGCCGGGTGATCGGCACGTCGATGGGCTCGTACATCGCGCAGGAACTCGCGCTCGCCCAACCGGAACTGCTGGATTCGGTCGTGTTGATGGCCGCCTGTGGCAAGAGCAGTCTCGTCCAGCGGGAGCTCGCCGAGGGCGAGGCGAAGCTGATCGAGCAGGGCATCGAGTTGCCGCCGGGTTTCCTCGCCGCCGTCCGTGCCATGCACAACCTGGGCCCCGCGACCCTCGCCGACGACGACGTCGCGGCCGACTGGCTCGACCTGTTCGCGGCGTCGAGTGCTTGGGGGCCCGGCGTCCGGGCGCAGCTGTTGGTGAGCGCGCTGCCGGACCGCCTCGACGCCTACAAGGCGATCAAGGTGCCCTGTCACGTCATCTCGTTCGAGCACGATCTCGTGGCGCCCCCGGCCGGCGGACTGGAGCTGGCCTCCGCGATCCCCGGCGCGACGTACCGCACGATTCCCGAGTGCGGGCATTTCGGTTACCTGGAGAACCCGGAAGCGGTGAACCGCGAGCTGATCCGGTTCCTCCGCGCCGGATCGCGCGAGACACTGGGAGAGACCGTATGACCGTCCTTTCGGCGGCCACGACACCCGATCTGTTCGAGGCGACCGCGGCCGTGCTGCCGGATCGGCAGGCGGTGGCGATGGACACCACCACCCTCACCTACGCCGAGCTGAACGGGGAGGCCAACCGGCTCGCCCGGCGGCTCGTCGCGCACGGTGTCGGTCCGGAGCGGCTCGTCGCGCTGGCGATGCCGAGGTCGATCGAGTTCGTCATCGCGATCCTGGCCGTGCACAAGGCCGGCGCCGCGTACGTGCCGGTCGACCCGGACTATCCGGAGGAGCGCAAGCGGCAGATGCTGGACGACGCGGCGGCGCACTGCCTGCTGTGCCTGCCGGGGCAGGACGTGGCCGGCGCCCCAGTCGTCCTGAGCGTGGAACGGGAACCCGGACCGTCCGAGCCGAACCTGGACGACCAGGACCGCCTCGGCCCGTTGCGCCCGGACCACCCGGCGTACGTCATCTACACCTCCGGTTCGACGGGGCGGCCGAAGGGTGTGCTGGTCACGCACCGCGGGATCCCGAACCTGGCCGACGACTACGTGCGCCGTCAGGAACTGGGGCCCGAGAGCAGGTTGCTGGCCTTCGCCTCGCCCAGTTTCGACGCCGCGGTCGCCGAGTTCTGGCCGATCTGGCAGGCGGGTGGCTGCCTGGTGCTGGCTTCCGCGCCGGACCTGGTCCCCGGCGAGCCGCTTTCCCGGCTGGTGCGCGACCAGCGCATCACCCATGTCACGTTGCCGCCGTCCGCGCTGGCGCCGCTGGAGGAGTCGGGCGGCCTGCCCGCCGGGCTGACCCTCCTGGTCGCCGGCGAGGCGTGCCCGGCCCCGGTCGCGAAACGCTGGGCGGTGGACCGCGTGATGATCAACGCCTACGGCCCCACCGAGACCACGGTCGCGGTCACCGCGAGCGAGCCGTTGACCGGTGAGGAGACGCCGCCGATCGGCAGGCCGATCACCGGTGTCCGCACCTACGTCCTGGACGATCGGCTGCGGCCGGTCGAGGACGGCGACGTCGGCGAGCTGTACGCGGTGGGCCCCGGCCTGGCCCGCGGTTACCTCCGAAGAGCGGCCGCGACCGCGGAACGGTTCCTGCCGGATCCCTTCGGTGACCCGGGCGGGCGCATGTACCGCACCGGAGACCGGGTCCGCACGCGTCCGGACGGCCAGTACGTCTTCGTCGGCCGGGTCGACGACCAGGTGAAGGTGCGTGGCCACCGGATCGAACCGGGCGAGGTCGAGGCCGCGCTGCTGGCGGTGGACGGGGTGGCCCAGGCGGTGGTGACCGAGCACGAGAACAGGCTCGTCGCCTATGTGGTCGGCGCCGGTGGCGAGCGCGTCCCCGCCGAGCGGCTCCTGACGCCGCTTCGCGCGCAACTGCCCGGATATCTCGTGCCCGACGTGATCGTCGGTTTGCCGAGCCTGCCGGTCTCGCCCAACGGCAAGATCGACCGGGTCGCCCTGCCCACTCCCGAAGAGGAGCACGCCGGGCGCGCGGCGGCGGGACGGGAACCGCTCACCCCGACGGAGATCATCCTGGTCGAGCTGTTCGCCGAAGTGCTCGGCGTCAGCAGTGTCGGCGTGGACGACAGCTTCTTCGAGATCGGCGGCCACTCGCTGCTCGCGACCCGGCTCGTGAGCCGGATCCGGGAACGCCTGAAGATCCGGCTGAGGGTGCAGGCGTTCTTCGACGCGCCGACGGTGGCCCGGCTGGCCAAGGTGCTCGACGGCGCACACACCTGACCTGGAGACCATTCATGCAGACGACGACAGCCGTCGACCTCGGAAATCCCGACCTCTACACGACTTTGGAGCGGCACGACCGGTGGCGTGAATACGCGGCGGAAGACGCGATGGTGTGGAGCGAGCCGGGCAGCTCACCCGGCGGGTTCTGGTCCGTGTTCTCGCATCGGGCGTGCGCCGCGGTGCTCGGGCCGTCGGCCCCGTTCACCTCCGAATACGGGATGATGATCGGCTTCGACCGCGACCACCCCGACAACTCGGGTGGCCAGATGATGGTGGTCTCCGAACAGGATCAGCACCGGAAATTGCGCAAGCTGGTCGGGCCGCTGCTTTCGAGGGCGGCGGCGCGCAAGCTCTCGGAGCGGGTGCGGGCCGAGGTGACCGGCGTCCTGGACCGGGTGCTCGACGGCGACGTGTGCGACGTGGCCGCGGCGATCGGCCCGCGGATCCCCGCCGCCGTCGTCTGCGAAATCCTCGGTGTGCCCGCCGAGGATCAGGACATGCTCATCGACCTGACCAACCACGCGTTCGGCGGCGAGGACGAGCTGTTCGACGGGATGACCCCGCGTCAGGCGCATACCGAGATCCTCGTCTATTTCGACGAGCTGATCTCCGCGCGCCGCGCGAGCCCCGGTGAAGACCTCGTCAGCACACTGCTTTCCGACGACGAGCTGTCGATCGACGACGTCTTGCTCAACTGCGACAACGTGTTGATCGGCGGCAACGAGACGACGCGGCACGCGATCACCGGCGCGGTACACGCTTTCGCCACTGTGCCGGGGCTCCTGGCGCAGGTGCGGGGCGGGGACGTGGACGTCGACACCGTCGTGGACGAGGTCTTGCGCTGGTCTTCGCCCGCGATGCACGTCCTGCGCGTGACGACCGGGGAGGTCACCATCAACGGCCGTGACCTCGGACCGGGTACGCCGGTGGTGGCGTGGTTGCCCGCGGCGAACCGGGATCCCGCCGTGTTCGACGACCCCGACACGTTCCGGCCGGGGAGGAAACCCAATCGGCACATCGCTTTCGGGCACGGTATGCACCACTGCCTCGGGTCCGCGCTCGCGCGGATCGAGCTGGCGGTCGTGCTGCGGGAGGTGGCCGAGCGAGTGTCGCGAGTGGAGCTGACGAAGGAGCCGTCCTGGTTGCGGGCGGTCGTCGTGCAGGGCTACCGGGAACTCCCGGTGCGGTTCAACGGACACTGACAGTCCTATTTGGACTGAACTGTCAAGCGGACACCATTGATGCGAATTTGGCTTCGCGCCATCCTGTTCCTGAGGATCACATCTATTCCACGGAGGAATGTCTTGTCTTCTCACGAAAGCACGCAGAATTTCGAGATCGACTATGTGGAAATGTACGTGGCCGACCTCGAGGCCGCCGCGTCCGGCTGGATGGACAAGTACGACTTCTCCGTCGCCGCCACGGATCGGTCGGAGGACCACCGGAGCGTGACGCTGCGGCACGCCGCGATCGCGCTGGTCCTCACCGAGCCGCTGTCCGACCGGCACCCGGGGGCGACCTACCTGCAGACCCACGGTGAAGGCGTGGCGGACATCGCGCTGCGCACTCCCGACGTGGCGGCGGCCTTCGAGACCGCGGTGAAGGCGGGCGCGCAGCCCATCCGCGAGCCGGAGAAGCGCGCGGACTCGGTCGTCACGGCCACCGTCAGCGGTTTCGGCGATGTGGTGCACACCCTGATCCAGAGCGACGACACCGAGGAATCGCCGGAAGCCTTCCGTGGCAAGGGCGGCGTGGACCTGAACGAGATCGACCACTTCGCGGTCTGCCTGAACGCCGGGGACCTCGCTGCCACGGTGGCGTTCTACGAGCGCGCCCTCGGCTTCAAGCAGATCTTCGAAGAGCACATCGTGGTCGGTGCCCAGGCGATGAACTCCACCGTCGTGCAGAGCACGTCGGGTGCGGTCACCCTCACCCTGATCGAGCCCGACAAGACCGCCGACCCCGGCCAGATCGACGACTTCATCAAGGAGCACCACGGCTCCGGCGTCCAGCACATCGCGTTCACCAGCCCCGACGCGGTCCGCGCGGTCAAGGAGCTTTCCGCGCGTGGCGTGGAGTTCCTGAAGACCCCGGACGCCTATTACGACCTGCTCGGCGAGCGGATCGAGCTGGAGACGCACTCGCTGGACGACCTGCGCGAGACGAAGCTGCTCGCCGACGAGGACCACGGCGGCCAGCTGTTCCAGATCTTCACCGCCTCCACCCACCCGCGCAAGACGATCTTCTTCGAGATCATCGAACGCCAGGGCGCGGGCACGTTCGGCAGCTCCAACATCAAGGCCCTGTACGAAGCCGTGGAGCTGGAGCGCACCGGGCAGAGCAAGCTCGGCCCCGCCCAGCGATGACCCCTCTCTGCCTCGACGACCTCGAACGTGCCGCCCGGGCGGTCCTCCCCGGCGAGATCTGGGATTTTCTCGCCGGGGGCAGCGGGACCGAGGCCTCGCTGGAGGCCAATCGCGCCGCGCTGGAGCGGATCTTCGTGATCCCCCGGATGCTGCGCGAGCTCTCCGGCTGCACCACCGAGGCCGAGGTTCTCGGCCGGCGCGCCGCGCTCCCCGTGGCGGTCGCGCCGGTCGCGTACCAGCGGCTGTTCCACCCCGAAGGTGAGCTCGCGGCGGCACGGGCGGCGCGGGACGCCGGCGTGCCGTACACCATCTGCACACTCAGCAGTGTGCCGTTGGAAGAGGTCGCGTCCGTCGGTGGACGGCCGTGGTTCCAGCTTTACTGGCTGCGCGACGAAAAGCGGTCGCTGGAGCTCGTGCGCCGCGCGGAGGACGCCGGCTGCGAGGCGATCGTGTTCACCGTCGACGTGCCGTGGATGGGACGGCGGCTGCGGGACATGAGGAACGGCTTCGCGTTGCCGGAATCGGTGACGGCGGCCAATTTCGACGCCGGTGCGGCCGCGCATCGCCGTACCGAAGGGCTTTCCGCCGTCGCCGACCACACCGCGCGCGAATTCGCCCCGGCCACTTGGGAGTCCGTCGAGGCGGTCCGTGCGCACACGGACCTTCCGCTGGTGCTCAAGGGGATCCTCGCGGTCGAGGACGCCGTGCGGGCCGTCGACGCGGGTGCCGCCGGGATCGTGGTGTCCAACCACGGAGGCCGTCAGTTGGACGGGGCCGTACCGGGGATCGCGATGCTGGGCGAGATCGCGGACGCGGTCTCCGGTGGCTGCGAAGTGCTGCTGGACGGCGGGATCCGGACCGGTGGGGACGTGCTCAAGGCGATCGCGCTCGGCGCGTCCGGTGTCCTGATCGGACGGCCGTTCATGTGGGGGCTGGCCGCGGACGGCCAGGAGGGCGCCCGGCAGGTGCTCGACCTGCTCGCCGTCGAACTCCGGAACGCGATGGGCCTGGCCGGCTGCGATTCGGTGGCCGCGGTCCGGCGGTTGAGCACTCGGTACAGCGGGTCGTGGGGGGGGAGTCGGGGTTTCACCCCAACCCCCCCCCCCCCCCCCCCCCCCCCCCACCATCCCCCCCCCCCCCCCCCCCCCCCACACCCCCCCCCCCCCCCTCCCCCCTCCCCCCCCCCCCCCCCCTCTCCCCCCCCCCCCCCC
>NZ_JBWKEC010000036.1:0-34205 GCF_056435645.1 Amycolatopsis sp. NPDC043889
GAGAACCACACCCCCCCCCCACTCTTTGGGTACGGGGGAGGAAGGGGGAAGGGGGGGGGGGGTGGGTGGGGGGGGGGGGGGGGGGGGTTGGGGGGAAACCCCAACCCCCCACCCACGACCACCCCCGGCCCCCTGCCTGCCCAAGACACCTCACCGCTCACGAGGCGATGCGCCGCACCGCGTTCGCGCAGGCGAGAGACTCCAGCAGCGGCACCGTCCGCTCCCAGCCCAGGCAAGCGTCCGTGATACTCAGGTCCCGCCGGGGCCGCGCGGAACCGACGTCCTGCCTGCCGTCGGAGAGGTACGACTCGATCATCACCCCGGCCAGCGCGTCGTTGCCCGCGGAGATCTGGTCCGCCAGGTCGGCGACGACCACGGGCTGCCGGTTGTGGTCCTTCCCGCTGTTGCCGTGCGAGGCGTCGACGACGAGCCGGTGCGGCAGACCGGCGGCGGTCAGCGCGTCGAGGGCGTCCGCGATCGCGTGCGCGTGATGGTTGGGTTTCGGGCCACCGCGCAGGACGAGGTGCGCGTCCGGGTTTCCGGCGCTGCGCTGGATCCGGGCGCGCCCATCGGCCGCGGCGCCCGGGAACACGTGCGGCAGCGCGGCCGCCCGGACCGCGGCGACGGCCGTGTCCAGCCGCCCGGACACGCAGTTCTTCATGCCGATCGGCATCGGCAGCCAGGACGCCAGATGCCGGTGCGGCTGGCTGGCGACGGTCCGCGCGCCGATCGCGCCCCAGCTGACGGTGTCCGCGAAGTACGGCGCGAGGAACGGGTCGACGAACTCGTACGCGAGCGGCAGCCCGGTCGCGGCGGCGTCGTCGAGGAACTTCCGTCCGATTCGGACACCGGACGCGAGATCGCCCTTGCCGTCCAGGGTGGGGTCGGGCACCAGACCGGTCCAGCCCGCGATCGTCCGCGGTTTCTCCAGGTAGGCGCGAAGGACCACGACGAGATCGTCGGCGAACCGGCGGGACGCCTCGGCGAGCCGATGCGCGTACTCGAGCGCGCCGTCGGTGTCGTGCACGGAACACGGGCCCACGACGACGAGCAGCCGGGAGTCGCGGCGGGCGAGGACGTCCGCGACGGTTTCGCGGTGCCGGACGATCTCGTCCGGCACGACGCCGCTCGTGGCCACTTCGGCCGGACTGGGCAGTGTGTCCTGGTCAAGCATCCGCATGACCTCTCTTGTTGTCGGGGGCGGCCACCCCGGCCCGGGGCAGCCGCGTCGCACCGGCCACCGCCACGACGGCGAGGCCGAGAACACACCAGAAGGCGTCGGCGAAGGCCGCGGCGACGTCCGAGCCGCGAGCGGCCAGCCGGGCCTGCAGCACCACGGCCAGTACCGCGGTGCCGATCGAGCCGCCGAGCGTGTTGAGCAGGTTCAGCGCCCCGGCGGCGCGGGGCAGCCGGGCGGGTTCGACCCGGCGGTAGACGATCGTCATCACCGGCGCGCCGATCATCGCCGCGCCGAAACCGCGTAGCAGCAAGGAAAGCACGATGACCCAGTCCGGAAGACCGGGACCGAGCTGGGTGAAGGGCGCGGTGCCGAGGGCGACCAGGCCGATCCCGCTCAGCACCAGGGTGCGCGGCGAGATCCGGTCGACCAGGCGGTTCACCAGTACGGAACCGGCCGCCGCGCCGATGCCCTGGGGCACTAGCAGCAGCCCGGTGTCCCAAGTGGACAGTCCGGGACCACGCTGCAGGTAGAGCGGGAGCAGGAACATCGTGCCGAACACCGACGCGCCGAGCAGCACCAGCGCCAGCGCGGCGACCCCGAACGGAGGCCGCGTGAACAAGCGTGGATCCAGCAAGGGCGCTTCGGCGCTCAGGCCGTGCCGCACGAACGCCGCGAGCATCACGACGCCGAGCACGACGGCGATCCCGGCGACCACCGGCGTCCCCTGCTCGAACCAGGTGAGCCCGAAGACCAGGACGGCGAGCCCCGGCGAAAGCAGCAGCGCGCCGCGAAAATCGAAGCGCGCACCCTTGCCGCCGGGTTCACCCGCCGGAACCCAGCGCCGGGCCAGGATCACCGCCACCACACCGACCGGGAGGTTGACGTAGAACAGCCATGGCCAGTCCGCGACGGCGAGGATCGTGCCGCTCGCCATCGGGCCGAGCACCGGCGACAACAGCGGTACGAGACCGACGACGCTGATCACGCGCCCGATCCGGTCCGGTCCTGCCGCCCGGGCCAGGAGCGCCTGACCGGTCGGTGGCAGCAGGCCGCCCGCGAGTCCTTGCAGGACACGGAAGGCGATGAGCGCGGGCAGGGTCGGCGCCAGCGCGCACAACAGGGACGCCAGCAGGAACACGACGACGGCGGTGAGCCAGACCCGCCTGCCACCGAACCGGTCGGCGAGCCAGCCCGACGCCGGCACCGCCGTGACCACGGCCAGCAGGTACGCCGTCGTCACCCATTGGACGCCGGTGACCGGCGCGCCGAACTCGTCGGCGAGGGTGTCGACGCCCACCGAGACGATCGTGCTGTCCAAGGTCGCCATGAACGTGCCGAGCACCAGGACGGCCGCCGTGCGCCACAGGGCGGCGTCGATCGGGCGCGCGGTCACCGCTCCCCCGCGAACCCGGCGGCGTCGCCGTCGAACCAGGACGGCAGTTTCCGCAGGAACCCGACCAGGTCGTCGGCGAGCGACCGGGCGTCGGTCTCCCTCGCGTACAGAACACCTTCCCAGCCGTGCTCGCCGGGGACGACGGTGACGCTCACCGAGTGGTGCGTGCGTTCACGGAACCTCGTCCCGGTGACGGTCAGGCCGGGCGCGGGTTCGCGCAGCTTCGCCGGGTCCACCGGGTAGTTCTCGAACACGAGCAGGCTGTCGAACAGCCGCTCGCGGCCGGCCAGCGACGCGAGCTCGGGCAGCCCCATCCGATGGTGCGCGGCCATCGCCTGCTGCCGCGCCTGCAAATCGGCGAGCGCCTCGGCGACCGTCCCGGTGAACCGGGCGCGGACCGGGACGCTGTTCGCCAGCAGGCCGATGATCTCCTCGACACCGTCCACATCGGACGTCCGATTCGAAGTCATCACCCCGAAGCTGACGTCCCGGCGCCCGGCGTGGGTCGCCAGGACGGCCGCCCACGCGCCCTGCAACAGGGTGTTGACGGTGAGGCCCCGTGCGGCGCCCAGCCGGGTCAGCTCTGCGACCAGCTGAATGTCCACAGTGAACAGAGCCGGTTCGGCGGACCCGCCGGTACACGGCAAGTGATCGCCTTCGGGCAGGCCGGCGAGTTCCGCCCGCCAGGCCCGGACGTCGGACGAGTGATCGGCCGCGGCGAGCAGGCGGGTGTACCGAGTCGGCGGCACCGGCTCCGGCAAAGGCTTCCCCGCGTACAGCGCGAACAACTCGCCGAGGACGCGCGGCGCGGACCAGCCGTCGGACAGCAGATGGTGACTGGTCAGCACGAGCGTCTGACGGCCTGGCCCGTGCCGCAGCACGGTGACCCGCCACAGCGGACCATGGGCCAGATCGAACGGTTCCGCCAGCTCCTCGTCCAACACGGTGTCCACTTCGGACACTTCGCGGACGCGGAAACCGGCCAGCGGCTCGGCGGGGATCACCTGGACCTCGTGCGACGCCGGGAACACCGCGCCCAGGTTCGGCTGCCGTCGGACCAGCGCGTTCGCCGCGGCCCGCAGCGCCTCGACGTCGAGGTCACCGGACAGCGTGAACGCGGCCTGCACCGGATACGGATCTTCGTCCGCGGCACGGGACTCGCGCAGGATCACCTCCTGCAACGGGGTCAGCGGCATGACTTCGCCGGGGCCGGGCACGTCGGCTGCGAGCGCGTCCAGCTCCCGGCGGAAATGCTCGCCCAGCACGGCGATCTCGTCTTCGGTGAACAGCGCGGACGGCCACGTGAAGCGGACCCCGAGCGTGCCACCGTCGGGGACCATCGCGTTCACCGTGAGCGCGTACGGCAGTGGCATCTCCGCACCACCGCCGGAACCAAGCGGATCGGCGTCCGGCGGGCGCTGCCACAGGGTCTCCTCAACCGGAGCCTCGGGGAACCGGCCGAGATAGTTCCAGGCGATCTCGGGCCGCGGGCCGCCGACGCCGAGAATTCCGTGCCCGAGGCCGTCCCCCGCCGCGCGCAGATGGTCGCGCACCGCCCGCAGCGCGTCCGGCAACGGTCCGTCCGGTGGGGCGATCCGCGCCGGATGCACGGCGGTGAACCAGCCGGCGGTCTGCGCCAGATCGACCGTGCCCGTGAAGTCCGGGGTGTGTCCCGGCCTTCCGTGGCTTTCGACGGCGACGACCAGGTCGGCGACGGTCTCGCGCCAGGCGGCGACAGCGCGGGCGAGCGCGGTCAGCAGCACGGTGTCCGGGCCCGTGCGATACGCCGTGGGCAGCGCGGTGAGCACGGCGTGGGTGGTGTCCTCGCCGATGTCGAGCCGGTGGTGCCGGGCGGTCGCCACGGTGTCCCGCGCCGGATCGAGCCGGGTGCGGCCGAGCGTGGTCTCCGGCGCGGCGGCGATCCCTCGCCAGTACGGCAATTCGTCCTCTCGATGCGGGGCGGCCGCGCGCAGCGACCGCGCCCAGCCCAGGAACGACTGCCCGCGCCGGTGCGGGGTCTTGCCGTGGAAGGCCTGTTCGACGTCGTCGAGCAGGACACGCCAGGTCACCGCGTCGGCGACCAGGTGGTGCGCCACAAGCAGCAACCGCCCCGGTCGCTCCTCGCCGACGTCCACCAAGACCGCCCGCACCAGCGGGCCGGTACGCGGGTCCATCCGCGCGACGATCTGCTCGACCTGCGTGTCCAGCGCCGCACGCGGATCTCGGGACACGCGGATGGCGGTGAGCACGTCGGCACCGGTCACGGCGCCGACGTCCGGGACACGAAGCGTGTCTTCGACCAGATGCGCACGCAGGACGTCGTGACGGGCAAGAACGGCGTCGAGCACCGAGCGCCAGCGAGGAACGTCGTCCGCCGAAGGCACACAGATCTCGACCCACTGGCAGAACCCGTCGGCCGCCTTTCCCGCGCGCCGCAACAGATCGCGCATGATCGGCGTGAGCGGGGCGTCGCCGACGGCGTGGGCTTCCTCGGCCTGTTCGGGCTCGCCACAGCGCGCGGCGATCCCCGCGACCGTGCCGCCTTCGAGGACGTCGCGCGCGGTCAGGTGCAGCCCTTCGCGGCGGGCACGGGAGACGACCCGCAGCGAGGCGATGCTGTCGCCGCCCGCGTCCAGGAAGCCGTCGTCCAGCCCGACGTCGGGTCCGAGCAGATCGCGGACCACTCGCAGCAGCACCGCTTCCGCCGGGGTGGCGGGTTCCCGTCCGCCGTCCGAGCGGGCTTCCGGCGCGGGCAGCGCGGCCCGGTCCAGCTTGCCGCTCGGTCCGAGCGGAAGCCGTTCCAGCGCGACGAACGCGGTCGGCACCATGTACGCGGGCAGCTCCGCCGCGAGGTGTGCCCGCAGCGCTGCCGGGTCGGGTTCGGCACCGTCCACGGGGACGAAGTACGCGACCAACCGGTCCTCCCGGACGATCACCGCGGCGGCGCGCACGTCGTCGTGGGCGGTCAGCGCGGTCTCGATCTCGCCGAGTTCGATCCGGTACCCGCGCAGTTTGACCTGGTGGTCGGCGCGGCCGAGGAAGACGATCTGCCCGTCCGGCCGCCAGCGGACCAGGTCGCCGGTGCGGTACATGCGCTCCCCCGGCGGCCCGAACGGGTCGGCGACGAACCGTTCGGCGGTCAGCGCCGCCCGGCCGACATAACCCTGCGCGAGTTTCGGCCCGGCCAGGTACAGCTCGCCGGTCACGTTCGTCCCGACCGGGAGCAGCCCGCCGTCGAGCACGTACGCGCGGACCTCCGGGTCCGGACGGCCGATCGGGAGCGGGCCGGGATCGGCCGGGTCGTAGTGCCAGGTGACCGAGTTGATGGTGACCTCGGTCGGGCCGTAGGCGTTGAACAGCGCGCGCCGGTTCCCCCAGCGCCGGGCCAGTTCCGGGTCGAGCCGTTCGGCGCCGACGACGAAGAACACGTCCGGGTCGACGGTCGCGTCGTCGGGCATCGCGGAGAGGAACGAGGGCAGCAGGTTGAGCCCGGTGACGCGGTGTTCGGCGGCGTAGGCCAGCAGATCGTCGCCGGAGACCCGCACCTCCTCCGGCGCGATCACCGACGTGCCTCCGGACAGCAGCGGCAGCATGAACTGCCAGAAGGCGACGTCGAAACTCGTCGAGGCGAAATGCAGGTACCGCTCGGCGGTCCCGATCCCGACGATGTCCTCCTGCAGCGCGATCAGGCTCGGGACCCCGCGATGCGGCACAGCGACGCCCTTCGGTTTGCCGGTGGTGCCGGAGGTGTAGATGACGTAGGCGATCGCGTCCGCACTGAGCCGGATTCCCGGATCTGTGTCCTCGGTGGACAGTGCGGCCGGGTCGATCACCGGAAGGCCGTCGACGTCCGAAGTGGACACCACTGCGGCGGGCCCGATGTCCCCGAGCATGTACGCCAGCCGGTCGGCCGGATAATCCGGGTCCATCGGCACGTGCACCGCGCCGGCCTTGATCACGCCGAACAACGCGACCACGAGGTCGACGTCGCGGCGCAGCAGGACCGCGACCGGATCCTGTGGTTTCACTCCGGCGTCGATCAGGGTGTTCGCGAGCCGGTTGGCACGACGGTCCAGTTCGGCGTAGGTCAGGCTCCGGTCCCGGCACACGACGGCTTCCGCGTCCGGGGTCTCCCGGACCCAGCGGCCGAACTCCTCCAGCATGCCGCCGCGTTCGCGCTTGGGCTCCGGTCCTTCGCCGAGGCGCAGCATCGCGCGTTCTTCCTCGGCGCCGAGCGCGCGCAGCCGGGACACCGGCCGTGCCGGATCGGCCACGATCTCGTGCAGCACGGCACGCAGCCAGCGACCGTAGGACTCGGCCTCCTCGCGGGTGAACGCCTGTGGCTGGTAGCCGAGGCCGACGGTGAACTCGTCGCCGGGCAGCACGATCACCGTGAGCGGATAGTGCGTGGCGTCGGTGATGTCGACGCCGACGAGATCGAGGCCGGGCGCCAGCGTGGTGCGGGCGCGGCTGGAGAGCGGGAAGTTCTCCATCACGAGCATCGTGTCGAACAGGTCGCCGACGCCGGCCGCGCGCTGGATGTCCGGCAGCCCGGCGTGATGGTGATCGGTGAGCCGGACGCTTTCGGTGTGCACGCGCTCCAGCACGGTGACCGCGGTTTCGGCGGCGTCGAAGCGCACGCGTACCGGGATCGTGCTGCCGAGCTGGCCGATCATGCGCTCGACGCCGGGGACGTCGGCCGGGCGGCCGGAGACCGGGCAGCCGAAGACCACGTCGCGGCGGCCGGTCAGCCTGGAGAGCAGCACTCCCCACGCGGTCTGGAACACCGTCGTCGGGGTGATCCCGCGTTCACGGGAGAAGGCGCGCAACCGCTCGCTGAATTCCCCGCCCAGTTCCACGATGACGCGTTCCGGACGCTCCACAGTGGACTCGATGCTCGCCGGGGCGAGCCGCGTTCCTTCCTCGAGTCCGGCCAGCGCCTCGCGCCACGCCTCCGATGCCGCGTCCGGGTCGCGTTCGCCGAGCACGCGGTGGTACTCCGAAAGCGAGGGCGCGACCGGGGCGGCCGGGCCGCCGCCGAGTTCGGCGTAGGTGGCCAGCAGCGTGCGGCCGACCAGCGGCATCGACCAGCCGTCGAGCAGCGCGTGGTGGTTGGTGAGCACCAGGCGGTGCTCGTCCGGGGCGAGGGTCAGCAGCAGGAACCGGATCAGCGGCGGAGTCACCGGATCGAAGGGACGGGCGAGTTCGGCGCGGCACTCGGCCTCGACCTCGTCGGGGGACACGCTCGCGAACCGCCAGTCCAGCGTGACCTCGGCGGGCACCACCTGGACGACCTCGCCCGCGTCGGTGGTGTGCAGGTGGACGCGCAGCGCGGGATGCCGCCGCAGTACCTCGGCGGCGGCCTCCCGCATGCGGCTGGCGTCGAGGGCGCCGCTGAGCAGGGTGACGGCCTGGACCACGTAGACGTCGGTGTCCTCGGTGCCGCGCGCCAGGGTGTGGAACGAAAGCCCGGTCTGCAACGGGGTCGCGGGCAGCACGTCTTCGAGCCGGCCGCGGCGTTCGAGCGCGTCGATGTCGCCCTGGTCGAGGCCGACCAGCGGCAGATCCGACGGCGTGAGCCCGCCACCGTCCGGCCCGATCCGGGTGGCGTGCGCGGTCAGGGCGTCCAGCGCCCGGGACCACGCTTCCTGAAGCGCCGCAACGCTTTCCTCCGGCAGCACCTTGCCCGCCGCGGTCCACTCGACGGCGAGCCGGGGACGACCGTCCTCGCGGACGAAGCAGTTCAGTGCCAGCACCTGTTCGAGCGACTTGGCGTCCGGTTCGGTGACCGCGAACGGGTCCTCCTCCGGCAGCCGCCAGCCGGTGCCCGGCAGTGCGGCGAATCGGCCGAGGTAGTTCAGGACGACGTCCGGCGGTGGGACGGCGGCGAGTTCGTCCCGGGTCAGCGGGTCGAGATACCGCAGGACGCCGAAGCCGACGCCGTTGTCCGGAACGGCGCGTTTGGCCTCCTTGGCAGCTCGCAGCAGCTTTCCCGCCGCGTCTCCGCCGGTGAGCGCGCTTTCGAAGTCCGTGGTCGCCGCCACCGCGGTGGCGGGCACTCGCAACGGATGTTCGGCGGTGAACCAGCCGACGGTGCGCGAGAGGTCCAGGCCGTCTTGATCGCGGCCGTGTCCTTCGAGGGACACGGTTTCGGCCTCGACCGGAGCACCCCGCCACGACCGGAGGGCGAGCACGAGCGCGGCGAGCAGGACGTCGTCGGGTCCGGCGCGGTAGGCCGCGGGCAAGGCGGTGAGCACCGCGTCGGTCTGCTCCGGGGTGGCGACGGTGACCGAACGCCGCGCGGTCGCGACCGTGTCGGCGGCCCGGTCGAGCGGCCGGTGGCCGAGGCGCGGGCCGTCGAGCGCGCCACGCCAGTGCTCGAGTTCGCCGCGCCGGGCACCGGACGTTCCTTGCTCGTCAAGAAGAAGCGCGTGACGCCGCCAGGAAGTCCCGACCGGTTCGAGCGCTTCACCGGCGCACGCGGCGCGCAGATCCGGCAGCAAGACGCGCCAGGAGACACCGTCGACCGCCAGGTGGTGGAGCACGATGACGAGGTGTTCCGGTAGCAACGCGACCTTCAGGACACCCGCGCGGAGATCAAGGGACTCCGCGAGTGCCGCCGCGACCTCGGCCGGGTCGCCGGTCGTCTCGATGACGACGTCGGACGCCCTCACCGCGCCGCGTTCCCGGACCCGCATTTCGTCCTCTAAATGCAAACGCAGGACGTCGTGGTGGTCCAGCAGCGTTTGCACGCCTTGGGTCAGCAGAGCGGGAGGAAGATCCTCGTCGAGCCGGAGCGCGGTCCATTGCGTGTACCCGGCGATCGTCGCGACGTCCGGATGCGGGTCGAGCAGGGCGCGGACGATCGGCGGGGCGGGTACCTCACCGACGGGCTCGTCCGGCGGTGCGGCCGGGCCGCCGATCTCCGCGCTCGCCGCGGCCAGCACCTCGAAGCTGCGGCGGGCGAGCAGATCACGCGGCCGCAGGTCGAGGCCGTGGGCGCGGAGCCTGCTGCTGACGCTGATCGCGGTGATGCTGTCGCCGCCCAGCGCGAAGAAGTCGTCGTCGACGGCGACTTCCTCGACGCCGATCACCTCGGCGATGGTGGCGCACAGCAGCCGTTCGCGTTCGGTGGCGGCGGTCCTTCCGGCCGCCGCGCGCGGGGCGGGCAACGCGGCCCGGTCGATCTTCCCGTTGGAGGTCAGCGGAAGCGTGTCGAGTACGACGACCGCGGCGGGCACGAGGTGTTCCGGCACGCGCCCGGCGAGTTCCTCGCGGACCTCCTCCGGGACGACCTCGCCGACGACGTAGCCGATGAGCCGGGGGCCGCGCACCGCGGCGGCGGCCGCACGCACTTCGGGAACGGCGGCCAAGGCGGCCTCGACCTCGCCGAGTTCGACACGGTGGCCGCGCACCTTCACCTGGCCGTCGCGGCGGCCCAGGTACTCCAGACCACGACCGGGCACCCAGCGGGCCAGGTCGCCGGTGCGGTACATCCGGTCGCCGGGCGCGCCGAACGGATCGGCGACGAACCGTTCGGCGGTCGCGCCGGGGCGCCCGAGATAGCCGCGCGCCAGATGCGGCCCCGCGAGGTATAACTCACCCGGCGTTCCGGCGGGCACCGGACGCAGCGCGGCGTCGAGCACCCGGACCGCCGTCCCGGGCACCGCGGTGCCGATCGTCGGCTCCCCGTCGTCCAGCCAGGATCCGGCACCGTCCACAGTGGCCTCGGTCGGGCCGTACATGTTGCGGGCGCGGACACCCGACTCCGCGACCCGGCGCCACAGCGCGGGCGGAGTCGCCTCGCCGCCGAGGACGAGGAGCGCGGGCGGGTTCGGGCCGTCGAGCAGCCCGGCGTCGACGAGCGGCGCGGCCATCGACGGCGTGGTGTCGACGACGTCGATCCGGTCGCGGGCGAACGCGGCCGGCAGCTCGTCGGCGTCCCGGGCGACGTCGGTGCCGTAGACGTGCAGTTCGTGCCCGAACAGCAGCCACATCAGCTGGTCGAGCGCGGAGTCGAAGGCGAACGAGTAGGTGTGCGCGACACGCAGCGGCCTGCCCGCGGCGCGTTCGGTCTCGGCGACCGTGGTCGCGCGGTGGTGGCGCAGCAGCGTCGCGAGTCCGCCGACCCGGCCGAGGACACCCTTGGGACGCCCGGTGGAGCCGGAGGTGAAGATGACGTACGCGAGATGTTCCGGATGACGCGGAACATCCAGCGGCGATGAGTCCAGCGTGGACAGATCGGTCTCGCCCAGCAGCAGTTGTGGTCCCGGCACGAGTTCCGGGTCGTGGGCCACGGTGAGCACCGCGCCGGCTTCGGCGGCGAGCTCCCGCAGCCGCTCGACGGGATGGGCCAGATCCAGCGGCAGGAAGGCGGCCCCGGCGTCGAGCACCGCCAGCAGGGCGACGACGAGATCCGCGGACCGCGGCAGGGCCAGCGCGATGACGTCGTCGGTCCCGACGCCGCGTGCCCGCAAGGCCCGGGCGAGACGGTGCACCCTTGTGACGAGTTCGCCCGCGCCCAGCCGTTCTTCACCGAAGACCAGGGCGGTCTGCTCGGGATCGAGTCGCGCGAGAAGTTCAGGTACGCCAAGGAGTTCGCTGTCCGGGGCGGGGGTGGACCACGCCTCCAGCAAGGCGTCCCGCTCCCCCGGCGGCACCAAGTCGGCACCGGCGACCGCTGGGCCGTCCGGTTCGGTCAGCGCGGTGATCAGGCAGCGCAGCGCGGTCAGCTTGGCATCGACGGCGGCCTGGTCGTGGGTCCGCGCGTCGACCTCGAAACCGAGCAACAGCCCGCCGTCCGAGGTCGGGAGCACCGACAGCCCCATGTCCTCCGGCGGCCCGCCCGCGACATTGCGCATGGTGCCGTGCGAGCCCGCGAAGTCGAGCTTCAGGTCGAACGCCTTGAGGTTGATGCCGCGGCCGTGCAGCAGCGCCCCGGCGCCGGGCACCGCGAGATCCTGGGGCAGATCCTCGCCGCGATACCGCTGATGCGCGCGCATCTCCTTCAGCGCGCCCGCGACCCGCGTGGTCAGCTCGGCCGCCGAGTCCTCCGGGAGCACCTTGACCCGCAGCGGCAGCACGTTGACCGCCATCGCCGGGGTCCGCAGCGCGGCTCCTTCACGGCACATCAACGGCATCGCGAACACGACGTCGGTCCAGCCGAGGACGCGGTGCAGGAAGGCGGCGTAGCAGGCGATCAGCGCGTCGCCCCAGGTCGTCCCGGCACGTTTGCCCAGTTCACGCAACCTCGCCACGTCCGACGCGGACAGGACCGACCGGGCGGTCACGGTGTGCTCGGGCGGGCCTGACGCGTTGCCGCCGTCATCGAGATCCGGCAACGGGGTGAACCGCTCGCGCCAGTACGCGCGATCCTGCTCGAACCGTTCGCTTTCACGGTAAGCGCGATCGGCCTCGACGAGATCGGCGAAGCGGGCGAACGTCGAGGGCTGCACCTCCTTGCTCTGGACCGAAGCGGTGTAGTGAGCGGCTGTCCGGCGGGCGAGCATCGCCGCGGTGTAGCCGTCGAACACGAGGTGGTGCCCGAGCTGGGTGAACCACACGTGCGAGTCGGAAAGCCGCAGCACGAGATGGGCGAACAGGGGCCGGTCCACCATGCCGCGACAAGCCTCGGCGACCCGGCGGCGTTCGGCGTCCACGCGCGCGTGCGCCGCGGCCACCGGATCGGCCTCGCCGCGCAGGTCCACGACCTCCGGCAGCGGTACCGCGTCTTCCGACACGACCTGGCGCGGGCCGCCCGGCGTCTCGAAGACCCGCAACCGCAGGCTGTCCGCTTCCTCGGCGGTCGCCCGGATCGCTTCGGTCAGCGCGACGACGTCGACCGGCTTTTCGCCGACGATCTCGATCACGTCGCCGACGACGTAGTAGGGCGAGTCGGGTTCGAGGCGTTGCGCGGTCCAGATCCCCAGCTGGGCACCGGTCAGATTCAGTGCTCGTTGGTGAACCCGCGTGTGAAACAGCACAGCGGGTTCCTGCGTTCGGTCGCTTTCCAGATTCATCTTCAGCTCCGCCAGCCTCTCAGCATGAGGGCACCACCATCGGGGTTCCGGTCACCGGGTCGGGCACGACGACGCTGGGGAGATCGAAGACCTCCTTCATGAGCTCGGCGTCGACGATGTCGGCGGGCGCGCCCTCGGCGACGATCCGGCCGTCCCGCAACGCCACGAGGTGATCGGCGTATCGGCAGGCCTGGTTGATGTCGTGGAGGACGGCGATCACCGTGCGGCCCTCGTCGCGCAGGCGCGCCAGCAAGCTCAGCAGCTGGTACTGGTGCGCGATGTCGAGGAACGACGTCGGCTCGTCGAGTAGCAGGTACGGCGTCTTCTGCGCCAGCACCAGCGCCACCCACACGCGCTGACGCTGTCCGCCCGAAAGCTCCTGCACCGGCCGGTCGGCCAGGCCCGCGACCCCGGCCGCGGTCATCGCCTCGATCACCGCGCGTTCGTCCTCTTCGGACCACGACGCGAACAGCGACTGGTGCGGGAACCGGCCGCGCGCGACCAGCTGCCGGACGCGGACGTCCTCCGGCGCCACCGGGTCCTGGGGCAGGAACCCGAGTTCCCGCGCCAAACCCTTGCCGGGGAAGGAACCGACGTCCTTGTCGTCGAGCAGGACCTCGCCGTCGGCCGGACGCAGCAGCCGGACGAACGCGCGCAGCAACGTCGACTTGCCACACGCGTTCGGTCCGACGACGGCGGTGAACGCGCGGTCGGGCACATCGAGGCTCAGCCGGGTCGACACGACCCGGTCGCCGTAGCGCAGGGTCAGGTCCCGGGCGGTCAAGCGGGCACTCATGTGCGCCGCACCTCCTTGGTGAGCAGCCAGATCAGGTAGCCGCCGCCGATCACGGTGCTGACCACACCGACCGGCAGCGCTTCCGGCGCGAGCAGCATCTGGGCGGCCAGGTCGGCACTGGTCAGCAGCACGGCGCCGGTGAGGGCGGCGGGCAGCAGGGAAATACCGGGCGTGCGGGCCAGCCGCCGCCCGATCTGCGGGGCGGCCAGCGCGATGAACGCGATCGGCCCGGCGACGGCGGTGACCGTGGCCGTGCAGCCGACCCCGATCAGCACCAGCACCAGCCGCAGCCGGTCCCAGCGGACACCGGTGGTGACCGCCAGCGCGCCGCCGAGCGCGGCCTGGTGCAACGCCGGCGCCCTGGTGAACAGCACGACGAACAGCACCGCGAGCACGCCGAACGGGATCGCGACGTCGTCCCAGCCGATCCCGTTGAGGGAACCGGCGTTCCAGCCGACGGCCGCGATCGCGATCTCGAGTTCGGCACGCAGCACGATCCAGGAGTTCAAGGCGGTCAGCATCGCGTTGATCGCGATCCCGATGACGATCAGCCGCAGCCCGGACAGCCCGCCGCCGAGCGACAACGCGTACACGATCGCCGCCGTGATCACGCCGCCGAGCACCGAACCGACGGTCAGCTGCGTCGACGTCCCCGAGAGCACGGTGATCGCGAACAGCGCGCCGGTGTAGGCACCGGCGTCGAGACCGATCACGTCCGGGCTGCCCAGTGGGTTGCGGGTGATGTTCTGGAAGATCGCGCCCGCCAGGCCGAGCGCGGCGCCGAACACCAACCCGGCAAGTACCCGGGGCAGCCGCCATTCGCGGATGACCACGCCCGGCCCGCCACCCGAACCGGTGAGCGCGGCGAACACACGAGCGGGGCTCGCCCACGCGGCGCCGTAGCAGAGCCCGAGCAGCGTCAGACCGGCGATGACCACCAGCATCGCCACGAGGAAGAAGAGGGTGCGGCGTTCCAGCCGGGCGGAGAACCGCCCGCGCCGCAGGACGAGTGTGCTCACAGTGGCGCCGCCCCGTATTTGCGGACGGCCCAGATCAGCACCGGGCCGCCGAGGAACGCGGTCACGATCGCGACCGGGACCTCGCCGGTCGGCAGCAGGACCCGGGATCCGACGTCCGCGGCCAGCATCAGGACCGGGCCGAGCAGCGCGGCGAACGCGATCAGCCACGGGATCGACGCGCCCGCCACCCGACGGGCCAGATGCGGCACGATCAGCCCGACGAACAGGATCGGCCCGGCCAGCGCGGTCGCCGCGCCCGCCATCAGCGTGATCAGCAGCAGGGTGATCGTCCGGACCCTGGCGACGTTCGCGCCGAGCGTGTGCGCGACCGTCTCGCCGAGCGCGATCGCGTTCAGCTGACGGCTCACCGCGAACGCTCCCAGCAGGGACAGGCCGATGACGATCAGCGGGACCGTGGTCGGCGCCTGCTCACGTCCTGCCAGCGAGCCCACCGACCAGAACCGGTAGACGTCGAAGGTGTCCGGGAACAGCAGCCGCAGGCCGAGGGTGAGCCCCAGCAGCACGGCGCTCAACGCGGTCCCGGCGAGCACCAGCCGCAGCGGCGACTTGCTGCCCACCGCGTACACCAGCGCCGAAGCGCCGACCGCGCCCAGCACCGCCAGGCCCAGCTCGGCGGGCGCCGACGCGGCGAGCCCGAACGAGGACCCCACCGCGATGGCGAACCCGGCCCCGGCGGTCACGCCGAGCACGCCGGGTTCGGCCAAGGCGTTGCGGGACAAGGCCTGCACGAGCACACCGCCGACGGCGAGGGCCGCGCCGACCCCGATCGCCAGCACCGCCCTCGGCATCCGGATGTCCAGGACCACCGCCCGGTCACTCGGATTCCCGTCGCCCAGCAGGGCGCGCACGACCTCGCCGGGGGCGATGGCGTGCGCGCCGATGCCGACGCTCAGCACGGCGACCACGACGAGCCCGAGCAGTGCGGCGCCGAGCAGCGCGGACCGCCCGGTGGTGGTCACTGCTTGAGCAGCGGCGCGAACGCCTGGTCGACGGCGTCCAAAGTGGACGTCGCGGCCCGGTAGGTGGCGGCCTCGGTGAAGCGGAACGGGTAGACCTTGCCCGCCTTCACCGCGGGGAGTTCCTTCCACAGCGGCGAGTCGAGGACGTACTTGACCGGCGCGGGGACGGAACCGTCGGCGCTGACCGAGTAGGTGATGGCGTCGGCCTGCGCGAACGCCGTCGACAGCTCTTCGATCGACGGGTACTCGCTGACGTCCTTCGAGCCGCCGCCCTTGACCTTGACCTGGCCGAAATAGGTGGCGCCGATGTCCTGCGCGACGTTGGTGCCCCAGGAACCGTTGAACTCACGCTGGAAGTTGCCCTTGGCGACCTCGCCGTACGCTCCGACGTGGCCCAGCTTCAGCTGCGGCAGCACGGCCTTGTACTTCTCGGCCAGCCCCTTGGCCTTGGTGTCGTACGCGGTCTTGAGCGCGTCGAACCCGGCGGCCGCGCCGGCGGCGTCGGCCTGCTTGCGGGACAGCTCACGCCACATCGACGGCACCGACGGGCCGATCGCCACGACCGGCGCGATCGCTTCGAGCCGCTTGATGTCGATGTCCGCGAGCACCGGCTTCGGCACGCCGATGACGATGAGGTCCGGATCCGCCTGCGCGATCGCCTCGTAGTTCGTCTCCGCCGCCGACTCGCCCGCGACCTTCGCCAGCTCGTCGTACTTCTTGCGCTCCTGCTCGTTGAACAGCGGGATGCCGCGCTTCCAGCTGGACACCCCGACCAGCGGCGCGCCCGCTTCGAGCAGGGCGGGCACGGCGTAGCCGGTGGCGATGACCCGCTTCGGCGAGACCGGGATGGTGATCTGGCCGTTGTCGGCGGCGAACACCCTGGTCTGACCGCCGTCGGCGGCCTTGCCGTCTTCGCCGGAACCGCAGGCGGTGGCCGCGGTCGCGACCGTCAGCGCGAGCGCGATCGCTCCGGCGAGGCGTCGGGTTCTGGTGGTGCGCATGGATTTCCTCGTTCTTCTTGGTGGGGATCAGTGGTCGTGCTCGTCGTCGAAGTCCGCGACGCCGCGTTTCCAGTAGCCGGTCACGTCGTGGTCGTCCTTGCCGAGCCCGAGGTCGTTCTTGAGCCAGCGGCGCAGCGGCTTGATCTGCCCGGCTTCACCGGCGACCCAGGCGTAGAGCCGTTCACCGGCGGGGACCTCGATCGTCATGACCGCGCGGGCGAGCATGTCCGAGGCACCCGGCGCGACGTCGCCTCGGTACAGCCAATGCACTTCGACGTCTCCGGGCGCGGACAGCTCGATCTCCTCGCTCGCGTCGGCGACCTCGATGAACACCCAGCCCGCGGCGGTGCGCGGCAACTCTTCGAGCCAGCGTGCGATCGCGGGCAGCGCGGTGAGATCACCGGCGAGCAGGTAGCGGTCGTAGGTGTGCGGCACGATCAGCCCACCGGGCGGACCGGCGACGTGCACCGGCGTGCCGGGGGCGACCTTCTCGGCCCAGCCGGAGCCGAGCCCGCCCTCGTGCAGCGCGACGTCGAGGTCGAGTTCCCCGGAAGCCGGGTCGTACCGGCGGACCGTGTACTCGCGCGACGTCGGGGAGGGCTTGGGCCAGCGCAGCATGTCGCCGTCCTGGACCGGCAGCTTCGGCTCGGCATCCAGCTCGGGGAACAGGACTTTCACGTGCTCGTCGGGCGAATGCGCCTCGAAACCCGCGGTTCCCGGCCCGCCGAGGGTGACGCGGAGCAGTCCGGAACCGATCATCGTGGTGCGCACGACCTCGGCCTGCCGGACGCGGATCGGGTACGGGACCTTCTCCGCGTGCGCTCCCCCGCGCACCTCGGCGATGCGTTCGAGGTGCCGGTGGCGATGGTCGGCGCGGCTCACGCGGTGCTCCCGGTGAGGACCTGGGTCCAGCGACCGAGGGTCGGCTGTTCGGCGAGGTCGGCGAACTCCAGGTTGTCGGCGCCTTCGGTGCGCCACTGCTCGACGAGGCCCATGATCCGCATCGAGTCGAGTCCGAGGTCGGTGAGATCGGTCTCCGGCTTCAGCTCGGCCGGATCGCAGCCGAGCAGTTCGGCGACGTCGGCGTGGATCTTCGCTGTGGTCAGGCTCATTACCGCGCTCCGGCGTGCATCGGGGCCAGCGCGGCGAGCGCGGCGGCCGTGGTGGTCAGTGCGCCGCAACGCTGGGCGACGTATTCGCAGGCCTGGTCGTGGCGTTCGCGGGAGAAGTCCGCGACCGCGTCGCCGACCAGGAACGGCTGGATGTCGCGCATGAACGCCTCGACGGCGGTGGCCTGGCAGCCGATATGCGCGTAGACGCCGGTGATCAGCAGCTGATCCCGGCCTGCCTCGGCGAGCTGTTCGGTGAACGTGCTGCGCTGGAACGCGCTGTAGCGCCACTTCGTCAGGACCTTGTCCCCCGGTTTCGGGGCGAGTTCGGCCACCACGTCGGCGGCGGCGGGGTCTTCGTCGATGACCGCGCCGATGCCGTCGCCCCAGAATTCGGTGAGCAGCCCGCGATCCTCGGCGGCCTGGTGACCGGGCTGCGCGGTGTAGAACACCGGGACACCCGCGGCGCGGGCGGCGTCGGCCAGCGCGGCGATGTTCGCGACCATCTCCGGCACCGGGGATCCTTCGTACGGCGCGAGGAAGTACCGCTGCGCGTCGTGCACCAGCAACGCGGCGCGGGCGGGGTCGGGCTTCCAGCCGACGCGGCCGGCGGGCAGCTCGGCCTCCGTCGGCAGGGCATATGGCTGAATCTCGGGCAGTGACACTCTCACTTCTCCTTCGCCAGGGCGGCCAGTGCCGCCCGCAGCTCGCGTTTGCTGGTCTTGCCGACGCCGGTGACCGGGAACTCCGGCACGATCTGGACCAGATCGGGCACCTTGAACGCCGCCACTCCGCGTTCACGCACGAACCGGCGCAGTTCCGCCGCGACGGGCTCGGCACCGGCAGCGGGGACGACGTAGGCGCAGGTGCGCTCGCCCAGGTACGGGTCCGGCACCGCGACGACGGCGGCGTCGAGCACGCCGGGGTGGGCCATCAGGTGGTTCTCGACCTCTTCCGCGGCCACCTTCTCGCCGCCGCGGTTGATCTGTTCCTTGGCCCTGCCGACGACTTCGAGGTGTCCCGACGGGTGCCGCCGCACGAGATCCCCGGTGCGGTAGAAGCCGTCCTCGGTGAACGCGGTCTTGTTGTGCTCGGCGGCACGGTAGTAGCCGCGGATCGTGTACGGGCCACGGGTCAGCAAGGCGCCGATCTCGCCCGGCGCGACGACGTCGTCCGAAGTGGACAGTGGGTCGTCCGGGTTCACGACGCGGATCTCGTCGTCCGGCGAGATCGGCCGTCCCTGCGTGGCGAGGACGTACTCGTCCGGATCGTCGAGCCGGGTGTAGCAGACCAGTCCCTCGGCCATGCCGAACACCTGCTGCAGACGGCAGCCCAGCGCGGGACCGATCTTCTCGGCCAGTTCACGCGCGCACTTCGCGCCGCCGACCAGCAGGACGTCCAAAGAGGACAGATCGCGGGTGTTCCGCGCGGCCGCCTGCGCCCACGCGGCGGCCAGCGGCGGCACGAGCCCGGTGATCGTCACGCCCTCGGCTTCGATCAGCCGGAACGCGGTGTCGGCGTCGGGACGCGGCGCGAACACCGTGGCCGCGCCCGCGTGCAGCGCCCCGAGAAGACCGGGCGAGCTGAGCGGGAAGTTGTGCGCGACCGGCAACGCGGCCAGGTACACGCTTTCCGGGCGCAGGCCACAGATCCGGGCGCTTTCGCGGACGCTGTAGAGGTAGTCGTCGTGCGTGCGCGGGATCAGTTTGGGCAGGCCGGTGCTGCCGCCGGACAGCTGGAGGAACGCGACCCCGGCGGGATCCGGATCCGGCAGGGCACGCGGGGTCGCCGCTTCGAGCACGGCGAACTCCTCCGTGCCGACGACGAAGACGTTCCGCACCGAAGGAATTTCGGCGGCGACCGCGTGCGCCATGGCCGCGTGGTCGAACCGTTCGTGTTCGCCGACGGTCAGGATCGCCGCCGCCTCGCTCTGTCCGGCGAAATGCCGCAGTTCGCTCGCCCGGTGGGCAGGCAGCGCGAATACCGGCAGCGCGCCCACCCTCCACAGTCCGAACACGACGGACGCGAACTCCGGCACGTTCGGCAGTTGCACGACGACCCGGTCACCCGGCTGGATTCCGGCCCCGGCGAATCCGGCCGCGAGCCGGTGCGCCCGCTCGTCGAGCTCGGCGAAGGTCCAGCGGGCGTTCTCGCCGATCACGGCGAGACGCTCGGCGTAGGCCTCGGCCAGGCTGGTCAGCAGTTTGCCGAAGGTCTGGCCGCGCCAGTATCCCGAAGCCCGGTAGCGCGCGGCGGTTTCGGGCGGCCAGGGCACGTGGTCGGAGGTCATTCCACTCCCTCCAGGCCGAGCGCGCGCAGCATGGTGCCGAACTTCGCGCCGGTCTCGGCGAGTTCGGCCGCCGGATCGGAACCCGCCACCACTCCCGCGCCGGCGAACAGCCGCACGGTGCGGTCTCGGACCTCGGCGCAGCGGATGGTGACGACCCATTCGCCGTCACCGTCCTGATCGGTCCAGCCGACGAGACCCGCGTAATAGCCGCGATCCTCGGGTTCGAGCGCGGCGATCGTGTCGCGGGCGAGCGCGGTCGGGACACCGCAGACGGCGGGTGTCGGATGCAGTGCTTCCGCCAGCCCGAGCGCGGACGAACCGGCGTCGCCCGGGTCTGCGAGCCGTCCGCTGATCCTGGTCGAGAGGTGCCACATCGTGGGCGTGCCGATCACCTCGGGTTCGGCGGGGACGTCGAGGTCGACGCAGAACCGGCCCAGCACTTCGGCCACCTGGGCGGCGACGTGGGCGTGTTCGGCACGGTCCTTTCCGGACGCCAGCAGATCGTCGATCCGGCGGGCGTTTTCGGCGTCGTCGGCCACTCGCGGCCGCGATCCGGCCAGCGGGTTGGCCGTCACCACCCGGCCGCGGCGGGAGACCAGCAGTTCCGGGCTCGCGCCGACCAGGGTGCGCGGCGCGGGATCCCCCGGCGCGCTGACGTCGACCGCGAAAGCGTGGGCCGCCGGATCCGCGTGGACGAGCCGGGCCAGCAGCCGCGGCACGGCGATGGGATCGCCACCGGTGACGTCGAGGCAGCGGGCCAGCACGATCTTGCGAAGGTCACCGTCGCGGATCTCGTCCAGCGCCTTGGCGACGGCAGTGGTGTAGACCTCCGGCGCGGGCCGCGGCGACACCGACCAGGTCCCGCCGCCGAGCGGGGCGACCGGACCACTCGCCTTCGGTGGTCCTGCCCGGCGCACCACGGCGGGCACCACCAGGCTGCTCGGCGCGTCGGGCCGGAATCCGATCGCTCCTGCCACCACGGGTTCGGTCACTCCCGCCACAAGGGCGGCGTCGAGGACTTCGGCGGCGGCACGGGCACGTTTACCCGGCACCGCGTGGACCGGGGAATACACCCCGTCGGCGAGAAGAGATCCTCGAGCGGACGAGTAGTAGAACGATCCGGGCAGGTACGCCGCCAGCAGATCGGCCGCCTGGTGGACCGGCCTTGGTCGAGCCGGTGCAGGTGAGGACACGACTGGATTCCCTTTCGCGAATACTACTGACCAGGTCGGCACCCCGTGGTGTTGCGGTGCCCTATGCGGCGCGGAACGCCACCCCCGGACGCGCCTTTTCGGTTAGCCTAACCTAATCATACGGACCCGAAAAGTCTTCGTTGCGTCATCGAGATCACGCGCGGAGCGTGGCCCCGCCGTCGACGTAGAGGTTCTGCATCGTGATGTGCCGCGCGCGATCGGAGGCCAAAAACAGGACGGCGTCGGCGATATCGGCCGGTTCGGCTATCCGGCCCAGCGGTATGCCGACACGGTATTGCTCCGGATTTCCCGCGATGACACGGTCCTCGCCGTTCTCGTCCGTCCACAGTAGACGTTGCATATCGGTGTCGGTCGAACCGGGAGAGACGATGTTGCAGCGGATGCCGGAGCCGGCGAGTTCGAGCCCGAGACAGCGGGTCAGCATCGTCGCGGCCGCCTTCGACGCGGCATAAGCGGCCATCCCGCTGCGCGGGACTCCCGCCGCGTTCGACCCGACGGTCACCAGCACACCGCTCCGGCGGGGCACCATCCGGCGGGAAATCTCGCGGAGCACGGTGAAGACACCGGTGGAGTTGACCGCGAAGGTCGCCGCCCAGTCTTCGTCGCTCGTGTCGCAGACGGACCCCGGCTTCAGTACACCCGCGACGGACGCGCCGATCCCGATCGGCCCGAGTTCGCGTTCGACCTCGTCGACGACCCGCGCGACGGCGGAGGGATCCCCGACGTCCGCGACGAACGACGTCACTCCGTCCCGGGGAGTGCCTTCCGCCAGATCCACCGCCGCCACGACCGCACCCGCCCCGGCGAGCGCGTCCACGACGGCCGCCCCGATCCCGCGCGCGCCTCCGGTGACGAGCGCGACCTTGCCCTCGATCCCTTCCACGCCACAACCACCCCGTTCCATTTGCTTAGCCTTGCCTAAGCTAGCGGTCCGATCGAGGCAAAGCGAGGGACCAACACCGGTGATTCGGGACACTTCCGGCCTGGACAGAGCAGGTAAAAATGCCGTGGTGCGTGCCGCCCGCGTGTGCGGGCCGGCCCTGGCTGGTTCGGTCCGTGAAGGCCTCCTTCCCTACCCTGAAGGTAGTGAAGGAGGCCTTCACGGACCGTGGCCGCCGCTAACCGGGCAAGGGACACGACAGCGGACCGCGGACGGATCCTTCGCCCCGCAAGGTGATCTGCGCGCTCCCGCCGAGAGAATCCCTGGCGGTGCACACGATCTGGTCGACCGCCCTCGCCGACAACCCGGCGACGCCGACCGACAAGGTCACCGTGACCCCGTTCGGCGCGGGCGTCTGGTCCAGAACGACAGTGCCGGGTGGGACTTCCGTGGTGTAGTCCCGTTCCCGCTCGCTCTCGTCCGGCCCGGTGGCGAGCAGATCGACGGGACTCGCCGGAGGAAGTTCCTGGGCCAGTGGGCGTAACACGCGCACCGGCTGCCCGCCGGACAGGAAGTAGAGCACCGCGCCGTTCGCGGGGCCCGCCGGCGCGGGCGCACCGGAGATCACGGCACTGGGCCGGACACCGCAGCCCGCGACCACCGAGACGATCAGCAGCGCCGAAAGCCAGTTCTTCCTCATGCCGTCACTCCCTGCCGGGGCAGGCGCAGCGTGAACACCGCGCCGCCGTCGACGCCGTTGGCCGCGCTCAGGCTGCCGCCGTGCAGCCGGGCGTTCTCCCAGGCGATCGCCAGTCCGAGCCCGCTGCCGCCGGACCTCGCCCTGGCCGAATCCGCCTTGTAGAACCGGTCGAACACGTGCGGGAGCACCTCGGGCGCCAGCCCGGGACCGCGATCCGAGACCTCCAGCGTGATCCACTCCCCCGCTTCGGAAAGCCGGAGTGAGACCGGCTTTTCCCCGTGCCGCAACGCGTTCCCGACCAAGTTCGCCACGATGACGTCCACCCGCCTGGGATCCCACTCGGCGAAGATCCCGGAGGGCAGGTCTCCCTCCACCTCGCTCGTCCAGCCCCGGATACGCAAGCTCGCCGTGATGACCTCGGCGACGTCGACTTCTTCCGGTGCCAGCGCGGCCGCACCGGCGTCGAAGCGGGAGACCTCGATGAGGTCGTTCACCAGCCGCGTCAGGTTGTGCGTCTCCTCGATGCTCATCTTCGCCGCGCGACCGGCGTCCCCCGGCAGCTTCGACGCCTCCTGCTCCAGTACGTCCGCGACCGCGGTCATCGCGGCGAGCGGGGTGCGCAGCTCGTGGGAGACGTCGGCGACGAACCGCCTCGCGTCGGCTTCCATCCGTTCCAGCTCGCCGACGTGCCGCTCCAGCGCTTCGGCCGTCTCGTTGAACGTGCGCGCCACCCCGGCCAGTTCGTCCGAGCCGCGGACGCTGATCCGCGCGCGCAGGTCGCCCTTCCCCAGCCGCCGCGCCGCGTCGCCCAGTTCCCGCACCGGCCGCAGGACTCCGCGGGCGGCCAGCAACGCCAGCCCGATCGCGAAGACGAGCGCCACCCCGCCGATCAGCCAGGCCCGGGTGGCGAGTTCGTCGATACTCTTCGCCTCCGGCGCCATGCTGCGCGCGATGTAGGCCTCGATGCCCGAATCCCGTTGCTGCCCACCGGGAAGCAGAACCGTGAACCTGGTGCCCACCACCAGCATCGGCGTGCCGCGGGAGTCGACTCGTTGCCAGGCGACATTTCCCGACCGGACTCGCTCGCGAAGCTCGGGTGAGATCAGCGCCCGCATCTGCTCGTTCCCGCTCGACTCGTCCTCGTACAGGACCAGTGAGCTCAGGTCACGGTCGGACAGCTCGCCGCTGATCCGGCTCAGCGTTCCGTCGGCCGGCGGCAGCGGGCCGAGCGGGAACAGCGCGGTGGCCTTGTCGACCAGGACGCGGGCGGTGGCGTCCTGCGCCTGCTGGAGGATCACGGTGCGGGACTGGACGTAGGCGCCGCCGGCGACCGTCGCCGCGGTGATCACGACCAGCAGGCTGAAGGCCAGGAGCAGGCGGGTGCGCAGCCCACCGAGCTTCACAGTGGTCCGAACCGGTAGCCGAACCCCCGGACCGTCTGCACGTATACCGGCGCGGACGAATCGTCCTCGATCTTCGCGCGCAGCCGCTGTACACAAGCGTCGACGACGCGCGAGTCGCCGAAGTACCCGTGCTCCCACACGCTTTCCAACAGGTACTGGCGGCTGAGCACCCGGCCAGGCACCTGGGTGAGTTCGAGCAGGAGCCGCAGTTCGGTCGGGGCGAGGGCGACGGGCTTGTCCCCCTTGGTCACCGTCAGCGCGGCACGGTCGATGCCGAGGTCGCCGTGCCGCTCGATCTCGGCCGGCGTGGGCGCCGCCGCCGCGGGTTGCCCGCTGCGGCGCAGCACCGCGCGGATCCGCGCCTCCAGCACCTGCGCCCTGGCGGGTTTGACCACGTAGTCGTCCGCGCCGGCGGCGAGTCCGGCCACCACGTCGATATCCTCGTTGCGCGCGGTGAGCATGATGATCGGCAGATCCCCCGCCGCCCGGATCCGGCGGCAGACCTCGAAACCGTCCAGTCCTGGCAACATCAGGTCCAGTACGACGATATCCGGCGGCCGGGACGCGAGCCGGGCGAGGCCTTCCTCGCCGGTGGCCACCGCGTCGACCGCGTGGCCACGGCCGCCCAGCGCCATGCTGAGCCCGTCACGCACGGCTTGATCGTCCTCGATGAGCAGCACCCTGGGCATGCCGACGACTATCGCAGCGCCGGACGGAATCCGCTCGTCCATGACACGCCATGGTGCCCATCCTGTTTCCGCGGAACGTCCACGGAATGTCTTCGTTCTGTCACGGCGTGCTCCGTGCGGAACGGTGACATTTTCGTCGGCGTCCGCGCACGCCGCCGCGATCGGGTTCGCACAGGCGTCGGCGAGTGTCGACGTCATGAAAGAACTCCTGCTCGCGGCGATCACCCGCGTCCTCGCGGTACTGCTGCTGATCCCGGCGTGGCTGCGGTCCCCCGGCCAGGCTCGGCGGCTCGCCTGCGGTTGGGCGCTGTCATTGCGGTTCCCCGCCGAAAATCTCGCCGGGCTGACCGCCGGAACGCTCGCCGCGTTCACCGCCGCCAGGACCGAGGCGTTCTGGCGGCACCGCACGCTCCTCGGCGTCACCTCGGGGCACCGGGACGCCGCCGAGCAGCATCGGCTGTACCTCGCCGAGGCTGGACGGAGCGGCAAGCGTGTCCTGCCGCCGCAGGATTCCGCGCACGTCAGCGGTACCGCGCTGGACGTCCGGCCGCGCGAAGGCGCGCAGTGGCTGGAGGTCCACGGCGCCCGCTTCGCGCTTTACCGGATCTACGACAACGAATGGTGGCATTTCGAGTACCGGCCCGGCGAGGCTCCGCCCGCGCGGCTGCCGCATCCCGGCTGGCGGACGACCCACTCACGCGCCCGTGACTAGCGCGGGACCGTTCCCACCCAATGTCACGTAGCTTAAGTTGATCTTGGGCGAGGTTGACGGGTGGGGTGAAGGCTCCCTTCGCTGCGTCTGATGCGACGAAGGGGCACCTTCGGCCTGGTCGTGGGTCGAGGGGGTCGTGAGTGGCGTTTCGGGTTCTAACCCGAAACGCCACTCACGACCCCCTCGTGGGCGCGGTCGGCTCCTGTCTGCCAGAGGGCAACCGAGCGCGTGACCTGCGGCAACCCTCACCGCTTACGATCAAGACCCCATCCAAGATCAACTCAAGCTACGTGGCATTGCGTTCCCACCTGCGCCGACTGCTGGTTGCGAAAGTGGCCTTCGCGACCCTGCCGGATGCGGCGTCGGTGCGGAGTTGCGTGTCGCTGGGTCACCCCTCCACCGTGATCCGCGGTGCCAACGCCGCCAGGAAGTCGGCCGCGTCGAAGACCTCGCCCGCCGAGACGACCCCGGTCGCCTTCGTCCGGCCGTCGAGCACGCGCTGGACGGCCTCCACCACCAGCGGTGCCGTGATCGCGTAGATGTCCTGCCCCCGTGCGACGATCTGCCGTTCTTCGCCGCCGGACCGCACGACGACGTCGACCACGAACTCCTGCGAGGAAGGGCCGCCGGCGGGAGGCGCGGGCGTCTCGGGCGTCACGACCTCGCGAGCCGCGTTCACCGTCATGTACGTGGTCACCTCGGGAATGTCGAGGTGACTGGGGACGGTGACGACGTCGGCCATCGTGAACTCCCCGAGCACGGCCCGGGTCCCGAGCGGTGCGGGGAAGTCCCAATCCAGCTCCGGCAGCGCGTCGTCGCGGTGTTCGATCCGGCCGCCGGAGAAGCGGATCCGCTTGCCGTCACGCCGCTCCCGCGAGACCCTGCCCGCCGCGCGGGTCCCCTCCGTCGGATGCCAGCTGCTCAGCCCGTAGGCGACGTGGGCTTCGTCGGCGGACGTCCAGTCGCCCATCGCGGCGGTGACCATCAGGTCGCCGAGGCCACCGAAGAACGCCATCGCCGGGATCACCGTCGCTCCCGCCGCACGCTCGCCGAACTGAGCGAAGGTGTCGATGTTCGCTTCGAGCTCCGCGGCCACGTCGAGATACGGGATCCCCGCCCGCAGCGCCGCTTCGATCACCGGAGCGGCGGTGTCGGCGAAAGGCCCGGCGGCGTTGATCACCGCGTCCGCGCCCGCGAACGCGCGGTCGAGCGAAGCCGGGTCGTCCACCGACACCTGCCGCACGTCGAGATCGGGCCAAGGCAGGCCGCGCAGTTTCGCCTCGTCGCGTCCCACGGCCAGCACGCCGAATCCGCGTTCGCGCAACTCCGCCACCACGAACCGCCCGGTGTGCCCGTAAGCCCCGAATACCGCGACGTCGTAGTTCCCCATGATTTCTCCTGTCCTCGGACGATCCACTGTGGACCATCCTGTCGGCGGATCCCGCCGATCGACAGTGTCCGGAACGCCATCATGCGTACACTTTCGGACATGAGCACGGTCGCCCTCGCCGCCACGGACGGGATGCTGCAGTTCGAGCTGTCCATCGCCCACGAGGTCTTCGACACAGGCCTGTACGAATTCGGCGTCTACGGCTCGAAGCCGGTGAAGGTCGGCCGGTTCCTGCTCGAACCGGATCACGGCCTCGAAGGTCTGAAGCGCGCCGGCACCGTCATCGTTCCCGGCTGGGCGGACATCGACGTCGATCCGCCGTCCGATCTGGTCGAGGCCGTGCGCGTCGCCCACGAAGCGGGCGCGCGGGTGGCGTCCCTGTGCACGGGCGCGTTCGTGCTGGCGGCCGCCGGTCTGCTCGACGGCCGCCGGGCGACGACGCACTGGGCGCACACCGACGTCCTCGCCGCCCGGTTTCCCTTGGTGGAGGTCGATCCGGACGTCCTCTACGTCGACAACGGCAGCGTGCTCACCTCGGCGGGCAAAGCCGCAGCGATGGACCTTTGCCTGCATCTGGTCCGTTCCGACCACGGTTCGGCCGTCGCGAACACCATCGCCCGCCGCCTGGTCGTCCCGCCGCACCGCGCGGGCGGGCAGGCCCAGTTCGTCACCGCCCCGGTTCCCGACCAGGACGACCATCCGCTCGGCCGTCTGCTCCCCTGGGTCACCGAACGGCTCGACCGGCCGCTGACCGTCGAGGACCTCGCCCGGCACGCGAACATGAGTTCCCGCAATCTGGCCAGGCACTTCCGGTCGGCGACCGGGACGACCCCGCTGCGCTGGCTGCTGACCCAGCGCATCCGCCGTGCTCAGGAACTCCTGGAACGGACCGACGACAGCGTCGACCTGATCGCCGAGGCCACCGGGATGGGCACCGCCGCCACGCTGCGGCGGCACTTCAACCGCACGGTCGGAGTGCCGCCGGACAGCTATCGCCGCACGTTCCGCGCGGTCAACGCAGGTGTGCCGTGATCAGGTCCGCGACGGCCGCCATCCCGGCCTCGTTCGGGTGGTACGGCACGCGTCCCGGCGCGGCCGCGTACCGCTCCATCCACGGGACGGCAGCACAGGCGTCGTGGTCCGTGCTGACCGCGGCCGCGGGGATCAGGGTGGCCCGTTCGGTGCGGGCCGCCCGCCGGGTCGCCGCCGCGAGCCGGTCCGCGACCTCGCGTTCGAAGGCCAGCTGCTCCGGGGTGAGCGGAACGCCGTCGCAGGCGGGCGTGGTGCGCGGGACGATCGTCAGGTAGTCGACGACCAGCACCCGCGCCCGCGGCGCGCGCCGATGGACCGCCGCGATGACGGCGCCGATCTTCTCGTGCACCGTGGTCAGCGCGGCGCGGACGGCGTCCTGGTCGACCTGGCCGCAGTTCGTGCCGCCGGTGTTCTGGCAGCCGTAGGTGAACAGGCTCCCGACGTAGCCGACGTCGTTGCCGCCGATGGTGACCGTCACGAGCCGGGTGTCCCTGGTGACGGCCTCGATCTGCGGCGGCTGCCCGGCCTGTCCGGTGGTGAGGATGTTCGCCGTGGTCGCTCCGCTGCAGGTGACGTCGGTGAGGGCGAATCCGCGTTCCCCGGCCACGAGACTCGCGTAGTTCTTCGTCGAACGTCCGCACGCCGCCGGGGTTCCGGGCTGCTGCGGCGGGATTCCCGGTCCAGCCGCGAAGGAACTGCCCATGGCGACGTAGCGGGCGGCCCCGGCGGCTTGGCCGGGCGGCGTGGCCAGGAGACCGATCGTGACCGCGGCGAGCACCGCGACGGCTATCCGCTTGACCATGGCGAACCCCTTATCTCAGGAAGGTGACCGGTTCCGGTCCCGCGATGCCGTCGATGGCACCGAGGGCGAGCAGATCTTCGGGACGTGGCTTCAGCGCATCGGCGAGGGCGGGGGTCTCTTCAGGGTCCCGTTTGAGGATCCCGGCCGCCAGTTCCGGGGCGATGACGGAGAAACAGGCGTCCGGGGTGAGCCAGAGCCGGTCCGCCGAGCAGAACGCGAGCGCGCCGCCAGAACCGCCTTCCCCGATCACCAGGGTCGTGATCGGCACCTCCGCCGCCGCGATCGCGCCGAACAGCTCGGCGATGGCGTTCCCGGCCCCGGCCGTCTCCGCGGCCGGATCGGCGGCCGCCCCCGGGGTGTCGACGAGGGTCAGCACCGGCAGGCCCAGCCGGTCGGCGAGCCGGAGCAGCCGGGTCGCCGTCCGGAAACCGCCGGGCGTGGTCGCGATGCCGGTCTGCGCCGCGAAGGCGATCGGCCGCCCGCCCCGGCTTCCGATCCCGCAACGGACGCCGTCGTCGATACCGCCCCGGAGAGTGACGCGGGTGTCGAAGTAGTCGTCGAGGTAGGCACCCGCGCGGGGCCGTCCCGCAGACCGGGCGCGGAGAACGGCCTGCCAGCCGTCCGGAGCGGGTTCGAGGGCGCCGAGTGCGCGGGGCAGCTCCGCCGGGCGGTTCCGGGAGGCACCGGTCAGGAGACCGAGCCAGACCTCGAGCCGGTCGGTGATCGCGTCTTCGGCCACGAGTTCATCGACATATCCGGCCGCGTACTGGTTTTCCGCCGTGTACGCCGGATCGTCGGCGTACCGCTCCGGCCGCACCCGGCGTCCGGCGAAACCCACCTGAGCGCCGGGGACGGCGAGCACGACGTCGGCGTCGGCGCCGAGCGACGCCCACACCCCGCCGGTAGTGGGGTGCCGCGCGACGCTGATGTGCGGCAACCGCTCTTCGCGCAGCAGCGCCAGACCGCGCGCGATCCGCTGCAGTTGCCGCAGCGCGGGAACACCCTCCTGCATCCGGGTGCCGCCCGTGGACAGCAGCGAAACGACGGGAAGCCGGTGCGAGCGCGCCTCGTCGAGCGCCCGTTCGATGAGCGCGCCGGTCCTCGTCCCGACCGAACCGCCGAGGAAGCCGAACTCGAAGCGGATCACGACGACCTCGTGGCCGCCGATCTTCGCGCGTTCCCAGACCACCGACTCGTCCGTGCCCGTGCGTTTCCTGGCGCGTGCCAGGGAAGCGGCGTAACCGTCCCAGCCCAGCGGGTCAGTCATGGAGAGCCCGCTTGAGGACCTTGCCCATCTCGTTGCGCGGCAACGCTTCCAGGTACCGCACCACACGCGGCCGCTTGTGCGGGGACAGCAGTCCGGCGACGTGGTCGGCCAGTTCGCCCGCCGTCGGCTTGGCCCCGGCCGGGACGATCCAGGCCACGATGCGCTCGCCGAGGTCGTCGTCCGGCTCCCCGGTGACGGCCGCCTCCGCGACCCCCGGATGTTCCAGGAGCGCGTTCTCGATCTCGCCGGCGCCGATCTTGTAGCCGCCGCTCTTGATCAGGTCGGTGGCGCGGCGGCCCACGATCCGCACGTAGCCGTCCGGATCGCGCACCGCCATGTCGCCGGTCTTGAACCAGCCGTCGCGCATCGTGGCTTCCGTGGCGTCCGGCCGGTTCAGGTAGCCGAGGAACAGGTTCGGGCCGCGGACCTCGATCTCGCCGACGGACTCGCCGGTGAGCGGTTCTCCCGCGTCGTCGACCAGCCGCAGTTCGACGCCGGGCACCGGCGGGCCGACCGCACCTGGCCGCCGGTCCCCCGTCGCGCGGACACCGCAGTTCATCAGAGTTTCGGTCATGCCATAGCGTTCGACGACCCGCTGTCCGGTCGCGGCGGTGATCCGCTCGTGGTCGGTCGCGGGCAGGGCCGCCGAACCCGAAACCAGCAGCCGCGCCGCGCCCACTCCGGCGGCCAGCGCGGGATCGGCCTCGCAATCGGCCGCGAGCCGGTGGTACATCGTCGGGACACCGAAGAGCATCGTGCCCGCACCGGCGAGTTCCTTCGCGGCCGCTTCGGTCGAGAACCGGCCGAGGTGGTGCAGCGCACCGCCCCGTCGCAGCGGGCCGACGACGCCCAGGATAAGGCCGTGCACATGGAACAGCGGAAGGGCGTGCACGAGGACGTCGGCGTCGGTCCAGTCCCAGATCTCCGCGAGCGCGTCGAGATTCGACGCCACCGCGCGGCGCGGGAGGATGACGCCCTTCGGCGGTCCGGTAGTGCCCGACGTGTAGATGACGAACGCCGGAGACTCCGGGTCGGGTTCCTCGCCTCGCCACGGCGTGCCCGAGGTGTCCAGCTCGACCGGAACCCGCGGCAGCACATCGAGTTCCGGTGGCAGCTCGGCGTCCGGCGCGGCCAGCACGAGGTCCGGCGCGCTGTCGGCGACGATATGCGCCAGTTCGCGTGATCCGGCCTTCGGATTGATCGGCACCACCGGGACGCCGGCGGTCAGCGAGGCGACGATCGCGACGCAGGTTCGCAGCGTCGGTGTCGCCCACACCGCGACCCGCGGGCGCCCGGCCAGCGCGGCGGCGAGCGGGCCCGCGACGCACGCGAGTTGGCCGTAGGTCAGGGATTCGTCGCCGAACCGCAGGGCGACGCGGTCACTCTTCCCGGCAACCAGCATGGATCTCCTCCTCAGCCCCAGTTGGGCACGACGAACACGAGCCAGGCGATCAGCGGCACGACGGCCACCACGAGCGCCCCGTAGACCAGCAGTTGTTTGAAGAACTTGTCGCGGTCGACGTCCTTCGCGTTGGCGAGGACGAGCGCGCCGTTGGTGGAGAAGGGACTGACGTCCACCATCGTCGCCGAGACCGCGAGGGCGGCGATCATGCCGACCGGCCCGATCGTCCCCTGCGCCAGGAACGGCACGGCGAGCGGGATGAGCGCGCCCATCAGCCCGACCGACGACGCGAAGGCGGAGACGATACCTCCGATGTAGCAGAGCAGCAGCGCCGCGAGCAGCGGGATCCCGACGGTGGTGACCGCGTTGCCGACGTAGTCGATGGTGCCGATCTCCTTCAGCACCGCCACGTAGGTCAGCACACCGCAGATCAGCAGCACGGTCGGCCAGGTGATCTCGGAGACGGCGGAACGGCTGGTCTTGGGCCACGCGACGCTCAGCAGGACGGCGACGGTGATGGCGGTCAAGCCCGGGTCGAGGTCGAACACGAGGGTGCCGGCCACGAGCGCGACCAGGCCGGTCAGCGTCACGATCTTCGGCCCGTCCAAGGGAATGCGCCGTTCGTGCGGCAGCGGTTCTTCGTCGGCCTCCACTCCCTCGGCGCCCGCCGTCACGAGCTGGCGGCGCCGCAGTTTGGTCCCGCCGAGTACGACGAAAAGGACGCCCGCGATGGCGAGGTTCATGCCGAGGCTCGCGAAGAACAGCACCACGGGGCTGCCCGCGATGTGGTTGCGCTCGACGATCCCGTTGACGATCGAGCCGTAGACGCTGATCGGCGAGAACCCGCCGCCCTGCGCGCCGTGCACGACCATCGCGCCCATGAGCAGTGGGCTGATCTTGTAGCGGGCGGCGAAACCGAGCGCGATCGGCGCGACGATCGCGCAGGCAGCCGGGCTCACCGCGCCGATCGCGGTCAGCGCTCCGGTGACCACGAACATCACCCACGGGATGAGCGCGATCCGGCCGCCGACCAGGCGGACGGCCGCGGCGACCAGCCAGTCGGTGGTGCCGTTGGCCCTGGCGATGGCGAACAGATAGGTGACCCCCACCAGGACCACGAAGATGTCGCCGGGGAAGCCGGCGAAGATGCCGTCGGTGTCCAGGCCACCGGCGAGGGTGCCGACGAGGAAAGCGCCGGCGAAGGCGAGCGCCCCCATGTTGATCGAGCGGGTCGTGGCGAGGGCGAAGATCACCACGAGAACAAGGATCGAGATCAGCTGGGCGGACATGACCGTCCTCCTTGACGGCGGGAGCCCCTTGGCGCGTGGCCGAGTGGACTAGTGGCTGAGCCACTTTCCCTGTGACGGCGACCACCTGTCAACCCACGAGTGGTAAATTGGCTGAGCCACTTGTCCAGCCAAGGGAGGGCACCGAGTGCCGGAGGCGTTGAGCCGGTTGAACCGGGCGAAGCTCTACGAGCAGGTCGTCGAGCGGATCAAGGCGCACGTCGAGGAGTCCGGCCTGCGCGCGGGCGACAAACTCCCCAGCGAACGCGACCTCGCCGAGCGGCTCGGGGTCAGCCGCGCGTCGATCAAGCAGGCGATCGTCGTGCTCGAGGTGCAGGGCCTGCTCGAATCCCGGCACGGCGGGGGCACCTACCTGCGGAACGATCACCTCGACGTCGAACCGGTCGACGAACTCGTCGCCCGCCGCAAGCGGCTTCCGGAAGTACTCGAAGCCCGCGAGGCGATGGAGACCAAGCTCGCGGAACTGGCCGCGTCGCGACGATCCGACGCGGACCTCGCCGCCATCGACGCGGCACTGGAGTACATGAAGACCGAGATCGAGGACGGCGGGCACGGCGCCGAAGGCGATCGCCGGTTCCACGAAGCGATCACCGCCGCCGCGAACAACGCCCTCCTCGCCGAGTTCATGCGTTCGATCGACACGCAGATCGCGGAAAGCCGCAACGAGTCTTTGCGGCAACCCGGCAGGCCGTGGCGCTCACTGAGCCAGCATCACAACATCGCCGAGGCCATCCGGAACGGCGACCCGAAGGCGGCCGCGAACGCGATGCGGCGGCATGTCCAGACCGTCAGCAAGGTCCGGTTGCTGACCTGGGACCCGCAGGCCGACTAGCGTTTCACCAAGCCGTTCGCGGCGATCTCGGTCGCCGCCGCGAGCAAGGCACGCAGCTGCTTTTCGTCGCGGCGCAAGGCATCCGGCCGCCAGCCGAGGCTGATGATCCCGTTCCACGCCGCCCACAGCACGGTGGCGGCCTCTTCCGCGTCGACGTCCCGCAGTTCGCCGGCCTCCACCCCTACACGCAGGGCGCCCACGAGCCGCGCGTTCTGCTCGGCGACCGACCGGGCGAGCCGTTCCGCCAATTCGCGGCCCGCCGCGTAGCCGCCGATCCGCCGCACGTGGCGCTGGCGCAACACCTACGGCTGGCTCGTCGAGTATCCCGTCGACGCACGGGCCATGGAGAGTTTCATCGGCCCCGTCATGACCGATCCGGCCATCCGCCACGACGGCCGCAAGGCCATCGGCAGCGTGTCGGCGCGGTACAGCCGTGAGGCGGCCGCCCGCCTCACGACCCGGTTCGGCAAACCGATCCTGCTGGCCTGGGCCGCGGAGGACGCGTGTTCCCGCTCGCCCACGCGCGGCGGTTCGCCGAACGGCTGGACGCGCCGTTGAAGACCATTCCGGACAGTCACGCGTACACGGCCGAGGACCAGCCGGCGAAGACGGCCGCCGTGATCACCGAATGGGCTCGGCAACTTCTTAGCGGCGAAGCGACCGTGGCGCGTTGATCCAGTGGGTCGTGGGGGGGGGTTTTGGGTTTCGCCCCAAACACCCCCCCCCCCCCCCCCCACCCCAACAACCATTTGGTCCCAAAAACCACCCGCGGGGTTCTTAAGGGGCCC